>JACPRN010000175.1 GCA_016189945.1 Betaproteobacteria bacterium
GGATCGCGGCAACGAAGCGGTGAACGACGGCGTGAATCTCCGACTGCCCAGCGGCACCGCGAAAGGGTGGGGCAACCTCGATTACGACGTGAACCTCATGCTCGCGGACAAAGCCTTCGACGCGAACGGGCAGCTCGCCATGGACATCTTCGATTTCGACGGCTTCCTCGGCGACGTGATGACCGTGAACCTCGCCTACAAGCCGTACTTCGAAGTGGAGCGGCGAAAGTACCGCTTCCGCATCCTGAACGCGGCGGTCGCCCGTTTCTTCAAAATCGCGCTCTCCGACGCCTCGCCCATAATTTTCATCGCCAACGACGGCAACCTGCTGCCGCGCCCGGTGGTTCTCACCCAGCTCGACGAGCAGGGCATCGCCGAGCGCTATGACATCGTGATCGACTTCTCGCGCTACCCGGTGGGGCACAAGGTGTGGATGGTGAACCTCGCCGAGCACCAAACCGGAAGAAAACCGCACGAGGACCTCTCGATCAAGGAAGCGCTTTCGGGGCAATCGGATGATCCCTGCGTGGGCAGGTTCCTCGAGTTTCGCATCGTTCGCGATCCCCCCAGCCCCGACCTGAGCCAGGTGCCCGACACCCTCATCCCGAACCCCGATCTGTCCAAGATCCCGGTCGCGGCGAGCCGCACTTTCGAATTCGGCCGCGGCGCAGACCAGACCACGAGCGACCCCATCTCTTCTTTCTTCGGCCCCTGGGGCGTCAAGACCGACGGCGGGCAGATGCTCGCTGCCGACTTCGGCAGGATTTCGGCTGCGCCCAGATTCGGCACGCGCGAGATCTGGACCCTGAAGAACGGCGGCGGCGGCTGGGACCATCCCATCCACATCCACTTCGAGGAAGGCCAGATCCTCGCCCGCGACGGAAGCGCGAGCAACGTGCCGGCCTGGGAGCGCGGCCGAAAAGACGTCTACCGGCTGCGCCCGGGCGGGAGCGTCACCCTCACCATGCAGTTTCGCGACTTCGGCGGCATGTTCATGGAGCACTGCCACAACACCACGCACGAGGACAACGCCATGCTCCTGCGCTGGGAGATCGACGATGGGGGCGGCGCGTTCCTGCGCCCGCTGCCGACGCCGATCCCGACACCTCAGGGAGTGCGCTTCCAGGCCCCGAGCGACATTCTCCCGAGCGCGTTTCGATGATGAGACTGCGAGCCTGCACGGCGCGAGTTGTGAATGCCATGCGCGCAATCATCTGGTCATTCGCCGCGGCGTCGCTGGCGCTCCTCGTGCCCGCACCGCGCATCGGCATCGCGCATAGCGATCATCAGGCGGGCGGGCCTGCTGCGGCCGAAGCGCGTGCCGCCCCACCCGCTCCGGCCGGAAACGAGCGCTGGCGGGCGCGCTACTTCCCGAATGTCCCGCTCGTCACCCACGCGGGGAAGACGGTGCGCCTCTACGACGATCTTCTGAAGGGCAGGCGGGTGGTGATCAACCTCGTCTACACCCAGTGCCAGGACTTGTGCCCGCTGGAAACCGCGCGTCTGGTGCAGGTGCAGAGGCTCCTCGGCGAGGGCGTCGGCAAGGACATCCACTTCTACTCGATCAGCATCGATCCGGAACGCGATACGCCGGCGGTGCTCAAGGCGTACATGGAGAAGTACGGCGTCGGACCGGGCTGGACCTTCCTCACCGGCAAAAAGGCCGACATCGCGCTTATCGCCAAGAAGTTTGGCCTTTCCTCGATCACCGACGCCGCCGACCGCGACGGGCATCTGCCCAGCCTCATGGTGGGGAACGAACCCGCCGGCCTGTGGATGCGAAACTCCGCGGTGGACAACCCGCGCTTTCTCGCCACCAAGATCAGCACTTTCCTGCTTGGCCGCGAAGCCGAGGGACTGCTCTCGAGCGAAAGCTATGCTCAGGCGCGCCCGATCGAGGGGCTGGAGGCGGGAAGCTACCTCTTTCGCACCCGCTGCGCCGCCTGTCACACCATCGGCGGAGGCGATGGCATCGGGCCCGACCTCGCAGGTGTGGCAAGCGCTCGGGATCGGGCGTGGCTCGCGCGCTACATCAGGACCCCGGACAAGGTCCTGGCGGGAAAAGACCCCATCGCGACGGCGCTCTTTGCCAGGTACAAGGGGGTGCGAATGCCCAACCTCCGCCTGGGAGATGGCGACGTGGAACTGCTGATCAGGTACCTGGAGGCGCAGGCGCGCCACGAGCCGCAACGCAAAGCCTCGGCCGGACGCTGAATGCCCTGCACCAGGAGAACTCTCCGCGCGTTGCGCAACTCTGAATGACATGAGGAGGTCGATATGAATCGCCGTCACCCGAGATCCACCGCCGCGGTCCTCGCGCTCCTTGCCGGGCTGACCGCAAACCTGGCGTGGCAGAGCGCCGCCGCGCAGATTCCCTCCTCATTGCTGTCGCGCCCGGTCACCAATCTCATCGTCCCTATCGCGGGTACGGTCGAGGGGGTCGGGGAGACCGTCGCCCTTTCCGGCCGAGCGCGCGTGATAGCGACCGTCGTTCCCGATCCGGATTTTGGCGGGCCGACGAGCGTGCTCCTGTCGATCGATCTGCTCAACGTGGCCGGCGTCGGGCAGTCGAGCGGCGCGAGGTATGTCGCCACGGGCGAGCAGAAGCTTCTCCGGCTGCTCTCCTCCTCCGATGTGGTCGAGGTCACTTTCCCCGTCGCCCCCGTGGGCGCGAAGGGGACCGCTTCGGTTCGGCCGCTGGTGGCCTCGTTCAACTTGAGCTTCGACACCGGCAACGGCCAGTTGCGCAGGGCATTGGCCAGTTTGTCGGCGCCCGACCTGCCTCGCCCCTAGGGAGGCTCTGAAGAACTCCATTTTTGTCACCCCCGCGAAGGCGGGGGTCCAGGCGAATCAAGGATCTTCTGGATTCCCGCCCCCGCTTCCGCGGGGGCATGCTTACCACGCGGGAATGACGTTTTTCAGAGCTTCCCTACTACACCTAGACGCGCAATGACAAGCGCCCCCCTCCCGAGGCGGGAGATGGGGCGCTTGATTTAACGGCGAGCCGCTGCGTGCCGCTCAATCGGCGACGAAAGCCTCCTCGCGCTTCTGGCGAATCGCCGGCGCGAGGACGATGAGCAGCAGGAGCGCGGCTACCGCGAGCATTCCTGCGCTGATCGGACGCGTGAAGAACACGATCGGATCGCCGCGCGAAAGCAGCATCGCCCGGCGCAGGTTTTCCTCCATCAGCGGACCGAGGATGAAGCCGAGCATGAGGGGGGCCGGCTCGCACTCGAGCCTGGCGAAAATGTAGCCGCCGATGCCCCACATCGCCGTCATCATCACGTCCCACGGGCTGTTCGACAGGCTGTAGATGCCGACGCACATGAACACGATGATCGCCGGATAAAGGTAGCGATACGGAACCGTCAGCAGCTTGATCCATAGGCCGATCATGGGGAGGTTGAGAACCACGAGCATCAGGTTCCCCACCCACATGCTGGCAATCATGCCCCAGAAAAGCTCCGCCCGCTCGGTCATCACCTGCGGCCCGGGGGCGATGCCCTGGATCATCATGGCGCCGATCATGAGCGCCATCACCGGGTTGGAAGGAATTCCGAGCGTGAGCAGCGGGATGAAGGACGCTTGCGCGCCGGCGTTGTTGGCCGATTCCGGCGCCGCGACGCCCTGGATCGCGCCCTTGCCGAAGTTGGCCTGGTTCTTGGAAACCTTCTTCTCCAGAGTGTAGGCCGCAAAGGAGGCCAGGAGCGCGCCACCCCCGGGGAGAATACCGAGTGCGCATCCGAGCACCGTTCCGCGGGCGATGGAACCGGCGCAGTCCTTGAAGTCCTGCAGGCTCGGCAGGAGGTTGGACACCTTCTTGGTGAAGATCTCGCGTGGACCTCCCTTGGCCTGGGTTTCGAGGTTGAGGATGATCTCGCCAAAGCCGAAGACCCCCATCGCCACGCCGACGAAACCGATGCCGTCGGAGAGCTCGGGGATGCTGAAATTGAAGCGCGCCACGCCCGAATTGACGTCGGTTCCGACCAGCCCCAGCAGCAGCCCGAGCAGCACCATGGCGATCGCTTTCACCAGCGACCCGTGCGCAAGCACCGTGGCGCCCACGAGACCCAGCACCATGAGCGAGAAATATTCTGCCGGGCCGAACTTGAGCGCGACCTCAGCCAGCGGCGGCGCGAACAGCGCGATGACCACGGTCGCGACGCACCCGGCGATGAACGATCCGATGGCGGATATGCCCAGCGCTGGGCCCGCCCGGCCCTGGCGCGCCATCTGGTAGCCGTCCAGGCAGGTGACCACCGAGGATACCTCGCCGGGAAGGTTGACCAGGATCGCGGTGGTCGAGCCGCCGTACTGCGCGCCGTAATAGATTCCGGCGAGCATGATGAGCGCCGAAACCGGGGGCAGGGTGAAGGTCACCGGCAGCAGCATGGCGATGGTCGCGACCGGGCCGATTCCGGGCAGCACCCCGATCAGCGTCCCGAGAAGAACGCCGCCGAGGCAGTAGAGGATGTTCTGGAACGACAGCGCGACGCCGAACCCGAGTGCGAGATTTGCAATGAGGCCTTCCATGGCTCACCCCAACTCGGGCCAGATGTTCATCGGCAGCCCCAGCCCATAGATGAAGATGAAGACCCCAAATATCGCCAACGCCGCGTACATGATCGCGACCTCTTTGAACTTGAATTCATGTCCGCCCCAGGCGCTGCCGAAGACGAGCACGGCCGTGGCGGCGACCAGGCCGAGCGGCTTGAGCAAATAACCGAAAATCACCGCCGAAACCAGGATGATGAACAGGGCTCTCGGGCCCCACGCGCCGATGAATAGGAGCAGCCCGGCGGCGTTCAAGAGGTACTGGATCACGGTCCCCGCGCCACCCAGTCCCTTGATGAAGTCCGCCCCATAGAAGGCGATCACGCTCACGACGATGCTCGCGATCAACACCGGCACGCGAAGCGTAAATACTCTCATGGTGTGCGGGATCTTGGACACGAATCCGCGAATGAAGACGGCCAGCCCGAGAACCGCGAGCATGCCGCCGAGCACGGTCGGGAAATACGCCGGTCCCATGCGCACCGCCGAACCCATCTGGTATTCACGCGAGGCAATCATGAAAGCGAGGCCGATGCCGGTGAACATCACCCCGGCCCAGAAATCTCTGCCGTTGACTATCTTTATCTTCATCTCTCCTCCTTAAGGGTCATCGAATATTGTGCCATATCATCCCGAGCGCCGATTGCGTGTCAGCGAAACGTCAGCTCTTGTCCGCCGTCATTCGGGTTCCTTATCCATGAAGCTTACCAGTTTCGCGCTCGTTTGGCGAAGCCGCTGCGAGAGCAGGAGAACGAGTTCCATCAGGATCTTCGCGCCGAGGATGGGCTGCTCCAGGATGATGCGGGCGAGGCTTTCGCGCGAGAGCACGGCGATCAGGCACGGCTCGGCCGCGACGCAGGTCGCAAAGCGCGGCTCGCCGTCGATCATCGACATCTCGCCCACCGTCTTCCCCGGGTCGATGACCGCGATCAAACGCGGGGAGTTCCAGCGGTCCTGCTTGAAGACTTCGACCGAGCCTTCGATCAGCACCATCATGAAGTCGCCCGCTTCGCCTTCGCGGATGATCTCCACGCCCGCCTGCGCGCGGTAGACCTGCATGAAGCGCGCCAAAAGGCGAATCTCGGACAGATTGAAATTCTCGAACAGCGGAGAGTAAGTGATCAGGCCATGGATCTGGACCGCGTACTGGGTCGCGTCGCCCACCGGCTCCAGATTCTGCAGCCTTCCCTGATCGGTGATCTCGTTCATATCGCAGCGCTGGAAGATCTCGAATTATGCCCAAAACCGGGGCATCAGGCTATCAGCACCACGACCAAGACCAGCCATCCGGCGGCGGCGGCGAGCAGATGCGCATCGCCCGGCACCTCCAATGCGGGATCGGCGCCGCCGCCCCGGCGGTAAAGCAAGTAGAGGTAACGAAACAGCCCGTAGAGGACCAAAGGCACCGTGTAGACGAGTTTGTCGGTGCCATGCGTAAGGATGGTGACGTTGTCAACCGTATACAGCGCATAGGTGATCAGAGTGCCGCCGGCACTGAGCCAGATCATGCGGTCAAGCAGCGCGGGCGTATAACCGGCCAAAGCGCTGCGTGCGGCCAGGCTGTCCGCGCCCTGCGCCGCATCGCCTTCGCCGCCTGGAGCCGCCGGCAAACCGCGGTTCGCTCTTGCCGTGACCGGGTTTGCTCCCCATGGCGCCGCGACGAGTTCGGCGCGGCGCTTGGCAAAGCCGAGAAAAATAGTCAACATCAGGCCGCAAAGCAGCAGCCATTGCGAAGGCGCAATGCCCAGTCCCACAGTGCCGGCGAGGATGCGCAGCATGAACCCCCCGGCGATGATGAACACATCGAGGATCGCGACCTCGCGCAAACCGGCGCTGTAGCCGGCGTTGAGCGCCACGTAGAGCGCAGCAAACGCGAGGGCAGCGAGCGAAACCCGCTCGGCAAGGACCAAACCGGCGAGCGCAAGCAGCAGGGCAAACGCGAGCGCGCCCCCCGGGGCGATGCGCCCGGCGGCCACCGGGCGCGAGCGCTTGCGCGGATGCTTGCGGTCGGCGTCGCGGTCCATGACGTCGTTCAGGACATAGACTGCGCTCGATACCAGGCAGAAAGCGGCAAACAGCAGCGAGGCCTGCCGCGCCAGATTCGGGTCTGCCCAGCCGTGGCCGAAAAGAATTCCGACCAGGACGAATCCGTTCTTGATCCAGTGGTGCGGCCGCATCAAGCGGATGAGCGCGGCGGCGTACGCCATGCTCATGTCGCCTTGCCGCCGGGCGGCGGGCAGGTCGGGCTGCCGAAATAGCGCTCGCAGAAATAGCATCGCCCCTGCGGCAGGGTGCGCGGGATCGCATAGTAGCGCTCGCGCAGCGGCGCAAGCACGCGCTCGCGGTAGGCGCCGTAGTCGAAGCCGCGCCCGAGCACGAGGTGAAAGCTCGCACCCGAGAGGGACAGCTCGCGGTATTCGACCGAGCGGAAATACGGCGCGTAATCGCGCTCCTCGGGCGGTTTTTTGCTGAATACGAGGATGTTCTTTCCGGCGAGGCGGCGAAAATCGGTCAGCAGGTCGTCGTGGCGCGCATGCGAGGACGCGGTGCCGAACACGAAGACGTAGGCTTGCCTGAGCGCGCCGGCGGGGGATCGGCCCGCATCGCCATCGCCCCTCCCGCCGTGCTCCGCGGCGCGGGCGAGATAATAGGAAGCGGTGACCGCGCTCGAGTAGCCGTCGGCTGCGAGCTCGAACTCGCCGCGGTAGCGCTCCAGCTCGCGCACGATCTCGCCCGCGCGGAAGTGAAACACGATGCCGTCGTAATACCGGCTCTTGGCCCAGGTCTCGAGCGGAAGCGACCCGGCGACCAGTATCGCGCTCACATGCGCCAGGCTGAACAGCCCGAGGAACACGATCGAGGCTCGCAACTGGCGCGCCGAGAGGGCAAGCGCCGCCAGCGCATAATAGAAGGGCACGAAAGACAGCACCCAATGCAGCCCGATGGTCTTCACCGCCGAGAGCGCGGCGAACACCGCGAGCGGCAGCGCGCAGGCGATCGCAAACAAGCGGAAAGAAGCCCCGCGCTGCGCCAGGTCGGCCCGGCCGCGCGCAAGCTGCGCGAGCGCCAGCGGCGACAGAACGTAGGCCAGCGTCAGGGCGTAGAGCAGCGGGGTCTTCCACGACAGTCCGGCGTTGCCATGGCGGTTGAAGAGGTTGAACATCAGGTTCGCCCAGCAGTTTTCCCAGTTCCACCAGGCGTTCTGCGCTGCGAATGGCAAGGCGCAGGCAAACGTCAGCCACAAGCCGCGCCAGGGGCGATGCTCGCGCGGAGAGGCGAGCACGGTGGCGAGGTAGACCAGGCCGAGCAGGAAGGCGAAATACTTGGATAGGAGCGCCAATCCAAGCAGAACGCCGGAGAGCGCATGGAAAACCATAGAGCCGCGTTCGAGCGCGCGCCGGAACGCGAGCAGCGAGAACAGCGAGGCGAGCGCGAGCGGCGTGTCGGTGGTGATGAAGACGTTCCACACGTTGATCGGCACCAGCAGGAAGGAGAGCGCAGCCAGGCGCGCTTTTTCTTCGCCGTATTCGCGCAGCGCCCAATAAAGCGCGGCGGCGATGATCGCGGGGGCGAGGGTCGCCGGCAGCCTCAGGACCCACGGCGCCGAGGAGACTTCGAGCAGCAGCGCGAGCAGCCAGCCGACCATCGGCGGATGGTCATAGAACCCGGCGTCGGGGTAGGCGCCCCAGATGATGAAATAGGCCTCGTCGCCGGTGACCGGAAACACCGCCGAGAGCCAAAAGCGGAATGCGAGCGTGAGCGCGACGATGAGGGGAAATGGGGTCAGACCCCATTTTTCGGTCTGACCCATCTTATCGACTCACTTTCCCCGGCTGTGCCGCTGCCGGCGCAGCCGCACGGCTTCGGCGAGGTTCGCGAGCAGCGGCACGGTATTCTCCCAGCCGATGCAGGCGTCGGTGACGCTCTGGCCGTAGATGAGTTCGCGTCCGGGCAGGATATCCTGGCGGCCCGCCTTCAGGTGCGATTCGACCATGACGCCGAAAATATGCTCGCCGCCGGCGCCGATCTGCGCCGCGATGTCGGCCGAGACATCGACCTGGCGCATCGCGTCCTTGCCGCTGTTGGCGTGGCTGCAGTCGATCATCAGCCGCTCGATCACCCCCGCCGCGGCCAGCGCTTTCGCCGCCGCCGCGACGCTTGCCGCATCGTAGTTGGGCTTCTTGCCGCCGCGCAGGATGAGATGGCAATCCTCGTTGCCGCGCGTCTCGACGATCGCCACCTGCCCGTTCTTGTGCACGGACAGGAAATGGTGCTTTTGCTGCGCGGCCAGAATGGCGTCGACGGCGATCTTCACGTTGCCGTCGGTGCCGTTCTTGAAGCCGATCGGCGCCGACAGTCCCGAGGCGAGCTCGCGATGCACTTGCGATTCGGTGGTGCGCGCACCGATCGCTCCCCAGCTTATCAGGTCGCCGATATACTGCGGCGATATCACGTCGAGAAACTCGGAGCCTGCCGGAACGCCGAGGCGGTTGATGCGCACCAGCAGGTCGCGCGCGATGCGCAGTCCCTCGTTGATGCGGAAACTCCCGTTCAGGTACGGATCGTTGATCAGCCCTTTCCAGCCGACGGTGGTGCGCGGCTTTTCGAAATACACTCGCATCACGATCTCCAGCTCGACGGCATGCTGCAGCCGCGCGCGCGCAAGCCGTCCGGCGTACTCGAGCGCCGCGTCGGGATTGTGGATCGAGCAGGGACCGATCACGACCAGCAACCGGTCCGAGCGCCCGTGCAGGATGTCGCGAATGCGCCGGCGCGTGTCGGCGACCAGCGACTCCACCACCGTGCCCTGAATCGGAAAGAAACGGATCAGGTGCTCCGGCGGCGGCAGCGGAACAATCTTCTCGATGCGCTCGTCATCGGTGAGCGAAGTCCGGTCGTCGGGCGCCAATGCGGGGAAGTCTTCGGCGTGCGTCGTCATGTCGTGGCCTCGTTGCAGTTCGGGCTCCGGCGCAAGCCGGAAAAAAAACCGCCAGGCTTTGTCGGCGCTGGCGGTTTTCGGGGTCCCTTGCGGCAGTACTAACCCATCCCCTCCGCCAGCGGCCGGGGAAAGTAAAAGCGGGCGTAGGTGCACAGCATGGGGGTCCGTATTTGACCCGATTCAAACACGGGGAACCCCGCTTTGGCAAGCCCCGTTTTCTATTTCGCGTAGCGGCGGAACTCGGGCTTGCGCTTCTCGCCGGCCGCACGCCCCCCTTCCCTGGACTCTTCGGTTTCGTAGTAAAGCTTGAGCGCCTGCATGCCCAGCGCGCCGATGCCGGCGATGCTGTCGGAATCGGCGTTGAACGAGCGCTTGGCGATGGCGATCGCGGTCGGGCTCTTGTCCACGATTTCGCCGCACCAAGCATCCACTTCGGCATCGAGCTGGTCGTCGGGAACGACCTTGTTCACCAGGCCCATTTCGAGCGCTTCCTTGGCGCTGTAGCGGCGGCACAGGTACCAGATCTCGCGCGCCTTCTTGTCGCCGACGATGCGCGCCAGGTACGCGGTGCCGAACCCCGGGTCGACCGAACCCATCTTCGGGCCCACCTGGCCGAATATCGCGGTCTCCGACGCGATGGTGAGGTCGCACAGGGTGGCGAGCACGTTGCCCCCGCCGATGGCGTAGCCGCGCACCTTGGCGATCACCGGCTTCGGCGCAGCGCGGATCGCCGCGTGCATTTCCTCCATCGGCAGCCCGATGGTGCCGCGCCCGTCGTAGCCGCCCGCATGCGCGGACTGGTCGCCGCCGGTGCAGAAGGCCTTGTTGCCGGCGCCGGTGAGCACGATCACGCCGATCGCCTTGTTCCAGCCGGCGCGCCCGAACGCGTGGATCAGCTCGTCGCAGGTCTGGCCTCGGAAAGCGTTGTATTTCGACGGGCGGTTGATGGTGATCGTTGCCGTGCCGTCCTTCTCCGCGTACAGAATGTCCTCGTAATCCGTGCTCATGTCGGTTGTCCTTTGCATCCGTTTGCCGAAAACGCTGCCTGCGCTACAGGCGCTCGCCGACCCAGCCGGCGACCGACGCCAGCGCCGAGGCCAGTTTCGAGGCGTCGGTTCCGCCCGCCTGCGCCATGTCGGGACGCCCGCCGCCTTTGCCGCCGACCTGCCGCGCGACGAAATTCACCAGATCGCCCGCCTTCACTTTGGCGATCAAGTCCTCGGTCACCCCGGCGACAAGGCTCACCTTGTCGCCGTCGCTGGTCGCGGCAAGCACGATGGCGGCCGAGCCGAGCTTGTCCTTCAACTGGTCGAGCGTCTCGCGCAGCGCCTTCGCATCGGCGCCGTCCAGGCGCGCGGCGAGCACTTTCGCACCCTTCACTTCGATTGCCTTGTGCGCCAGGTCCGCGCCCTGTGAAAGCGCGACCCTGGACTTCAGCCGCGCCAATTCCTTTTCCAGCGCGCGCACCGCCTCGAGCGTCTGCGCGATCTTCTGCGGCAGGTCGGCCGGATGCGCCTTGAGGGCGCGCGCGGCCTCCGCGATCCTCGCTTCCTGCGCCTGCACCCAGACAAGCGCCCCGTCGGCAGTGACCGCCTCGACGCGGCGGATGCCGGCGGCGACGCCGGATTCGGAGACGATCTTGAAAAACCCGATGTCGCCGGTACGCTTCACGTGCGTGCCGCCGCACAGCTCGACCGAGAAGGCCCCCATGCCGATCACGCGCACCTCTTCGCCGTATTTCTCGCCGAAGAGCGCCATCGCGCCGGCGCGGATCGCCTCGTCGTACTTCATGACGCGCGCCGACACCTCGGTATTGCGCCGGATCTCCCGGTTCACGAGCGCCTCGACCTCGCGCGTCTGCTCTTCGGTCATCGGTTCGTTGTGCGAGAAGTCGAAGCGCGTGCGCTCGGGATCTACCAGGGACCCTTTCTGCTGCACGTGGCTGCCCAGCACCTGGCGCAACGCCGCGTGCATGAGGTGCGTGGCCGAGTGGTTCCATGCCGCGCGCTCGCGCGCCCAGGTGTCCACCCCAGCCATGACCTTGTCGCCAAGGCGCAGCCTGCCGGTCTTCAGCTTGCCCCGATGTCCGAACACCTCCGCCTGGATCTTGCTCGTGTCTTCGACCGCGAACGTGCCGGCCGCGCCGGCCAGTTCGCCGCGGTCGCCGACCTGGCCGCCCGACTCGGCGTAGAACGGCGTGCGGTCGAGCACCACCACCGCCCGCTCGCCGGCAACGATCTCCTCGGCCGCTGCACCTTCCCTATAGATCGCAACCACGGTCGCTTCCAGGGCGAGGGTGTCGTAGCCGTGGAACTCGGTGGGCCTGCCCGAGTACTCGATCGAGGCTTCCATCTGGAACTTGGATGAGCCGCGCGCGCGCTCGCGCTGGCGCTCCATGGCGGCCTCGAATCCGGAATAATCGATGGTGACCCCGCGTTCGCGCGCGATGTCGGCGGTGAGATCGACCGGAAAGCCGTAGGTGTCGTAGAGCTGAAAAACCGTCTCGCCGTCGAGCAGAGCGGCCGACCCGGCCTCGCCTTGCCGCAGCGCGCCCTCGAGCATCTTCATCCCGTTCTCGATCGTCTCGGCAAAGCGCTCTTCTTCGGTCTTCAGGACCTGCGCCACGCGCTCTCTTGCTCCGGTGAGCTCCGGATACGCCTCGCCCATCACGCGGGCGAGGTCCTCGACCAGGCGGTAGAAGAACGGTTCCTTCTGTCCGAGCTGGTAGCCGTGGCGGATGGCGCGGCGAATGATGCGCCGCAGGACGTAGCCCCGGCCCTCATTGCCGGGGATCACCTCGTCGGCGATGAGAAATGCGCAGGCGCGGATGTGATCGGCGATCACCTTGAGCGAGTTGGAGGCCAGCTCGCGCGTGTGCGTCTCGCGTGCCCCGGCGGCGATCAACTCCTGGAACAGGTCGATCTCGTAGTTGGAATGCACGCCCTGGAGCACCGCCGCGATGCGCTCAAGGCCCATCCCCGTGTCCACGCAGGGCTTGGGCAGCGGCGTGAGGACGCCCTGCTCGTCGCGGTTGAACTGCATGAAGACCAGGTTCCAGATCTCGATGTAGCGGTCGCCGTCGGCCTCCGGCGACCCCGGCGGGCCGCCCGCGATGGCCGGACCGTGGTCCCAGAAGATCTCGCTGCACGGCCCGCATGGACCGGTGTCGGCCATTTGCCAGAAATTGTCGCTCTGATAGCGCGCCCCGCCCGCCTTGTCGCCGATGCGCACGCAGCGATCCGCCGGCACGCCGATCTCCTCGGTCCAGATGCCGTAGGCTTCGTCATCGTCCTGGTAGACGGTGGTCCAGAGCCGGTCCGATGGCAGCTTGTAGACTCCGGTGAGGAGGTCCCAGGCATAGCGGATCGCCTCGCGCTTGAAATAGTCGCCGAAGCTGAAGTTGCCCAGCATTTCGAAGAACGTGTGGTGGCGCGCGGTGTAGCCCACGTTCTCCAGGTCGTTGTGCTTGCCGCCGGCACGCACGCAGCGCTGGGCGGTGGTCGCGCGACGGTAGGGCCGCGCTTCCTTGCCCAGGAACACGTCCTTGAACTGCACCATCCCGGAGTTGGTAAAGAGCAGTGTCGGGTCGTTCGCCGGAACGAGCGGGCTGGAGGCGAGCGTGGCGTGGCCGCGCTCGGCGAAAAACGCTAGGAATCGGGATCGGATCTCGGCCGATTTCATGCAAGGCACGGCCGGGGCCGCCGCGGCTGACTGAGGTCCAGCCATTTTCGCCTGAATCGCCGCCCGATGCAACGCGCGCGCCGGGCCCGGACTCTACGCGTTCGACTGGAGCGCGACAGCGCCGCGCGGGTGCCGGGCAAGAAAGAAGAACGCGGAGCCGAACGCCGAGAGCACGGCGACGACGGTGAATCCGGCGCGGTAATCGCCGGTCGCATCGGCGAGGAGTCCCGCGATGATGGGTCCGCTCACCTGTCCGACGAAGGTAACCAGCGAAGAAAACCCCATGATCAGCCCGATCGAGCTGCGGCCGAAATAGTCCGCCCGAATGGCGCCCATCAGCGGGCCGCGTACGCCCCATGCCAGGCCGTGTAGGACGGCAAAAGCGATGACCATGGCGAACGAAACGGCATAGGTGAGAAACAACAGTCCCGCGACGTGCAGGACCATGCATCCGGCCGAAAGAAGCCGTTTTTGAAACCGATCGCCGATTGCCCCGGCGAGCAGGATGCCGGCGAACTGGCTGAAAGTCATGATGCCGATCACAAGCGACGCCGTGGCGATGGAGTAGCCCAGCCCCTCCTTCATGTGGGTAATGGCATGGACGTTGACCGCGCCGACCGCGAGAAGCGCCGCCCCGTGCCCGAGCGATATGAACCAGAACGCGCTGGTCCGCAGCGCCTCTCCGGCGGTGTAGTCGGGCAGCGCTCTTGCTTCGCCGGCCGGCGCACGCGCCGA
>JACPRN010000186.1 GCA_016189945.1 Betaproteobacteria bacterium
CAGCTCCGAATTGCCGCACGCGCAAACGGCGCGGGTCGGAGCGAGGACCTTGGCGCAGCGCGGGCACTTGCGCAGGCGCAGCACACCGGATGCGCAACCGGACCAGAACGGTTGCGTGGCGTCGGTCGGCGAGGGAACAGGCTTCGCGTTTTCGGCCATTGTTGTCTCCTTAGGCTGCCAGGATCAAAGCGCACGACAGCGCCATCGGCCCGCCGGCGCCATGCGCCAGCGCAAGCTTTGCATCGGGAACCTGATTGACGCCGGCTTCGCCGCGCAACTGCCGGATGGCCTCCGGAAGGACGATGATATGGGCGTTGCCCCAGGTGAGCATTCCGCCGGTGGTATTGGTCGGGATCGAACCGCCGAGCGCCGTGTGCCCTTCGGCGAAGAGCGCCCCGCCCTGCCCCGGCTCGCAAAACCCCAGTTCCTCCATCGCCACCAGTCCCGCGATGGTGAAGGCGTCGAACACCTGCGCGGTGTCGATGTCGGCGGGCCGCACGCCGGCGATTCCGAACGCTTCTTCGCCCGATTTGCGGATTGCGTCGCTGGGCAGTTCCGGCATCTCATGCAGATGGTACGGGCCGTGGCCTTCGCCGGCGCCGATCAGGCGGATCGGGGCTTTGCGCATGTCGCGCGCGCGCTCCAGCGTCGTGACGATCGCCGCGCCGCCCCAATCGAAGACCGGGCAGCAATCCAGAGTGCGCAGCGGTTCGGCGATGAAGGGCGAGGCGAGCACCGATTCGACCGTGAGCGGCTCTCGTTTCGGCGCATGCGGCTGCCTCAGTGCATGAGCGCGGGCGGCCACTGCGACCGCGGCCAGGTCTTCGGCGCGCGTGCCGTAGCGATGCATGCGGCGCCGCGCGATGAGCGCGTACTTTCCCGGCGTGGTGAGACCGAACGGATCCTCGAAATCGTCGCTGTACGGACGCGCCGAGCGCATCGCCTGGATCTTGTCGCCTTTGAAGCGCGCGCCGCGGCTGTCGCTCTCGCAGACGAGCACCGTGTGGCAGGCGCCGCTCGCAATGGCCCGCGCCGCATAGAGAACGCCCAGGCACGGCGATGCGCCGGCGTTCAAGAGCGCCGTGTTGATGCGCGCCGGAATGCCGAGCGATTCCGTCACCAGGGTGCTGAACAGCATATGCGGATCGGCAAGGGGGCCCGCGGTGATCAGACCGTCCACATCCCTGGGGGTGAGCCCGGCGTCGGCAAGAGCCGCCAGCGCGGCCTCGACTGCCATGTCTTTCGCCGAGCGCACCAGCGTAGAAGACGGTTTTGCTTCGCCGGCGCCGGCGAAAGCGATGTTGCGGTACAGAGCAGCTTCACTCATGGGATGTTCCGGCAAGATGGGCAGGATTCATGCGTTTCGCTCAGGCGTTCTTTGCCAGAGTGAGATCAAAACCGGGTTTGCTGATCCGGATCGCGCGCGCGGCCGAAAATCTCGACAGGTCGGCAACGAGCGTCACCAGCGGATCAGCGCCGGTGATGTACTCCTTGACCGGCCCTGCCGAGCGCATCGCTTCGACGTCCTCCTTGCGCATGAGGTAGCGCAGCAGCAGGTCCTCGTCTGAGGCGCCCTCGGCGCCGAGGTCCCTGCGGATCTCTTCCAGCGACCGGTTCGGCCGTTCGAGCGCGGCAAGCGCCCTCGCGCGCGGGCGATCGAGGATCTTTGCCCTTGTCTCGGGATCCATCAGTGCGGCCACGTCCCCGCCGAAGTTTCCCAGCGCATAGTGGATCGTCTGGTCGGTCACCTCTTGGTAGCGTTTGCCGACGATGACATTGATCGCCGCCTGGCTGCCGACGAACTGCGACAGCGGCGTGACCATGATCGGGTAGCCGAAATCGGCGCGCACCCTCACGGCCTCCTCCAGCGCTTCGCCCAGCCGGTGCTCGGCGCCGACTTCGCGCAGTTGGTGCTGCAGATTGGAGATCATGCCGCCGGGCACCTGGTGCACGTACTGCGCGCAGTCGTAGGCGGCCGGGACGCCGATGGGAAAGTTCTCGCGCCGGGCGATGGCGGTGAAGTGCTTGCTGACCGGGCGCAGGCTTTGCTCGTCGATGCCGGTCCGATAGCCGAGCGTGCGCAAATTCGCGGCCAGGTCGAAGATCGAAGGCAGTGAAGCGCCTTCCGCCAGCGGCGGGATCGCCGTATTGATGATTCTCAGTCCCTGCTGAACCGCCTCCAGGCAGCACAACGGCCCAAGCCCGGTCGAGCAGTGGGTGTGCAGCTCGATCGGTACGCCTGCGCAGTTCCTGAGCATAAGGGGGATCAAGGTGCGCGTCCGTTCCGGCGTCAGCAGGCCGCCAGGGTCCTTCAGGCACAGGCGATAAGGCTTGAGCAGCGCGGCCTGGCGCGTGCGCTCGGCATAATAATCGTCGCTGTGGCGCGGAGAGATCGAATAGGTGATGTTGATAATCGGGGCAATCCCGGCTTTGCGCGCGACGTCGGCGCGCAGTTTCCAGGACGAGGGATTGTTCCAGGGATCGGATATCCTCGTCTGCGTGATGCCCGCGGCGGCCAAGAGGCGCAAGAACAGCTCATAGACCGCCGGCTGGTCGTGGCCGAAAAGATTCAGCCCCGCGACATTGCCGCGCAGCGGCGTCTTCCTGATGCGCCTCGCCAGGAGGCGAATCCGCTCGAACGGGTCCTCGCGCAGTTCGCGAACGCATTTCCCCACGTGCGAGGGGGCAAAGATCTCGAGGCTGTCGAAGCCGGCATCGTCGAGCGCGCCGGCGATGGGCAGCATCATTCCCGTCCTCATCCTCTCCGCCCACAGGCTTTGCTGCCCGTCGCGCAGGGTCACATCGACGAATGCGATTTCCTCCATCGAATCCGGATCCCCGCGCCGGGCCTGGCGCTCAGCGCGGCCCGGGAGGTTGCGCGCGCGAATTCGAGGCGCGGCTCATTGGCGCAAGCGGGCGCCGTTGAACGTCTCGGGGACGTCGATCTCGCGGCAATCGGCTGCGACCTTCAGTTCGGCCTCTGTCTTGGCCTGAATGCCCGCCGGATCATGCCCCGGCATCAGCTCGCGCAGCACCAGTCCGCCCGCCTCGACGTCGATGATGGCGAGATCGGTATAGATGCGCCGCACGCAAGCGCGCGCGGTCAGCGGCGCGCTGCAGGACTTCACGATCTTGGGCTTGCCCTTGTTGGTCAGGTGGCTCATCGCGACGTAGACGTTCGGGGCGCCGACGGCCAAATCCATCGCGCCGCCGACCGCGGGTACGGCCTGGCCGGGCACGCGCCAGTTGGCAAAATCCCCGCTCGCCGCGACTTCGATCGCGCCCAGAATGGCGTGGGTGAGGTGTCCTCCGCGGATCATCGTAAACGAGAGGGTGTGGTCGAACAGGCTCGCGCCGAGAGCGAGCGTGCAGAAGCCGGCGCCGGCGCTGACGATATCCAGATCTTCCTCGCCGCGCGCCGGGGTCGGGCCTACGCCCAGAATGCCGTTCTCGCTGTGAATGAAGATCTCCTTGGCGGGATCCAGGAAGTTGGCGACCAGGAGCGGGATGCCGACGCCGAGGTTGACATAGCCCCCTTCGGGCAGGTCGCGGGCGATGCGGTAGGCGATGCCTTCGCGGGTGAGCATCATGTCGAGCCCTCCTCGGAGCGTTTTTCGACCAGTTTGGGGTGCCTTGCGACCTGCACCACATGGTCGACAAAGATCCCCGGCGTGTGGATCGATTCCGGCGCAAGGCTGCCCGCCGGGACGATCTCGTCGACTTCGGCGATGACCACCTTGCCTGCGGTTGCCATGACCATGTTGAAGTTTCGCATCGTGCCGCGGTAGTTCAGGTTGCCGAAGCGATCGCCGCGCAGCGCCTTGAGAAAAACGAAATCCGCGCGCAGCGGCAGCTCGAACAGGTATTCGCGGCCGTCGATGATGCGCGTCTCCTTGCCGGCCGCCAGCTCGGTTCCCACGCCGGTGGGGGTATAAAAACCGCCCAGCCCCGCGCCGCCGGCGCGGATGCGGTCGGCGAGCGTGCCCTGCGGCACGAGTTCCAGCTCGATCTCTCCCTTCAGATAGCGTTCGCGGAAGGCCTTGGCCGAGGGCGCGGGAAACGATGCGATCAGCTTGCGCACGCGTCCATCGCTGAACAGCCCGCCCAAGGCGAAGTCTCCTCCGCCCGCACCGTTGCTGATCACGGTGAGGTTGCGCGCGCCCTGCTGGCGCAGGGCCTCCATGAGCTGACCGGGCTGGCCGGCGACGCCGAAGCCGCCGCACATCACAGTGGCACCGTCGAATACCCGCGCCACCGCCTGTTTGCAGTCTGCGAGTGTCTTGTCGATCAAAATGGTCTCCCTCTTTGCGCTTGAAGCTATGCCGCGCTCCGGACCTACTTCAATTCGATGCCCAGGAACTTGGCTGCATTGTGCAGCAATATTTTGGGCCTGACCGTCTCCTTGATGGGCAGGGCGGCGAACTCACTGAGCCAGCGCTCCGGCGTTATGACCGGAAAGTCGGAGCCGAAAAACACCTTGTCCTGGACCAGCGTATTGGCGTTGTGGACGATCGACTCCGGGAAATACTTGGGCGACCAGCCCGAAAGGTCCATGTAGACGTTGCCTTTGTGACGCATCACCGCAAGCTGCTCGTCGTGCCATGGCCAGGCCGGATGCGCGATGATGATGCGCAATTCCGGATAGCGGGCCGCGATCTCGTCGATGTAGGGAATCGGCCGGCAGTATTCGAGCAGAAGTCCCCCGCCGCCGGGCGTCTGCGCGCTGATCGCGGTCGTGCCGCCATGGAAGATCACCGGCAGGTTCAGGCGGCTGCAGGCTTCGAAGATGGGGAAGAAGCGCGGATTGGTGGGGCAAAATGCCTGGGTTGCCTGCTGGAACTTCATCCCGCGCAATCCCATGTCGGCGCAGCGCTTGACCTCATCGACCGCCGAAGGGCCCTTCCAGGGATCGACGCTGCCGAAGCCGATGAAGGTCTGGGGATATTTCTTCATCCAGCCCGCCGTCTCGGCATTGGAGATTTTCACGCCGGTGCGGGTTTCGCTGTCCACGTCGAAAATGACGGCCATCATCTCAAGCCGCTGATACATCTGCGCCACCTCATCGGCGGTCTGCCCGCGCTTTTCCAGGTGGTAGGAGACGCCGTCTTTCTTCAACTGGTCTTCACTGCGCTTGACTTTGTCGCCGGTGTAGACGTGCACATGCATGTCGATTGCTTTTAACAAGGGGATTCCTCCAAATTGAAGTAGGCTGTCGTCCGGATCAGCGATTTCTGCGTCATTCTACGCCGCCGAGGGCGTGGCGCGAAAATCCATCCCCGGATCCTCAGGGCATCGGCAGCAGCGGCTCCAGACCCGGTTTCAGGTGCTGATCGAACGCGTTGAGGATGATGCCGGTCATGGCGTAGTAGCCGATCAGCCCGGCGAGGTTGACTATGCCGGTGCGGCCCAGCGCCCTTTCCGTCTCGGCGTAGAGCGGCTGGTCGACCTTCTTTTCGCGCAGCAGTTGCCGCCCGAAGTCTATGATCAACTTCTCCGTCTTTGGCAAGCCTTCAGTGGGCCCGCGGTATTTCACGACGTCGACGATCTGCCGTTCCAGCCCGGCCTTGAGCGCCACCGGTTCGTGCACCGTCCACTCGAACTGGTGGTTCGTTTCGCGCGCCGCGAGCAGGATCGCCAATTCGGTCAGGCGGTCCCCGAAACCGTTTTCCTGGCGCAGCAGGCGGATGAATTCGCGCTGCACTTCGGCGATTTTCGGGCTGTGCATCCAGATGCCGCCGGGGCCCTGCAGTCCGGCGACCGAGCGCGCCCTCGGATCGAGCACGGCATCGAGGGCGCGCTTGCCCTGCTCATCGAGTTCCTCGCGCTTGACCATCGGCAGGCGGTTGAGCGAATCCGGATACAGGTCCTGGGGAAGCGTCGTGGGCATGGCGGCGATTATCGGCGCGTGAAAGGAATGAAGGAAAGCGGCGACTCTAGCAGGAACGCGCTGGAACGCGAAACCGGTCGGCGCTGCAGGACACTAGGCCGGGGATTTGCGACGGTGCATAATCCGGCTCCTGCACCAAGGATCGCGCCATGCCATCGGATTCCGCCGCCAGCCATTTCATCGTCCGGGACGACATCAGGCTCCACCACCTGGACTGGGGCGGCGAGGGACGCCATCCCGTGGTGCTGGTGCACGGCATCCGGCTGCACGCGCACGTCTGGAACCACTTCAGCCGCCGCTTCA
>JACPRN010000179.1 GCA_016189945.1 Betaproteobacteria bacterium
CCGGTCTTGGGATTGCGGCCCGGCCGTTGCGGCTTGTCGCGCAACTGGAAATTGCCGAATCCGGAGAGTTTCACGGAATCGCCGTTTTCGAGCGCCAATCTGACTTCCTCGAAAAACGTCTCCACCATGTCCTTGGCTTCACGTTTGTTGAGCCCGACTTTCTCGAAAAGCATGTCCGCGAGCTCTGCTTTCGTGAGTGTCATTTTCGTTCCCTAGGCGCGCAATTTCGCGCCGAACTTCGTTACCAGCACTTCGGTCAGCCGGGCTACTGCGGCGTCGGCTTCCCCATCCGTCAAAGTTCTCGCAGTATCTTGCATAACTACCCGAAACGCAAGGCTTTTTTGGCCATCTCCGACAGCCGCTCCGCGGTAAATATCGAACAGTCCGATCTCCCGCACCGCAGCAGTGCGCGCGCGCTCGAACGCCTCCAGCAGCGCCTGCACGGGGACGCTCTCGGGGAGCACGACGGCCAAATCGCGGATGAGCGGCGGGAACTTCGACACTTCGGCGAACTGGGGCAGCCGCAGGCGCATGAGCGGCGCCGCTTCCAGTTCGAACAGCACCGGGGCGCTCGGCAGCTCGTATTTTCGCTGCCAGCGCGGGTGCAATTCCCCTATCCAACCTATGGTTTCGCCCTCCAGCACGACCCGCGCCGTGCGTCCCGGGTGGAATGCGGGGTGGTGCCCGGGCGCGAATCGCGCCCGAGCCGGTTCGAGCAGGGTCTCCAGGTCTCCCTTGGCGTCGAAGAAGTCGGCGCGACGGGCCTTCACGCCCCATTGCTCTTCCAGCGCCGGTCCGTAGGCGATGGCGCCGATGCGGATCGACTGGCGAATCCCGGCGACCTCGCGATCACCCTCGGCCACGCTCGTGTCGCGGAGATAGGTGCGCCCGATTTCGAACACGCGCACGCGCGAGAGCTTGCGCTTGACGTTGTAGGCGACGTTCGCGACCAGGCTCCCGACCAGGGTGCTGCGCATCACCGCAAGCTGGCTCGCGATGGGGTTGAGCAGCCGGATGGGGTTCGCGTTGGCGGCAAAATCGGCCTCCCAGGCGGCATCGGTAAAGCTGTAGTTGATGACTTCGCAGTAGTCCGACGCCGCGAGTTGTCCGCGGATGGCGTGCAGCGAGCGCTCGCGCTCGGCCTGCGAGCGCATGAGCGCGGGGGCAAGCGGCGGGTGGGCGGGAATGCGCTCGAACCCGTGCACGCGCGCGACCTCTTCGATCAGGTCCTCTTCGATCTCGATATCGAAGCGAAAGGAGGGCGGGGTGACGACGAACACTTCGTTTGCGCCCTGCCCTTCGCGTGCGAAGGGGAATCCGAGGCGATGGAATATGTCCGCCATTTCGTCGGCGGGGACCGCCACCCCGAGCACCTTGTGTGCGCGCGCGACGCGCATCATTACCGGCTGGCGCTCGGGCAGCCGCGCAACCGCATCGACCGCCGGGCCCGGCTCACCGCCGCAGATATCGAGGATCAGGCGCGTGGCGCGCTCGATTCCGGCGACGTTGTTGTCGAAATCGACGCCGCGCTCGAAGCGGAACGCAGCGTCGCTGGCGAAATTGTAGCGGCGCGCGCGGCCCGCGATCGCATCGGGGAAGAAAAACGCCGATTCGAGAAACACGTGGCGCGTTGCGAAATCGGCCTTGGTGCTCTCGCCCCCCATCGCGCCCGCCAACCCGATGGGTCCGCTGTCGTCCGTGATGCACAGCACGGTGTGATCGACTTCGACGCTCTGCTCGTTCAGAAGCGTGAGCCGCTCGCCCTTGCGCCCGAAGCGCACGTCGATTCCGCCGCGCAGCTTGTCCAGGTCGTAGACGTGCAGCGGCCGGCCCAGTTCGAGCATGACGTAGTTGGTCACGTCGACCAGGGCCGAGATCGAGCGCTGACCGGCGCGCTCCAGACGCTGCTTCATCCACGCCGGAGTGGGCGCGCGCGCGTCGACGTTGCGGATGACGCGGCCGGTGAAGCGGCCGCATCCGGCAGGGTCCGAAATGGATACTGCCAAGGTTGCATCGATCGCCGCCGCGACCGGCGGCGCCGGCGGCGGATCGAGCCGCGCGCGTGTGAGCGCTGCGACCTCGCGCGCCACGCCGAGCAGCGACAGGCAATCGGCGCGGTTGGGGGTGAGCTTGATCGTGATCAGCTTGTCGTCGAGCGCGTAATAATCGCGGAAGTCGCGCCCCACCTCCGCATCATCGGGGAGCGCGAGCAGCCCGCTGTGATCGTCCGACAGGCCCAGTTCGCGCGCCGAGCACAGCATGCCGCGGCTCTCGACGCCGCGAACTTTCGCGATCTTGATTTCGAACGGCTTGTCGGGGGCCTCGCCGGGCAGCTTCGCGCCGACCAGGGCGCAGGGCACCTTCATCCCGGCGGCGACATTGGGTGCCCCGCACACGATCGACAACGGCGCGGCCGCGCCGGTGTCGACTCGGCACACGCTCAGGCGGTCGGCTCCGGGGTGTTTCTCGACGTCGATCACCTTGCCGACCAACACGCCGGAAAACGGCGGCGCGACATCGACGCAGGTCTCGACCTCAAGGCCCGACATGGTCAATAAGTGGACCAGCTCGCCCGTGGCAAGCGGCGGATTGACCAGCGATCTCAGCCAGCGTTCGGAAAATTGCATGGTTGCGCCCGGCGCGCCGCCATTGACGCGGCGTAAAGAACCCCGTCGATGACCGCGGCGCCGAAATAATGCGGGTTCAAGCGAATTGCCTCAGGAATCTCAGATCGCCGTCGAAAAACAGGCGCAGGTCGCCGATGCCGTAACGCAGCATCGTCAGCCGCTCAAGCCCGCAGCCGAAGGCGAAACCGATGTAGCGCTCCGGATCAAGTCCGAAGTTGCGCACCACTTTCGGATGCACCTGCCCGCTCCCGGAGATCTCCAGCCATTTGCCCTTGTTCGGACCCGAGGGGAACATCATGTCGATCTCCGCCGAGGGCTCGGTGAAAGGAAAGAACGACGGCCGGAACCTCACTTGCAGGTCGTCGCTTTCGAAAAAGCGGCGCAGGAAATCGGTGTGCACGCCTTTCAGGTCGGCGAAGCTGATGTGCTCGTCGATCCACAAGCCCTCGACCTGGTGAAACATGGGCGAGTGGGTGGCATCGCTGTCGACGCGGTAGGTGCGGCCGGGGGCGATCACCTTGATCGGCGGGGTGTGCTGGCACGCATAGCGCACCTGCATCGGGCTCGTATGCGTGCGCAGCAGCAGATTGAGGCCCGTGGAATCCTTGTCCTCGATGTAGAAGGTGTCCTGCATCGAGCGCGCCGGATGGTTCTCCGGATTGTTCAGCGCGGTGAAGTTGTACCAGTCGGTCTCGATCTCCGGGCCGTCGGCGACATCGAAACCGATCGAACGGAAAATGGCCTCGACCCTTTGCCAGGTGCGTACCACGGGATGGATCGCGCCGCGGCCGCGGCGGCGTCCGGGCAGCGTGACATCGAGCGACTCCTCGGCAAGTTTCGCCTCCAGGCGCGCAAGGGCGATCGCCTCGCGGCGCTCGGCGAGCGCCGCCTCGATCGCCTCCTTCGCCGCGTTGATGCGCGCGCCCGCATCGCGGCGCGCCTCCGGCGTCAGTTTGCCCAGCCCTTTCAGCGATTCGGTGAGCCGGCCTGACTTGCCCAGATAGCGCGCCTTGACGCGCTCCAGTTCGTCGGCGTCCTCGATGCCGGCAAACGCCGCGAGCGCTTCGGCTACGATGTCGTGGAGATCGGTCATTGCTGCTGGTCACCGCGCCCCTCGCGAGGAGTGCCGCCAGAGCCGGCAGGGCGTGGCAACTGTTCCAATCGGCCGGCGCTTCGCCACTCCTCGGGGACGATGCGACGCAAACTATGCGGCGAGCTTCGCCTTCACCTGATCGGCGATGCGCGCGAACGCGGGCTTGTCGGCGACCGCCAGATCGGCGAGCACCTTGCGATCGACCTCGATCGCCGCTTTCCTGAGCCCGTTCATGAACGCGCTGTAGGACAGTCCCAGCTCGCGCGCGGCGGCGTTGATGCGCGCGATCCAGAGCACGCGGAACTCGCGCTTCTTCTGGCGGCGGTCGCGGTACGCGTATTGCCCGGCCTTCATCACCGCTTCGTTGGCGATGCGGTAGACGTTGCCGCGCCGGCCGCGGAAGCCCTTTGCCTGATCGATGACTTTCTTGTGGCGCGCGTGCGCGGTGACGCCTCGCTTGACTCGTGGCATGCCGAATTCTCCTTACGCGTAGGGCAGCATGGCGCGCACCGACTTGGCGTTGGTGGCGTGCACGGCGGCGATGCCGCGCAAATGGCGCTTGTTCTTGGTGGTCTTCTTGGTGAGGATGTGTCGCTTGTACGCCTGCGAGCGCTTGATGCTGCCGCCCGCGCGCACCCGAAAGCGCTTGGAAGCGCTGCGCTTGCTCTTCATTTTTGGCACAGGGTTGACTCCTTCTCTTGTCGCGCCGGGTGGCTCCCACAGGGAGCGCTTTCTGACCGCGGAACGACTTCTTCTAACACCCGCCTTCCGGCGGGGCACTACCGGGCCTCGTGCAAATGGCTGACAAGCCATTTGCACCTCGAACCTTCCTTCTTCCTCTGGGAGAAGGAGCCGAGGATGAGGGCTTAGGCTACGCCGGCTTGGGGACGGCCGGCGCCTGTTTCTTCTTGCCGGTCGCCTTCTTCGGCGCGAGCACCATGATCAACTGACGCCCTTCCATTTTCGGATACTGTTCCACCACCGCGTAGGGTTCCAGGTCCGCTTTCACCCGCTCGATCAGGCGCACGCCGAATTCCTGATGCGCCATCTCGCGGCCGCGATAGCGCAGCGTCACCTTGGTCTTGTCGCCCTCTTCGAGAAACTTGACCAGATTGCGCAGCTTGATCTTGTAGTCGCCCTCATCGGTGCCGGGCCGGAACTTCACTTCCTTGACCTGGATCTGCTTTTGCTTCTGCTTGGCCTCGTGCGCCTTCTTGGCCTCCCGGTACTTGAACTTACCGAAGTCCATCAGCTTGCACACGGGCGGCTGAGCGAGCGGCGCTATCTCCACCAGATCCACCTCGGCCTCCTCGGCCATCCGTATGGCCTCGCCGATTGGCACGATGCCGAGCTGTTCGCCGTTCTGACCGACCAAACGCACCATCGGTGCGTTGATCTCGCCGTTTAAGCGCTGCGCTTTCTCTGTGGCGATGTTCTTAATCCTCGTAACAGTGGGAAAACTCAAGGCCTCGCGCTGGAGCGGGCCTCGTCGTTGAGCCGAGCGACAAACTCCGCCAGCCCCATCTGCCCGAGATCTTCACCACCACGCACGCGCACGGCCACCTTTTCGGCCGCCTTCTCCTTGTCGCCCACGACCAACAGGTAAGGCAGCTTCCGAATGCTATGTTCGCGAATTTTATAGGTTATTTTCTCATTCCTCAAGTCGGATTCAGCGCGGAACCCGGCTTGCCGGAGCAGTCCGGCGACGCGCGCCGCGTATTCGGCCTGGGAGACGGAGATGTTCATCACCACGATCTGCACCGGCGCGAGCCAAAGCGGCATCGCCCCGGCGTAATGCTCGACGAGGATGCCGATGAAGCGCTCCATCGAACCGAGAATCGCACGGTGCAGCATCACCGGCACGCGTCGTTCGTTGTTCTCGGCGGTGTACTCGGCCCCCAGCCTCCCCGGCATGGAGAAATCCACCTGGATCGTCCCGCATTGCCAGAGGCGGCCGATCGAGTCTTTGAGTGAAAACTCGACCTTGGGTCCGTAGAACGCCCCTTCGCCGGCCATCTCCTCCCAGGCGACACCCTTCGCGTTGAGCGCCTCGGCCAGGGCGCGCTCGGCGACATCCCAGGTGGCGTCAGAACCGACGCGCTTGGGCGGCCGGGTGGAGAGCTTGTAGATGATGTCGTTGAAACCGAAATCTCGGTACACGCGCTGCAAGAGGTCGATGAAAGCCGACACTTCGGGCTGGATCTGCGCCTCGGTGCAGAAGATGTGGCCGTCGTCCTGGGTGAATGCCCGGATGCGCATGATGCCGTGCAGGGCGCCCGAGGGCTCGTTGCGGTGGCAGGCGCCGAACTCCCCGTAGCGCAGCGGCAGATCGCGGTAGCTGCGCAGGCCCTTGTTGAAGATCTGCACGTGCCCCGGGCAGTTCATCGGCCGGATGGCGTAATCGCGGTTCTCCGAGCGGGTGGTGAACATGTTCTCGCGATAGTTTTCCCAATGGCCGGATTTCTCCCACAGGCTCCGGTCGAGGATCTGCGGGCAGCGTACCTCGAGATAGCCGTTGTCGCGATAAACCTGGCGCATGTACTGCTCGATCGCCTGCCAGAGCGTCCAGCCATGGGGGTGCCAGAACACCATCCCCGGCGCCTCTTCCTGCACGTGGAAGAGGTCGAGCTGCGTCGCCAGGCGCCGGTGATCGCGCCGCTCGGCCTCCTCGAGCATGCGCACGTAGGCGTCCTGCTCCTCCTTTTTCGCCCATGCGGTGCCGTAGATCCGCTGCAGCATTTCGTTTTTCGAGTCGCCGCGCCAATAGGCGCCGGCGACCTTCATCAGCTTGAATACCTTCAACTTGCCGGTCGAGGGCACGTGAGGACCGCGGCACAGGTCGGTGAACCCGTCCTGCTCGTAGAGCGACACTTCCTCGCCCGCCGCGATGGAAGCGATGATCTCGGCCTTGTAGCGCTCGCCCAGGCGATCGAACAGCGCGATCGCCTCTTCGCGGGGAACGACTTTGCGCGCCACAGGGTAGTCGCGGCCGGCGATCTCCCTCATCCGCTGTTCGATGGCGGCGAGGTCCTCCGGCGTAAACGGCCGCTTGAAGGAAAAATCGTAGTAGAAGCCGTTTTCGACCACCGGACCGATCGTCACCTGCGCCTCGGGAAACAGCTCCTTCACCGCGTGCGCGAGCAGATGGGCGCTGGAGTGGCGCAGGATTTCGAGTCCTTCCTTGTCGCGTTCGGTGATGATCGACACTTCGGCGTCCCCATCGATGCGATGCGAGGTGTCGACCAGCCGGCCGTCCACTTTCCCGGCAAGCGCCGCGCGCGCCAGCCCCGGTCCGATGGCCGTGGCGACTTCCGCGACCGTCACCGGCGCGTCGAAGCTCTTCTGCGATCCGTCAGGGAGTCGGATAAGCGGCATATTCGCGAGTTTCAGGGCCACAAACGTCTAAAAGCCAGAAAACGAAGGGCGTCCCTCCTCCGTTTCCTGGCTTCCTGTGGTAGGCGCGATTGGACTCGAACCAACGACCCCCACCATGTCAAGGTGATGCTCTAACCATCTGAGCTACGCGCCTGCGAAGCGGGTGAGTTTATCGCATCGGGCCGGCGGGCACAAACGCGGGGCAGGCGCAGCGGCTATTGGCGCCCGCCTCAGCCTTGCCAGCCACGCGTCTTGGACGAGTAGCCGTAGGGCTTCATCTTGAAGACCACGTTCGGGCACACCAGCGTGTACTCGCCGCCCGCCTGGCTGTACGCAAAGGGCTCGCCCCCGGGGCATTTCGGTTGCACGGAGAGGAATTTCGGCACCACCTTGTCGAGCGCCTCCGGATAGCTTCCGGACTCGAGCTTGTACTTGGACAACGCCTGGATGAGCTGGGTGCCGCGCGACTCGGTGATGGCGATGTTCTTCTCGCCGGCAGTGTAGAAATCCAGCGCAACATAGGCGACGGCGAGAATCACTGCGATGACCACAAGGACCGCGACCTGCCCGACGCCGGATTGCCCCCCTCTTTTTGCCCTCATTATTTCCCTCCTTTTTGGTTGCCACGGCCGTAACTCTAGCAAAAAACCCGCTTTAGCCCATTCCGATCATTTCGGCCGCATGCCGGCGCGTGGTGGCGGTGATCGCCACGCCGCCGAGCATGCGCGCGATTTCCTCGATGCGGCCTTTCTCGTCGAGGACCCTGACGTGGCTCCTCACCTCCCCATCGACGCTCGACTTCGCCACCGACCACTGCTCGCGCGCGCGCGCCGCCACCTGAGGCAGATGGGTGACGCACAGGACCTGCCGATCCTCCCCCAGCCGGCGCAGCCGGGTGCCGACAACCTCGGCGACCGCGCCGCCGATGCCGGCGTCGACCTCGTCGAAAATCAGGGTCGGAACGGCCGCAGCCTTGCTCGTGATCACCTGAATGGCGAGGCTGATGCGGGACAGCTCGCCGCCGGAGGCCACCTTGGCGAGCGGCCGCGGCGCAAAACCGGCATTGGTCGCCACCAGGAACTCGATCTCCTCGTTGCCCGCACTGGAGCCTTCGGGCAGCGAGCGGAGCGCGATCTCGAATGCGCCGTCCGCCATCGCCAGCTCCTTCATCACCGCCGTAACTTCGCGCGCGAGCCTGGCGGCCGCCTTCTTTCTACCGGTGGAGAGCGCGCGCGCCAGTTCCCGGTAGCGCGAGGCGGCAAGGCGCTCCTGCTCCTCGAGCGCCTTCAGATCGGAGGCGATCGCAAGCTCCGCCAGCCGCGCCTTGCCCTGCGCGAGCAGTTCCGGCAGCGCCTCAGGGGGAACGCGAAACCTGCGCGAGGCGCCATGGATGGCCTGCAGGCGCTCCTCGGCCGAGCGCAGGCGCTCCGGGTCGAGATCGATGCGTTCGGCGTAATGGCGCAGCGCGTGGACCGCCTCGATCAGTTGCGCCTGGGCCGAATCGAGCAGCGAAAGCATGTCGCCCAGCGCAGGGTCGTGCGCGAGCAGCGGCCGCAGCCGCGCGAGCGCCGCGGATACGGCGTCAAGCGCCGCACCGTCGGATTCCGAGAGCGCGTCGATCGCGCCTTGGGCGCCCTCGATCAGGCTCGCCGCATGCGCCAGGCGCCGCTGCTCGCCCTGCACCGCTTCCCACTCGCCCGGCGCGAGCGCGAGCTTCGAGAGTTCTTCGACCTGCCAGGCGAGTTGATCGCGCTCTGCCGCGCGCGCCGCGGCGTGCGATTCGTACTCGCGGCGCGAGCGCGCCACGCGCTGCCATTCGCGGTAGGCGGCAGCCACCTCCTGCGCGCGCGCGGCAAGCCCGCCATGCGAATCGAGTATCTGGCGCTGCGCGTCGCCCTTGAGCAGCGACTGGTGCGCGTGCTGGCCGTGGATGTCGACCAGGCGATCGCCGGCCTCGCGCAGTTGCGCGAGCGTGGCCGCATGTCCATTGACGAAGGCGCGCGAGCGCCCGTTGCGATCGACCACCCGGCGAAGCAGCAACTGGCCCGGATCTCCCTCCAGCGCCTGCTCCCGGAGCCAGCGCTGCAGTTCGGGGAAATCCTCGAGCGAAAACTCCGCCGCGACCTCGGCGCGCTCGCCGCCGGCGCGCACCTGGTCGGCGTCGGAGCGTTCACCGAGCGCGAGGGCAAGCGCATCGATCAGAATCGACTTGCCGGCTCCGGTCTCGCCCGTGAGCGCGGTGAACCCCGGCCGAAACTCAAGTCCGAGCGAATCGACGACGGCGAAATCGCGGATCCAAAGACGCTGTAGCATCGATATGACGGCGAAATCAGTACATCTCGCTCCAGTGCAGTTTCTCGCGCAGCATGGCGTAGTAGCTGTATCCCGGGGGATGAACGAACTTGATCGCCCACGGGGCGCGCTCGATGACCACCCGGTCACCCTCCTGCAGGTCGCACTCGGGCTGTCCGTCGAAATGCAGCCGCGCGTCCAGCCCGTGCTTCAGGGTGATCTCGATTTTCGCGCGATCGCTCACCGCAATCGGCCGGTTGGAGAGCGTGTGCGGGGAAATCGGCACCAGCACGAACCCCGGCACGGTGGGCTGCAGGATCGGCCCGTTGGAGGAAAGCGAATAGGCGGTCGAGCCGGTGGGTGTCGCCACGATCAGGCCGTCGGAGCGCAGGTCGTAGACGAATTCGCCGTCGACGTGCACCAGGAACTCGATCAGGCGCCCGATTGCGCCCTTGTTCACCACGGTATCGTTCAGCGCCATCGCGGCATGGCTGCTCGCCCCTGCGCGCACCACCTCCGCGCGCAGCATGGTGCGCGCTTCCAGCGAATAGCCCCCGTCCAGGATCTGCGCCATGGCCTCCAGCATGCGGCCGAGCGCAATGTCGGTCATGAACCCGAGGCGCCCCTGGTTGACGCCGACCAGGGGGACCTCGTGCTCGGCCAGGTGGCGCGCAGCCGCGAGCATGCTGCCGTCGCCGCCGAGCACGACCGCGAGATCGGCCTTGGCGCCGATCTCGTCGTAGCTCGCCGGGGGGAACTGCGACACCGCAGCGTTTTCGGCGGCTCGGGTTTCGATCAGGACGGCGCACCCCCGCTCGACCAGAAAGTCGCCGAGCTGCACCAGGGATTCGGCGTTGTGCGGCGTGTTGTAGCGCCCGAGCAGGGCGACAGTCTTGAAAGCGGGCATAGCCGCCATTAGATCAGAATCATGCCGGTGTGACAAAACTCGACCGGCAAACGCTTAACTTGAAATGTAAAAGCGGTAAAATCGCCCCATGCTCGACCGACGTTCGCAGATCCTGCTCAAGACGCTCGTAGAACGCTACATCGCGGAGGGCGAGCCCGTGGGCTCGCGCTCGCTGTCCAGGTATTCGGGCCTCGATCTGTCGCCTGCCACGATACGCAACATCATGGCCGACCTGGAGGAACTGGGCTTCATCGCCAGCCCGCACACCTCCGCCGGGCGCATCCCGACCGCCCGCGGGTATCGCCTGTTCGTCGATGCGCTGCTCACGACCAAGCCCCTCGGCCAGATCGAGATCACGCGGCTGGAGAGCAACCTGAATCCGGAGGAGCCGCAGAAGCTGATCAGCTCGGCCTCGCAGCTTCTGTCGCACCTCACCCATTTCGCCGGCGTGGTGGTGGCCGCGCGCAGGAAGAACCCCGCGTTCCGGCACCTCGAGTTCCTGTCGCTGTCGGAAAAGCGCGTCCTGCTGATTCTGGTCACGCCCGAGGGCGACGTGCAGAACCGGATCCTGTTCACCGACAAGGCCTACACGCCAGCGGAGCTCGCTACCGCGGCCAGTTTCCTCAATCAGCACTATGCCGGACTCACCCTGGATGAGATCCGCCGCCGCCTGAGGAGCGAACTGACGCAGTTGCGCGAGAACATGTCTTCGCTCATGACCGCCGCGCTCGAAGCGAGCGACAGGGCGCTGACCGAATCGGCCGAGAGCTACGTGGTGTCGGGCGAGATGAACCTTCTCGACTCGCAGGATCTCGCTTCCAACATGTCGCGGCTGCGCGAGCTGCTCGAGCTGTTCGAGCGCAAAACGCTGCTGATCAAGATCATGGACCTCTCCACCCACGCGCAAGGGGTGCAGATATTCATCGGCGAGGAAACCGGCATCGCCACGCTCGACGAATGCAGCGTGGTGACCGCCCCCTACGAGATCGACGGACAGGTGGTGGGCACGGTGGGCGTCATCGGTCCCACGCGCATGGCCTACGATCGCGTCATTCCGATCGTCGACATCACGGCAAAGCTGCTCTCCAGCGCGCTTTCGCAGCATTGAGCGAGCCCGAACAAGAGCACGGTAGCACGGCACGGATCGCCATCCTGCTGGTCAACATGGGCTCGCCCGAGGCGCCGGTCGCGGCGGCGGTGCGCCGCTACCTGAAGGAGTTCCTGTCCGATCCGCGCGTGGTCGAGCTGCCGCGCGCGCTCTGGCTGCCGCTGCTGCACGGCATCGTCCTCAACGTGAGGCCGAAGGCTTCGGCGCGAAAATACGCGCGCATCTGGGGCAACGACGGCTCGCCGCTGCTCGTGCACACGCGCGCTCAGGCGGCGCGCCTCGGCGAGGCGCTCGCGGGGCGCACCGGGTCGCCCGTGCAGGTCGAAGCGGCGATGCGCTACGGCGAGCCCGCAATCGCCGGTGCGCTGGCGCGCCTGAAGGCGCTCGGGTGCGAGCGCATCCTGGTGCTGCCGCTTTACCCGCAATACGCCGCGAGCACTACCGCGAGCGCGGTCGACGAGGTGGCGCGCTACCTGCGCGCCACGCGCGACATCCCCGAGGTGCGCCTGGTCAAGCATTTTCACGACCATCCGGCGTACCTTGCCGCCCTCGCCGCATCCGTGCGCGAGCACTGGAAGGCGAACGGCCGCGGCGAGCGGTTGCTGATGAGCTTTCACGGGCTGCCGCGCTCGATGATCGAGCGCGGCGATCCCTATTACGGCGAATGCCAGCAGACCGCGCGCCTGCTGGCCGATAGCCTCGATCTCGACGAGGACCAATGGACGATCTCGTTTCAGTCCCGCTTCGGCCGCCGGAAGTGGCTCGAGCCCGCAACCGCGGCCACGCTCGCGGCGTGGGGCGGCCAGGGCCTCAAGCGGGTGGACGTGCTCTGCCCGGGATTCGTCTCGGACTGCCTGGAGACGCTGGAGGAGATCGGCATCGGGGCAAAGGAGACATTTCTCGGCGCCGGAGGCGGACAATTTCGCCTCATCGCCTGCCTGAACGAGCGCGAGGACTGGATTGCCGCGCTCGCCATGATCGCCCTCGGGCACCTTTCGGGATGGGTGTCCGCGAGTGCTGACGGGGAACACGGCGGTGCGGACCCGGGCAGGGTCCAGGCCGCGGCGCCTTAGCCGGGCGGGCGCCTCCGGCGCCCCTTGAAATGCGGCCCAGCCGCCCAAACAAAGGCAACTATTCGCAGGAGTCGACATGGCGGATCACGAACAGTCAATTACCCCCATAGGGCCTGCCCAGCCCGACATCGGGCAAGGCGCGCAAGAACCGGCCGAGGGCGAGGCGGCCCAACCGCAGGAGGCGATGCCGAGTTTGCAGGAACTGCTGCGCAAGGCCGAACTCGCCGCCCAGGAGCACCACGACGCGTGGCTCAGAGCCAAGGCCGAGGCGGACAACGTGCGCAAACGCGCGCAAATCGACATCGCCAACGCGCACAAATACGCGCTTGAGGACTTTGCCGCTCAATTGCTTCCCGTCAAGGACGGTCTGGAAGCGACGCTCGCGGCCGAAAATGCCTCGCTCGAAGCGCTCAAGAACGGCGTCGAGCTGACGCTAAAGCAGCTCGCGGCGGTTTTCGAGCGGGCGAATCTCAGGGAGATCGACCCGGCGGGGGAGAAATTCGATCCGCACCGGCATCAGGCAATCAGCATGCTTCCCTCGGAAAAGGAGCCGAACACGGTGATCAACGTGCTGCAAAAGGGTTATTTGCTCCACGACCGGGTCGTCCGCCCGGCGCTGGTCACGGTCGCAAAAGCAAAAGACGCTTGAGAATCGCCGGCGCGGACCCCATATCGGCATAACGGATTATTTTGCAGACGAATCAAAAGGAAACACCATGGGCAAGATCATCGGAATCGACCTCGGCACGACCAACTCCTGCGTCGCGATCATGGAGGGCGGCAAGCCCAAAGTGATCGAGAACTCCGAGGGGTCGCGCACTACGCCCTCGATCGTCGCCTACATGGAGGACGGCGAAATCCTGGTCGGCGCCCCGGCAAAGCGCCAGGCGGTCACCAATGCGAAGAATACGCTCTACGCCGTCAAGCGCCTGATCGGGCGCCGTTTCGAGGAAAAGGAGGTGCAGAAGGACATCGACCTGATGCCCTTCAAAATCGTCAAGGCCGACAACGGCGACGCCTGGGTCGAAGTGCGCGGCAAGAAAATCGCGTCCCAGGAAGTCTCGGCGCAGGTCCTGCGCAAGATGAAGAAGACGGCCGAAGACTACCTCGGCGAGGAAGTGACCGAAGCCGTGATCACGGTACCGGCCTATTTCAACGATTCCCAGCGCCAAGCGACCAAGGACGCCGGCCGCATCGCGGGGCTCGAGGTCAAGCGCATCATCAACGAGCCCACCGCGGCGGCGCTCGCCTTCGGCATGGACAAGAAGGAAGGCGACCGCAAGATCGCGGTCTATGACCTGGGCGGCGGCACCTTCGACATCTCGATCATCGAGATCGCCGAAGTCGAGGGCGAGCACCAGTTCGAGGTGCTCTCGACCAACGGCGACACGTTCCTGGGCGGCGAGGATTTCGACCAGCGCCTGATCGATTACCTGTGCGAGGAGTTCAAGAAGGAGCAGGGCCTGGATCTCAGGAACGACGTGCTCGCGCTGCAGCGGCTGAAGGAAGCCGCCGAGAAGGCAAAGATCGAGCTGTCCTCCTCGCAGCAGACCGAAATCAACCTCCCGTACATCACCGCGGACCAGTCCGGGCCGAAGCACCTGACCATGAAGGTCACTCGCGCCAAGTTCGAGAGCCTGGTCGAGGCGCTGATCGCGCGCACCGTCGAGCCGTGCAGGATCGCGCTCAAGGACGCCGGGGTGAAGATCTCCGACATCGACGACGTGATCCTGGTAGGCGGCATGACGCGCATGCCCAAGGTGCAGGACACGGTCAAGGAGATCTTCGGAAGCGAGCCGAGAAAGGACGTCAATCCCGACGAAGCGGTCGCCGTCGGCGCGGCGATCCAGGGCGGCGTTTTGAAGGGCGAAGTGAAGGACGTGCTGCTCCTCGACGTGACGCCGCTGTCGCTAGGCATCGAGACGCTGGGCGGGGTGATGACCAAGCTCATCCAGAAGAACACCACCATTCCGACCAAGGCGACGCAAGTTTTCTCCACCGCGGACGACAACCAGACCGCGGTCACCATCCATGTGCTGCAGGGCGAGCGCGAAATGGCCTCGGGCAACAAGAGCCTGGGCCAGTTCAACCTGACCGACATACCGCCGGCGCCGCGCGGCATGCCGCAGATCGAGGTGATGTTCGACATCGACGCCAACGGCATCCTGCACGTCACCGCCAAGGACAAGGCAACCGGCAAGGAGAACAAGATCAAGATCCAGGCCTCGAGCGGTCTCAATGAAGCCGAAATCCAGCGCATGGTGAAGGATGCCGAAGCGCACGCCGAGGAAGACAAGAAGCTCCACGAATTGGTGAACTCGCGCAATCAATGCGACGCGCTCGTGCACTCGGTGCGAAAATCGCTGAAGGAATACGGCGAGAAGCTCGGCGCCGACGAAAAAGCGAAGATCGAGGCCGCGATCAAGGAAGCCGAGGCCGCGCTCAAGTCAGACGACAAGGACACGATCGACGCCAAGTCGCAGGCGCTCGCGCAGGCCGCGCAAAAACTCGGCGAAAAGATGTACGCCGAGGCGCAGGCCCAGGCCGCAGGCGCCGAGGGCGAAGCGAAGAAGGCGAAGAAGGAAGACGACGCCAACGTAGTCGACGCCGAATTCACCGAGGTAAAAGACAAGAAGTAAGGAAGTAGGCAGTGCAGGACTCGGGGCGTGAGGAACAGCCGTTCCTCGCGCCTTTGCGCTTTGGTGATGGATGAGGTGGCTATTAGCGATTGCGGCGAGAATTCTGGGGTTGTATAGGTCTCGTGTTTTCGTGCAGTTGCTTCGCAACTGCACGAAAACACGAGATTGATAAAAGCAAACCCGGCCTTGCCGGTTCCGGCTAGGCGGGGTTCGGTACTTGATTTGCACCGCTTGCGGCTAGGACTAAATGGCGAAACGCGATTACTACGAAGTGCTCGGCGTCAACCGCGACGCCGACGAGGAAGCGATCAAGAAGGCCTATCGCAAGCTCGCCATGAAGCACCATCCGGACCGCAATCCGGACGACAAGTCGGCAGAGGAGAAATTCAAGGAGGCGAAGGAAGCCTACGAAGTCCTCTCTGACCAGGGCAAGCGCGGCGCCTACGACCGCTACGGCCACGCCGGAGTCGATCCGTCGGCCGGCGCCGGCTTCGGCGCGGGCGGCTTTTCCAATTTCGCCGACGCGTTCGGCGACATCTTCGGGGACATTTTCGGCCAGGCGCGCGGATCCCGATCGAGCGTCTACCGCGGCGCCGACCTGCGCTACAACCTCGAGATCACGCTGGAGCAGGCCGCGCACGGCACCGAGACCAAGATCCGCATCCCGACGCACGAAGCGTGCGACAACTGCGGCGGCAGCGGCGCGAAGCCCGGAACCAAGCCCACGACCTGCGCCACCTGCGGGGGCCACGGCCAGGTGCGGCTGCAGCAGGGATTCTTCTCCATTCAGCAGACCTGCCCCAAATGCCACGGCACCGGGAAGGTCATCGCCGACCCGTGCGGCGCCTGCGGCGGCGCCGGCCGGGTGAAGAAACAGAAGACCCTTTCGGTGAAAATTCCGGCCGGCGTCGACGACGGCGACCGGATCCGCCTGAGCAGCGAGGGTGAACCCGGCGTCAACGGTGGGCCCTCGGGCGATCTGTACGTGCAGTTGCAGATCAAGCCGCATCCGGTGTTCGAGCGCGACCATGACGATCTGCATTGCGAAATGCCGATCAGCTTCGCCGCCTCCGCCCTCGGCGGCGAGATCGAAATCCCGACCCTCGACGGGGCGGCCAAAATCAGGATTCCGCCCGAGACGCAGTCGGGCAAGGTATTCCGCCTGCGCGGCAAGGGCATCCGCGGCGTGCGCAGCCACACGACCGGGGACCTGCACTGCCACGTCGTGGTGGAGACGCCGGTCAACCTCACCGAGCGCCAGAAGGAACTGCTGCGCGAGTTCGAAGCGATCAGCCTGAAGGACCGCGAGCGTCACAACCCGCGCGCCAAGTCCTGGATGGACAAGGTGAAGGAATTCTTCGCGGCGTAGGTTCAGGCCCGACGCCAGGTCGTTCCCTGGGGTGAATCCTCGAGCACAACGCCCTTCGCCAGCAATTCGACCCGAACTTGATCGGCCCTCTTGAAGTCGCGGATCTTGCGCGCCGCCTGGCGTTCGGCGATCAAGGCATCGATCTCGGCTTCTGAAATCGCGCTCGCTGCGCCCTCTTCGGCTGCGCCAACCGGCGGCCGGCCTTGCAGAAACGCCGCGGTGTCGCGCTGCAGCAATCCGAGCACCCCGCCCAGTGCGCGCAGTTGGCGTCCCAGCGCCTTGGGACCGCTGCGGTTCACTTCGTTGGCGAGGTCGAACAGCACGGCAACGGCTTCCGGCGTGTTGAAATCGTCGTTCATCGCCTCGCGCAGGCGCCGCGCGTGCGGCTCGTTCCAGTCGGGGGCAGCGGGGTCTTCCTGGAGCACGCCTTTGAGCGCGGTGTACAGACGCGTCAGCCCGTGGCGCGCATCATCCAGGTGCTGGTCGGAATAGTTGAGGGGGCTGCGGTAGTGCGCGCGCGCGACGAAAAAGCGCACCACCTCCGCATCGTAGCGCGAGAGCAATTCGCGAATGGTGAAGAAGTTGCCCAGCGACTTCGACATCTTCTCCTCATCGACGCGCACGAATCCGTTGTGCATCCAGGTGTTGACGAAATGCCGGCCGGTTGCACCCTCGGATTGCGCGATCTCGTTCTCGTGGTGGGGGAACTGCAGATCCTGCCCGCCGCCGTGGATGTCGAAATGTTCGCCCAGGAGCGCGCTGGACATCGCCGAGCATTCGATGTGCCAGCCCGGGCGCCCCGGGCCCCAGGGCGAATCCCACGCCGGTTCATCGGCCTTGGAATGCTTCCAGAGGACGAAATCGAGCGGATCGCGCTTGGTCGAATTGATCTCGATGCGCTCGCCTGCGCGCAGGTCCTCGAGCGATTTGCCCGAGAGCTTTCCGTAGCCGCCGAAATCGCGAACGGAGAAATTCACATCGCCGTCGGCCGCCTGGTACGCCAGGCCGCGTTTCATGAGCCGCTCGATGAGCGAGAGCATCTGCTGCAGGTACTGCGTGGCGCGCGGCTCGAAATCGGGTTTCTGCACGCCGAGCGCGGCGGCGTCCTCGTCCATGAAGCGGATGAAGCGCGCCGAGAGCTCCCCGATCGATTCGCCGTTTTCCCGCGCGCGCTTGATGATCTTGTCGTCGATGTCGGTGATGTTGCGCACGTAGGTGACTTCGTGGCCGAGCGCGCGCAGCCAGCGCTGCACGAGGTCGAACACGATCATCACCCGCGCGTGGCCGAGATGGCAGTAGTCATAGACCGTCATGCCGCAGACGTAGAGCCTGACGCGCGGCGGATCGATCGGAACGAACTCTTCCTTGGTTCGGGTTAGACTGTTGTAGATTCTGAGCACGGGACGCTCGGAAGATGAGCCGAATCGACGCGGGCTGCGTCCCGCAAAATGCTGATTATTGTGGAACTTGCGGGCATTCTTGATAGAATGCGGGCCAATTGCATGACCAGGAAATTATAGCACGATGAACAGGCTCTTCCGCCTTGCAGCGCTCGTCCTTGGCCTCGCGCTGGCGTTCGCCGCGCCGGCCCAGACCGACGAGCTGCAGGAGATCAGCCGGATGATGAAGCAGGGCCAGCACCCCCAGGCCCTCGATCGGGTCAACGCTTTTCTCGCCACCAGGCCGCGCGATGCGCAAGGGCGGTTCCTCAAGGGGCTGATCCTCGCCGAGCAGAACAAGATGCCCGAGGCGATCGATATATTCGCGCGCCTGTCGCAGGACTATCCGGAGCTGCCCGAACCCTACAACAACCTCGCCGTGCTGTACGCAGCTCAAGGGCAATACGAGAAGGCGCGCCAGTCGCTGGAGACTTCGATCCGCACCCATCCGAGCTATGCCACCGCGTACGAGAACCTCGGCGACGTCTACACCAAGCTTGCCAGCCAGGCCTACGACAAGGCGCTCCAGCTCGACACAGGCAACACCGCCGCTCAGACCAAGCTCTCGCTGATCCGCGACTTGATCACCGCGACCGGGCGCGGGCAGCGACCGGGCGCGCGCGCCGAGCCGCCGAAAGTCGCGTTTGCCGGCGGCGATGCCGCGAGGCGCGGCGCGGCGGCGCCGAAACCGGGAGCGCCGCCCGCCGCTGAATCGAAAGCAGCGGCACCGCCGGCGCCGAAGACGGCGCCTGCGGTGCAAGCCAAGCCCGCCGAGCCTAAGCCCCCGGCGGCCAAAGCGGCGGAGCCGAGGTCCAGTTCCGATGAGATCGCCGGCGCGGTGCGCGCCTGGGCCGCGGCATGGGCGAAAAAAGACGCCGACGCGTACCTCGCCCATTACGCCAGGGACTTCAAGACGCCCAAGGGCGAGCCGCGCGCCGAATGGGAAGCGACGCGGCGCCAGCGCATCGCGGCGCCGAAAAAAATCGAGGTATCGGTCGAGTCGCTCAAGGTGAGCGTCGTCGACGACAAGACCGCCAACGTCACTTTCCGCCAGAGCTACCGTTCGGACACGCTCAAGGCGGTAAGCACCAAGACGCTGGTGATGGTCCGCGCCAACGGAAGATGGCTGATCAGGCAGGAGCGGGTGGGAAGCTGATGCAGCGGCACTTGGCGATCCTGCTCCTGCTTCTGGCAATTGCCCTCCCCGGGACTTCCGCCACCGCTCTCGCCAAGACGGGCAAGCCGGCCTCCGGTTCCCCGCCCGAAGCGCTGCTCAACCAGGCGTTCGACGAAATCGCCCGGCAGCGGCTCGACACCGCGCTCGGATACATCGACGAGCTGCTGCGCATACGGCCGAATTTTCGCCTGGCGCACATGATCAAGGGCGATCTGCTGCTCGCGCGCGCGCGTCCGCTCGCCGCCGTGGGCGACGCGCCGAACGCGCCGGCGGACCGCATCGGCGATCTGCGCGAGGAGGCGCTTGCGCGCGTGCGCGCCTACCGCGAGCGTCCGGGCGCGGACCAGATTCCGCGCTACCTGCTGCAGTTGCGGCCGGACCAGAAGCACGCGTTTGTGGTCGACACGGGACGCTCGCGGCTCTATGTATTCGAAAACGTGGGCGGCAGGCCGCGCTTCGTGAGCGATTATTACATCAGCCAGGGCAAGCGCGGCTCGCAGAAGCTGCGCGAGGGCGACCAGAAGACCCCGATCGGCGTCTACCATGTCACCGCCAGCCTGCCGAAGAAGAAGCTCTCGGACTTCTACGGCGCCGGGGCGTTCCCGATCAACTACCCCAACGAGTGGGACAAGCGCCAGGGGCGCAACGGGCACGGCATCTGGCTGCACGGAACGCCAAGCGACACCTTCAGCCGCCCGCCAAGATCGAGCGACGGCTGCGTGGTGCTGTCGAATCAGGACCTGGACGCACTGGCGAAACGCCTGCAGATAGGGCTCACGCCGGTGATCATCAGCGAGCAGATCGAATGGCTGCGCGCAGCCGACTGGGACACCGAGCGAAAGCGCCTGCTCGGGGTGCTCGAGCGCTGGCGCGCCGACTGGGAAAGCAGGGACACGGAGCGATACCTTGCTCACTATTCGAAGCGTTTCAGCGCCAACGGCCAGGACCTCGCCGCCTGGAGCCGCCACAAGCGGCAGGTCAATGCGGGAAAGAGCTGGATCAAGGTCACCGTGGACAACGTCGGCTTGTTCCGCAGTCCGGGAAAGGACGAAGTGGTTGTCGTCAATTTCGACCAGAACTACCGCTCGAGCAACCTGTCGAATGTCATGCGCAAGCGCCAGTACTGGCTGCGCGAAGGCGCGAACTGGCGCATCATCCACGAAGGCAGCGCCTAGGCGGGGGTGCCTCAATCCCAAGCGCGCGACGCGAACAATTCTTTTTTTCCGAGGAGAACCATGAGATTGCTGATGCTGCTGATCGCGGCTTTCATCGCCGCTCCCGCCGCTGCCGCCGACAACCCGCGCGTCGAGCTGAAAACCAGCCAGGGAACGATAGTCGTCGAGATCTACGCCGACCGCGCGCCGAAAACCGCCGCCAACTTTCTGCAGTACGTAAAGGACGGTTTCTACAACGGGACCATCTTTCACAGGGTCATCGACGGCTTCATGATCCAGGGCGGGGGATTCGATCGCGACATGCGCCAGAAGCCGACCCGCGCCCCGGTTCAGAACGAGGCCGCGAACGGCATCAAGAATGAAACCGGAACGCTGGCGATGGCGCGCACGCCGGACCCGAATTCGGCTTCGGCGCAGTTCTTCATCAACGTGAAGGACAACGACTTCCTCAACTACCGCGAAGCGACGCGCCAGGGTTACGGCTACGCGGTGTTCGGCAAGGTCGCGCAGGGAATGGACGTGGTGATGAAGATCGCCAAGGTCCCCACCACCACCGCGGGAGGGCATCAGAACGTCCCGCACGAGCCAGTCGTCATCCAGGCCGCGAGCCTCGTCGCGGCAAAATAGAGGAGCCACCGCATGGTCAAGCTGCACACCAACTTCGGCGTCATCGCCCTCGATCTCGACCCCGCGCGCGCACCGGAGACGGTGGCGAATTTTCTCGCCTACGTCGAGAACGGCCATTACGCCAACACGATCTTTCATCGCGTCATCGACGGCTTTATGATCCAGGGCGGCGGATTCGCTCCGGGCATGGCGCAAAAGTCCAGCGGCGAACCGATCCAGAACGAAGCGTCGAACGGACTGAAGAACGAGCGCTATACGATCGCCATGGCGCGCACATCCGATCCGCATTCGGCCACGGCGCAGTTCTTCATCAACGTCGCCGACAACGACTTTCTGAACCACCGCGCGCCCTCGGGCGACGGCTGGGGCTACTGCGTCTTCGGCCGGGTCGTCGAAGGCCAAGACGTGGTCGAGCGCATCAGGGCGGTCAAGACCGGAAGCCGAGGCTATCACCGCGATGTGCCGGTGGACGATGTCCTGATCGAGCGCGCGGAAGTCCTGTAGGAGCCATGTCCGTCCTTTTCATCTCCGACCTGCATCTGTGCAAATCGAGGCCGGGGATCAACGGGATCTTCCTTGATTTCCTCGCCGGCCGGGCGCGCCGCGCCCAGGCCCTGTACATCCTCGGCGATCTGTTCGACTACTGGGCCGGGGACGACGATCTGGCCGATGCGCTGAACGCCGCGGTGGCAGAAGCGCTCGCGCAGTGCGCGGCAGCGATGCCGGTATTCCTGTTGCGCGGCAATCGGGATTTTCTCATTGGCTCGCGCTTTGCCGCGGCCGCCGGGGTCCGCTTGCTCGACGAACCGGCATTGATAGAAGTCGATCGCTCACCGGCGCTGCTCGCGCACGGCGATGCGCTGTGTACCGACGATGTCGAATATCAGCGCTTTCGCGCGCAGGTCCGATCGCCCGACTGGATCAACTCTTTCCTGGCAAAGCCGCTTTCGGAGCGCAGACACGAGATCGAAGCTCTGCGCTCGCAGAGCGAGCGCGAAAAACAGCGCAAGAGCGCCGCGATCATGGACGCGAACGCCGAGGCCGTCGCATCTCTGCTGCGCGCGCACGGCTACCCGCGCTTGATTCACGGCCACACGCATCGGCCTGCGCGCCACGAGCACATTGTCGACGGCCGGCACTGCGAGCGCTGGGTGCTCGGCGCCTGGTACAGCGGCGGGAGCGTGCTGGTGTGCGAACCGAACGGCTGGCGCGTGGACCAACTGGGGATCTAGGCTCACGAGGTTGGTGTTGACGATTCCGGCGAAGGTCTTGCCGTTGTATTGGTCTCGTGTTTTCGTGCAGTTGCAACTTCGCAACTGCACGAAAACACGAGATTGAATAACGGCAAAAACAGCCCCTTTGGTTCCGGCCGCGCCGGTTTAGGATCTCGGGAAACCTAGATCCCGGTCACGCGGCATTCAGGTCGAGCTGGTTGGCCGAAGCGGCGTCATCTGCGTCCTGGCGCGCCGGATTGCGCTGCTGCTCCACCGAAGCGAGATACTCCTTGGTGACGTCGCCGGTGACGTAGAAGCCGTCGAAACAGGAGGTCTCGAACTGGGTGAGGCGCGGGTTGGCGGCCCGCACCGCCGCCTTCAGCGCATCGAGGTCCTGGTAGATCACGGCGTCGGCGCCGATTTCGCGCGCGATCTCCTCCTCGGTGCGTCCGGTCGCGATCAGCTCCTGGCGATTCGGCATGTCGATCCCGTACACATTGGGGTAGCGCACCGGCGGCGCGGCGGAGGCGAAATAGATCCTGCTTGCGCCGGCATCGCGCGCCATCTGCACGATCTCGCGGCTGGTGGTGCCGCGCACGATCGAGTCGTCGACGATAAGCACGTCCTTGCCCTTGAATTCCATCGCCACGACGCTCAGCTTCTGCCGCACCGATTTCTTGCGGATGGTCTGGCCGGGCATGATGAACGTGCGGCCGATGTATCGATTGCGGATGAAGCCTTCGCGGTAGGGCACGCCCAGCCCGTTGGCGATTTCCATCGCCCCGGGACGGCTCGTGTCCGGCACCGGGATGACCACATCCACTTTCAGATCGGGCATCGTGCGCCTGATCTTCTGCGCCAGTTGCCGGCCCATGTTGAGCCGCGCTTCGTAGACCGAAACCCCGTCCATCACCGAGTCGGGCCGGGCAAGGTACACGTACTCGAATATGCACGGCGACAGGAGCGCTTTCTGCGCGCATTGCCTGCTGTGCACGGCGCCGTCCTCGTCGATGAAGATCGCCTCGCCCGGCGCACAATCGCGCACCAGCTCGAACCCGAGCGCGGTCAGCGCCACGGTTTCCGAACACACCACGTGCTCCGGACCCTGCGCGGTCTCGTTGCGTCCGATGACCAGAGGCCGGATGCCGAAAGGATCGCGAAAGGCGAGCACGCCGTAGCCCGCGATCATCGCCACCACGGCATAGGCGCCGCGGCAGCGCCGGTGCACGCTCGCCACGGCGGAAAAAATCATTTCCGGATCGAGGCGGTGCCCCTTGGCCGCGAGCTCGAGCTCATGCGCCAGAACGTTGAGCAGAACTTCGGAGTCGGAGTTGGTGTTGATATGGCGCAGGTCCTGGCGGAACATCTCCTGCTTGAGCGCCTCCGAATTGGTCAGGTTGCCGTTGTGCGCGAGCACGATTCCGAACGGAGAGTTGACGTAGAACGGCTGCGCTTCGGCCGAGGAAAACGCCGAGCCCGCAGTGGGGTAGCGGCAGTGCGCGATGCCCATCTCGCCGGGGAGCGAGCGCATGTCGCGCGTGTGGAAGACGTCGCGCACCATGCCCGGGCCCTTGCACATGTGAAACGTCTTGCCCTCTGCGGTGACGATGCCCGCGGCGTCCTGCCCGCGATGCTGCAGGAGCAGCAGCCCATCGTAGAGCAACTGATTGACTCCGGACTTCGCAACCGCGCCGATTATTCCGCACATGATGTTTTCACCGTCACCGATATCTTAACCGCTGCGCCACGCCTTCAGGCAGGAAAGGCTTGAACGAGAGCACTGCGGTCTCGATCGGTCCCGCGAGCACCGCCTGGCGCCAAAACGCTTCCCGCGGCAGCGGCGTCAACCCCGCGAGCATCACCGCCACGAGCACGATCACGACGCCGCGCGCGAGACCGAATACCGCCCCGAGCATGCGGTCGGCAAAGCCCAGGCCAGCGGCGCGCAGCAGCAGCGACAGGATGAGCCCGAGGAAGAAAGAGACCAGCAGCACGCCGATGAAGACCGCAAGAAACCCGAGCAGGCCCGCCAGCAGCGGCCCCAGGCTCTCGGGCATCCAGCGCGCGGCATCGCCCGCAAACAGGGTGGCCAGAACGAACGCCGCGATCCAGCCGGCGATCGACAAAAGCTCGCGCATGAGGCCGCGCAGTATCCCGACCAAAGCGGAAAACCCCAGCACGGCCAACACCGCGTAATCGAACCAGGTCATCTTCCCGACCCCGCCGCCACCGGAACCAGATCAGCGCGAAGCCCCATGGCTTTCAGTTTTTCCCCTGCCTTTTGGGCCTCGGCCTTGGCCTCGAAAGGGCCCACCCGCACGCGGGTTTGTTCGCCGCTCTTGACCTTTATGGTCTCGATGTAGCTCTTGAGTCCGGCCGCCGAGAGCCTCGCCTGCAACAGCTTCGCGTTCCTCGCCTCGGTAAAAGCCCCCACCTGCACCGCCCACGCGTCGCTTCGCTCGGGCGCTGCCGGGGCGCGCTTGCCCTCGCTTTGGGGCGCAGCGGGCGCCGAGCGCGAGCTTGCGGGCGGGGCTGCAGCGGCAGACTCCCGGGGAGGGGCAGGCTGGGCACTTGGCGGTGGATCGGGTCTTGCTGCCGCGCCCGGCGCCCCAGGCACATCGCCTTTTGCCGCGCCCGGCTGCAAACCGGCCGCGGGCTCGAAGGCCTTGCCCGGCGGCACCCGCGGGGTGAACTTTCCCGCGTCCTGACTCGGGATCTGGATGACCAGGTCCTGACCCACCGGTTTGCGCTCGTTCTCGAGGACGATCGGGAATACGATAACGACGAAAACGACCAGTGCGATAGCCCCTACCAGACGCCGGCGCGCGCGACGTTGCAAATGGGTAGCGTCTTCGCGTTCTGCCATATCGGGATCGGGTCAGGATCTGGCGGACCCAGCAGCCAGCACATCCGCCACGGTATAGAAGGAGCCAAACACCACAATTCTAGCATCATCGCCTGCGCGATTGCGGGCAATGGCATAGGCCGCACGCGGCGAATCGCAGGCGATCACCTCCCCCCCCGCGCCCGCCGAGCGGATCGCCTGGGCGACTGCCGCCGCGCTTGCGCCGCGCGGTCCGTCGAGGCTCACCGCGTACCAGGCGCTCACGCGCCCCGCGAGCGCCCGGCTGACCGCAGCGATGTCCTTGTCGCGCAGCATTCCCAGCACCGCATAGGTGTCGCGAAAGAACCCCATCTCCGACAGGTTGTGCGCCAGCACCGCCGCGGCCTGCGGATTGTGCGCGACATCGAGCACGACGGCCGGTCTGCCCGGGAGCACCTGGAAACGCGCCGGGAGCGCAACCGACGCCAATCCCCCGCTGACCGCCTGCGGCCCGACCGGAAGCAGAGCGCGCAGCGCATCGAGCGCAGCGACGCTCGCGGCTGCATTCTGGAGCTGCGCCGCTCCCCGGAGCGCCGGGAAGGCGAGCCCGTCGACACGGGAGTCGCGATTCCAGCACGACCAGTGTTCGCCCAGGGCCGACCAGCCGAAATCGCGGCCAGCCAGGCGCAAATCGGCGCCGATCGCCGCGGCGCGCTCGAGCACGCTCGAGGGCGCCGCCAAGTCGGAGACGATCGCGGGCTTTCCGCGGCGGAAGATCCCGGCCTTCTCCGCGCCGATCGCCTCGCGCGTACTTCCCAGGTATTCGGTGTGATCGATGTCCACGCCGGTGACAATGGCGCAGTCGGTGTCGAACGCGTTGACTGCGTCGAGCCGCCCGCCCATGCCGACCTCGAGCACCAGCGCATCAAGAGGCTCGGAGGCGAAAATAAGCCACGCCGCGAGCGTGCCGAACTCGAAATAGGTGAGCGCCACCTCGCCGCGGGCCGCTTCCACCTGCTCGAATGCCCGGCACAGGCGCTCGTCGCCGACCGCCGTCCCGTTCAGGCGCACGCGTTCGTTGTATGCGAGCAGGTGCGGCGAGCTGTACAGGCCCACCCGGTAGCCGCCTGAGCGCAGTATCGATTCCAGCATGGCGCAGGTCGACCCTTTCCCGTTGGTCCCGGCGACGGTGATGATGGGGCCGGCGAACGAGACGCCAAGGCGCTCCTTCACCCGCATCACCCGGTCCAGGCCGAGCGCGATCATTTTCGGGTGAATGCGTTCGATGTACTCGAGCCACTCGGGAAGATTCCTGGAAACCATGAAGCCCTGGGTCGTTGTGCGCATTGTCGGCGGCGAAGGCTTCGCGTACCCGGAGCATTCCCCGGAAATCAGCCTCTCATCCGGGCGATCGGCCTCAAGCGCTTGGCTGGCGCAGCAGCAGCGCGAGCAGCGCGGCGAGCTTGTCGCGCAGGTGGCGGCGGTCGACGATCATGTCGATCGCCCCTTTTTCGAGCAGAAACTCTGCGCGCTGAAACCCTTCGGGCAGCGTCTCCCGCACCGTCTGCTCGATGACGCGCGGTCCGGCGAATCCGATCAGCGCCTTCGGCTCGGCGATGACGACGTCGCCGATCATGGCAAAGCTCGCCGACACTCCACCCATGGTTGGATCGGTAAGAACCGAAATGAAGGGCAGCCGCCGCGCCGAGAGCTGGGCAAGCGCCGCGGTGGTCTTCGCCATCTGCAGGAGCGAGAGCACGCCTTCCTGCATGCGCGCGCCGCCGGTGGCCGAAACGCACACCAGCGGCAGGTTCTGGTCCAGGCATGCGCGCACCCCGCGCACGAAACGCTCGCCCACCACCGATCCCATGGATCCGCCCATGAATTCGAACTCGAACGCCGCAGCGACCAGCGAAATGTTCTTGATCGCGCCCTGGACGATCACGAGCGCATCGCTCTCGCCGGTGGCCCGGGCGGCTTCTTCCAGGCGGTCGGGATAGCGCTTGCTGTCCTTGAACTTGAGCGCGTCGATCGGAACCACTTCGGCGCCGATTTCGAAGCGTCCCTCGGTGTCGAGCAGCATGTCGATCCGCTGGCGCGCGCTGATGCGGTTGTGATAGACGCATTTGGGGCAAACGCTGGCATTTTTTTCCAGGTCGGCGCCATACAGCGTCGCCCCGCAAGCGGGGCACTTGCTCCACAGCCCCTCGGGCACATTCTTCTTCGGTCCCGAGCCGGTGCGCTGAATCTTGGGCGGCAGCAGTTTTTGCAGCCAGCTCATCGGTCCATGGCCTCGCGTACGCTGCGTACGAAAGCCGCCGCCCTGACGGCCGGATCGCTCGGGTCACCCTCGAGTTCGGCGATCAGGCGGCTGCCGATGATCGCGGCGTCGGCCACCTCGCACACCGCGCGTGCCGTAGCCCCGTCGCGGATGCCGAACCCGACCCCTACCGGCAGGCTCGTCTGCGTCCGGATGGCGGCGATTCTCGACCCCAGTGCCGATACATCCAGGTGCGACGCGCCGGTGACGCCGGTGAGCGAGACGTAGTAGAGATAGCCGCTGGCAAGCTTGGCGATCATCGCGATGCGCTCCGGCGTCGTGGTCGGCGCGAGCAGAAAGATCAGATCCATTCCGGCCTCGCGAACCGCTTGGGCAAAATCGGCACACTCCTCCGGCGGGTAATCCACCACGATCACGCCGTCCACGCCGGCCGCGCGCGCGCCGTCGACAAACTTCGCCTCGCCTGCAGCCTCGATCGGGTTCGCATAGCCCATCAGCACCACCGGTGTTGCGTCGTCCCTCGCCCTGAATTCGCTCACCATGGCGAGCACGTCTTCGAGCCCGACGTTGTGCCTGAGAGCGCACTCGCCGGCGCGCTGGATCACCGGGCCGTCTGCCATCGGATCGGAAAACGGCACGCCAAGCTCGATCACATCGGCGCCCGCGGCAACGATCGCTTGCATCAACGGGACCGTCGCCCGAGGATTCGGGAATCCCGCGGTCAGAAAGGGAATGAGCGCCTTTTTCCCCTGGCGGCGCAGCGCTTCGAATCGGGATGCGATGCGGGACATGAGGAACTCTAGAACAGCCTGAGGTTTGCGCCCGCGCGCAGGGTTTCCTGCGGCTCAAGGGTTCCCGTCGCCTTCGCCAGGCGCGAGCGCGCCGCAGCAAAATAGTCCTGGTTCAGCTCGAAGCCCGCGTAGGCGCGCGCGTGCCTCGCCGCGGCCACCGCCGCAGTGCCGCTGCCCATGAACGGATCGAGGATGAGCCCACACGGGGGGCAGCTCGCGAGCACCATGCGCTCGATGATTTCCAGGGGCTTCTGCGTCGGATGGTCCTCGCGTTCCGGGTCCTGGCGGTGCAGGCGTGTGACGCTCCAGACGTCCTTGGGGTTGTAGCCGATCTCGAGCCACTTTTTGCCCACAAAGATCGAGCGCGAGCGCGCCTTCTTCGTCGCCGCATCGTAGGGGATTCGCACGCTGTCCAGGTTGAAATAATACTCGCGCGACTTGGCGAACAAGCCGATCGTATCGTGCACCGACGAGTACTTTCGCGTCGAGCCGCCCATGCTGGGCACGCGCCGGTCCCAGATGATCTCATTCACCATCAGCATGCGCGTCTTCAGGTAGCAGAACACCTCGGGCGAATGCTGCCAGGTGAGAAACACGTACAGGCTTGCATTGGCTTTCAGCTTGGGCAGGACCGCATCGATCCAGCGCCGGCTGAAGGCAAAATACTCCTCCCCCGAGAGGCAGTCCGAATCATTGCCGTAGTCCTTGCCCAGCCCGTAGGGCGGATCGGCGATCACCAGGTCGACGCTTGCGTCGGCGAGCCGTCCAAGGCCCGCAAACAGGTCCTCGTTGTAGAGCGAAGCGCTCGGCCCGTTCAACTTCGCTCCCTCGCGTGTTCCATTACGGTGTGCATGTCCTTGTCGCCGCGCCCGGACAGATTGACGAGCAGGAGCGCCTCGCGCGGCATCGACGGGGCGATGCGGGCGGCGTAGGCAAGCGCGTGCGCCGATTCGAGCGCCGGGATGATGCCCTCGTAGCGGCACAGATCGTGAAACGACGCGAGCGCTCCGCGGTCATCGACGGTGACGTACTCGGCCCGCCCCGAATCCTTCAGCCAGGCGTGCTCCGGACCGACGCCGGGGTAATCGAGCCCCGCTGAAATGGAATGGGTCTCCAGGATCTGCCCATGCCCGTCCTGCAGCACGTAGGTGCGGTTGCCGTGCAACACGCCTGGCTTGCCGGCGGCGAGCGAGGCCGCGTGTTTGCCGCTCGCAAGCCCGAAGCCCGCCGCCTCGACCCCGATCAGCTTGACTCCGGCGTTCCGGATGTAAGGGTAGAAGATCCCCATGGCGTTGGAACCCCCGCCCACGCAGGCGATGACCGCGTCGGGCTGGCGGCCGAACATCTCCGCCATCTGCGCCAGGCATTCGCGCCCGATCACCGACTGGAAATCGCGCACCATCATCGGATAGGGATGCGGACCGGCGACGGTGCCGATGATGTAGAAGGTGTTGGCGACGTTCGTGACCCAGTCGCGCATCGCCTCGTTGAGCGCGTCCTTGAGCGTTTTCGATCCTGACTCGACCGGCACCACCGAAGCCCCCAGCAGGGCCATCCGCTCGACGTTCGCCGCCTGGCGCTTCACGTCCTCGGAGCCCATGTAGACCACGCATTGCATGCCGTAGCGAGCGGCCACGGTGGCCGCGGCCACGCCGTGCTGGCCGGCACCGGTCTCGGCGATCACGCGCGGCTTGGCCATGCGCCGCGCGAGCAGCGCCTGTCCGACCGTGTTGTTGATCTTGTGCGCGCCGGTGTGGTTGAGATCCTCGCGCTTGAGCAGAATCTGCGCGCCGCCGAGCACCTCCGACCAGCGCTTGGCGTGGTAGATCGGACTGGGGCGCCCGACGTAGTGCTTCAGCTCGTATTCGAACTCGGCGACGAACGCCGGGTCGTTGCGCGCCCTTTCGTAGGCGCGCTTGAGCGCCTCGAGCGCCTCGATCAGCGTCTCGGAGACGAACACCCCCCCATACGGGCCGAAATGCCCCCGCCGGTCGGGAAGATCGTATGGAAGGTCATTGATCTGCACACCTGACTCCCGCGATGAACGCCGCAATCTTCGTTGCTTCCTTGATGCCCTTGCCCGACTCGACTCCGCTCGAAACGTCGACCGCGAACGGGCGCACCCGCCGCACCGCCTCACTCACGTTGTCGACGGTGAGGCCGCCCGAAAGGACCAGCGGCCGCTCGAGGCGCCGCGGCACCAGGTCCCAGTCAAAAGCGGTTCCCGTGCCGCCGTACGCGCTGTCGTGAAAGGCGTCGACCAGCCATGCGGACGCGGCAGCGAAGGGAGCGAAGTATTCTAGCAAATCCAGCCCGGGTCTCATGCGCGCCGCGCGCAGGTACGGCCGCGCGAACCGCGAGCAAAACTCGGGGCTTTCCTCGCCGTGAAACTGCAGCAGCGCGTGCGGAACATGCGCGAGCACGGCTTCGACCTCCTCGATGCCCGGATTCACGAATACGCCGACCGGCGAGACGAACGCGGGCAGCGCGCGCGCAATGGCGCCGGCGCGCTCGGGCTCGATGAACCGCTCGCTCGGCCGCCAGAAAATGAATCCGATCGCATCGGCTCCCGCGCTCGCAGCCGCTCGGGCATCGGCCTCGCGCGTGATGCCGCAGATCTTGATGCGAGTTCTCATGCATTGCCTCGTGTATCAATCCGAATCAGCGGTGCTGGTTTTGCCTTTACTCAATCTCATCGTTGTGCAGTGCATTGCACGCAATGCACTGCACAACGATGAGACGTATTTAAGAACCCAAATTGCCACCAAATTTCGTCAACCCTCGTCTGACAATGCTAACAATCATCCCCGCCATCGGGCATCTCGAACGGCATCATCCGCGCGAACCCCGGCAGCCCCCACTCGCTTCCGTAGCTTACGCCCGTGAGATAGAGCCCGGATGCGGCCATCGTGGGCGCAGCGAGCGTGCGGTCGCGCGATGCGAGCAGCTCCGCAGCCCATTCGGGCGCGCGCTTTCCGTTGCCCACGTACAGGAGGCATCCGATTATGTTGCGCACCATGTGGTGCAGGAAAGCATTCGCGCTGATGTCGAACATGAGATAGGGTCCGCGTTGCGCGATTTCGAAGCGCCGCACGACGCGCACCGGCGTCTTCGCCTGGCACTGCGACGAACGGAATGCGGAAAAATCGTGCTCGCCCACGAGCAGCGCCGCCGCGCGGCGCATCGGATCGAGGTCGAGCCGCGCATGGTACCAGCCGCAGCGTCCGGCGGCGAGGGCGGGCCTTACCGGATGGTTGTAGAGGACGTAACGATAGGTTCGCGCGATTGCGGAATAGCGGGCGTGAAACGCCTGCGGCACTTCGAGCGCCCACTGCAGGGCGATGGCGTCGGGCAGCGCGCTGTTGGCGCCCCGCACCCATGCGGAAGCGGGACGCTTGGCTTCGGTCTCGAAGTGGGCGACTTGCGCGCAGGCATGCACGCCCGCGTCTGTTCGTCCGGCCCCCACGATCCGCGTCGGCGAGCCGGCAATGCGCCCCAGCGCGTGCTCCAGATGATCCTGAATCGTGTTGCCCGCGGGTTGCGACTGCCAGCCATTGAAGCCGGCACCGTCATAGCCCACGCCAATCGCGATTTTCATGCAAAGCCGTTGAAAAAGACGATCGGCGCCCGAGGCGCCGATCGATTGATCAGAAACGAGCGTTCAACCGAGCGCTTCGAGCATCGTCTTGGCCTGCTGCTTCTGGGCCGCGTCACCCTCGGCGATCACTTCGTTCAACAGCTCGCGCGAGCCGTCGCGGTCGCCCATTTCCTCATAGGCCTTGGCCAGATCGAGCTTGGTCGCCACTTCCTGCCAATGCGCATCGACAGGCGCCGCGCCGGCTGCGGCGCTCTCGCCGAGGTCGAGACTGATCGCCTCCAGCGACGGTTCTTTTTTCGCGCTCTCCGGCGCCTCCGCCGGCAGCCCGATATCGAAATCCAGGCCCCCGGCGGACTCCGCCGCTGCAGCGACCGGCGCTTGCGGCTTCTCGGCAGGCGCACCGCCGGCGTCGAGGTCGAAATCGAGCGCTAATCCGGGTTCTGCCTGTGCTTTGCCGGAATCGGCGGCCTTTGGCTCCGGCGAGGGCGCGCTCTCCGCTCCGGCGCCGGCCGGCGCACTCGCCTCGGGTTTGACCTCGCCGCCCAGATCGAGGTCGAAATCAAGCCCCGCTTCCGCCGGGGCAGCGACTGCGACCTCCGTGGGCGCCGCTTCCGGGGCGGCTGAAGCCGCGCCCAGGTCAAGGTCGAAATCGAGCCCGCCCGCCGCTTGTTCCGGCGCGGTCACCGCAGCTTCGGCGGGCGCAGCCGGCGCAGTCGCGGCGCTCAAATCCAGGTCGAAATCGAGCGCAGGCCCGGCACCAGCCTCCGGTGCTGCGCCGGCGACTTCTTCAGCGGCTGGCGCCTGCGCCACAGCGGCCGCAACGGCGCCCAGCGTTACCGTGGCGGACCTGCCCGGGGCGGCGGCCGCTGCGCGCGCGCCTCCGTAAAGCGGATTTTCCGGGTCGATGGCGATACCCAGGCTCGCGGTCTTTTCCCATTCTGCGCCCTGGCCATTGGTCGCTGCATACAGTTCAGTGGCCGTGGCTTCGAAGGCCTTTCGGTCCTTGCGGTTGGCGTAGACTTCGAGCAGCTTGACGCGCGCTGCCTGCCGCGCCGGATCCTTCGCAAGCGCCTCCTTCAGGATTTCTTCAGCCTGCGCGTCGCGGCCGTAGGCCATGTACACATCGGCCTCCGCCACCGGGTCGATCTCTTCGGTATCGATCTTGCCCATTCCCTCATGGCTGATATCGCTCTGGAACGAAGCCGATGCGGCCGTATCGACCTGGCGGCCGCCGCTCGCGCCGAAGGCCGTCGAGTCTGCGGCAGCGGCGCTCGCAGCGCTTCTCTCAGCCTGTTCTTTTCGCTTTCTTTGCCACTTGTAGGCCGCGTATCCGACAAGCAGCACGATCAGGCCGCCGGCGAGGCCGAGCGCAAGTTCGTTTTCCAGCAATTCATCGACCAGTGTCGGCGGCGGCGGTGGGGGAGGCGCGACCGCTTTTGGCGCAGCCTTGGGCGCAGCCTTGGCTGCGTCGGGCGCAGCCTTTGCGGCATCAGCCGCCTTGGCTGCATCGGGGGACGGCTTCGCCGCATCTGCCTTGGCCGCATCGGGCGATTTCGCCGCTTCGGCCTTCGGCGCCGGCGCAGCCTCGGCCTTCGGCGCTGCTTTCGGGGCTTCCGCCTTGGCGGCAGGCGCCGCCTTGGCCGCCTGCTGCAACTGCGCTCCGGCCTCGCTTTTCAGTTGCACGAGCTTCTGCAGATCCGTGACGTTCTTCTCCAGCAACGCAATGCGCTCGTTCGCCTCCTTGAGCGCCTTTTCTTTCGCTGCCAAATCGTCGCCGCGCGCGGCCGCTCCGGCGCGCCCGCCGGCCGATGCGTCCCCGGCCTTGCTCAGGCGCAACTGATCTTTTGCCGGTTCGGGCGCGCGCGCGGGTTTCTCTTGCTCCGGCGCGCCGATCCTGCCGCCCGCCTGCCGCCCGGTGTCAGCACGCGCCGGTGCTGCCGCAACCTCGGCGCCCAGCCGGCGCCGGTATTCGTTGAAGTCCGTGATCTGAGCGGCGATCAGGCGCTGCGCCTCTTCGGCCGGCACGGCGCGGGCGGCATCCGCACCGGAGATATTCAGGATCCGGCCGGCGCGCAGTCGATTCATGTTGTCGCCGTCAAAGGCTTCTCGATTGCCTCGATACAACGCTACCAGCATTTGCGACAAGGTCACGCTCTCGGCCATATTCTTCCGCGCAATGCCTGTCAGGGTGTCGCCGCGCTTGACTTCGTAGGTCCCGGCGCTCGCCACCGGCGGCGGGACTTGCTCGGCACGCACCGGCACGCGCGCTTCAGGCGCTTTCGGCGCCGGCACCGGTATCGGTTCTGCCGCCGGCGCCACTGCAGCCGGCGCGGCGGGCGCGGCGGCGAGGGCCGGCCCCTTGTATTCCGGGGGATCGAGCAGGAAGGTGTACTCGCGCACCAGCTTGCCCGCGGCCCAGTTCAGCTCGACCAGCATATCGACGAACGGCTCGTTCATCGCCTCAGCCGAAGTGATGCTCACGACTTGCCGGCCGTCGGGAAGACGCTCGATCGCGAACTTCAGCGAAAAGAGCGCGCCCTGCACCTCGATGTTCGCCTGCCGGAACGCTTCCTGCGACGCAAGACGCGCCGAAAGCCCCTCAGCTTCCCCGGACTGCAACCCGACAATCTCGATTTCCGCTTTCAGCGGCTGGCCCAGCGCGGAAAGCACGGAAAGTTTTCCGAGCCCCACAGCCCACGCGGTCATCGGCAGGAGCAGGGCGGCGAACACCAACGCGGCAGTCTTATAGGTGAACTTTCCCACTCCACCACCCCTGATATTGAAGTAAGGAAAATAACATACCATCAGGCTGTTAGCCTTGCAAGCTAAACCGCCGTCTCGCAAACTGCACTAAGTCGGTATTTCTTGGCACAAATTCCTTGAAAAATCCTGCCCCCTGGCCCTCTTGTATCCGGCTGCTCTCCCCCTACGCCGCCGCAGGCGCTGTCGCGGGGCGAACCCGCCCCCGCTCCTCGAGCAGAATGCGCAGCATGCGGCGCAGCGGCTCGGCAGCGCCCCAAAGCAGTTGATCGCCGACGGTAAAAGCAGTCAGGTACGAGCCGCCGCGCCTGCCGCCCAACTCCGGTTTGCGCAGCCGGCCGATCGGCACCGACAGCGTTCCGGTGACTTTTGCCGGCGTAAGTTCCGCAAGCGTCGCCTCGCGCTGATTGGGGATCACCTTGACCCAATCATTGGCCGCGGCGAGCATTCCGGCGATCTCATCGAGCGGTAGGTCCTTGGCCAGTTTCACCGTCAGGGCCTGGCTGTGACAGCGCATGGCGCCCACCCGCACGCAGATGCCGTCGATCGGGATCGGATCACTCTCGCGCCCGAGAATCTTGTTGCCTTCGGCCTGCCCCTTCCACTCCTCCCGGCTCTGGCCGTTGCCGAGATCCTTGTCGATCCAGGGAATGAGGCTTCCGGCGAGCGGCACGCCGAAATTCTTGGTCGGGAATTCGTCGGAGCGGATCGCCTCGGCGACCGCGCGGTCGATATCGAGAATCGCCGAGGCGGGGTTCTCCAGCAGCGCTCGTGCGGCCTGATGCGCAAAACCCATCTGCTTCACCAGTTCGCGCATGTTCTCGGCGCCGGCGCCGGATGCAGCCTGATAGGTCATCGCCGTCATCCACTCCACCAGCCCGGCCTTGAACAGCCCGTGCATGCCCATCAGCATCAGGCTGACCGTGCTGTTGCCGCCGATGTATTCCTTGATCCCTTTGCCGAGCGCGTCGGTGATCACGTCCATGTTGACCGGGTCGAGGA
>JACPRN010000218.1 GCA_016189945.1 Betaproteobacteria bacterium
GGCCGGGTGGTGCTGGTCGGAGAGTGAGAGGAGCTTGCGCGCCACGATCGCCGCCAGCCGTTTGCCCAACCCGATGTCGGAGAGGATCTCCTGGCGCGACTTGGCGCCGGATTCGCGCGCGAGCTTTTCCCAGCGCTCGGGTTCTATTTCCGCCGCCTTCGCGCCGAGCGAGCGTATCGCCTGGTTGAGCAGGCGCTCGCCCAGGGCGCGCGACTCGTCGGCCTGCATGGTGCGCAGGAAATGCCGGATTTCGGCGCGCGCGCGCGCCGTCTTGACGTAGGAGAGCCACGCCGGGTTGGGGCTTGCGTGCGGGGCGGTGACGATCTCGACGCGGTCTCCGTTCGATAGCTCGGTCCTGAGCGGCACCAGCTCGTAGTTCACTTTCGCGGCGATGCAGCGGTTGCCGATGTCGGAGTGCACCGCGTAGGCAAAATCGACCGTGGTCGCCCCGCGCGGCAGGGCCATGATTTTTCCCTTGGGCGTGAACACGTACACTTCGTCGGGAAAGAGATCGACCTTGATGTGCTCGAGGAACTCGGCCGCGTCGCCCGTGGTGCTTTGGATCTCGAGCAGCGACTGCAGCCATTTGTGCGTGCGCTTTTGCGCCTCGTTCAGCTCGGCGTCGGTGCTCTTGTACATCCAGTGCGAAGCGACGCCGGTCTCGGCGATGCGGTGCATCGCCTGGGTGCGGATCTGGATCTCGGCGGGGGTGCCGTAGGGGCCGATGAGCGTGGTGTGCAGCGACTGGTAGCCGTTCACCTTGGGGATGGCGATGTAGTCCTTGAACTTGCCCGGCACCGGCTTGAACGTGCCGTGCAGCACGCCAAGGGCGAGGTAGCAGGCCGGCACGTCCTTGACGATGACGCGAAAGCCGTAGATGTCGAGCACCTGGGAAAAAGTGAGCTGCTTTTCCACCATCTTCTTGTAGATCGAGTACAGGTGCTTTTCCCGGCCCGTGATCGAGGCCTCGATTTCCGCCTGCGCCAGGCGCTCGCGGATCGCGACGAGGATCTTGTCCACCACTTCGCGCCGGTTGCCGCGCGCGGCCTTGATCGCCTTGGCGAGAACGCGGTAGCGCAGGGGATAGAGGTGCCGGAACGCAAGTTCCTGCATCTCGCGGTACAGGCTGTCCAGGCCCAGCCGCGTGGCGATGGGCGCGTAGATCTCGATCGTCTCGCGCGCCACGCGCCGGCGCTGCTCCGGGTGCACCGCCTCCAGGGTGCGCATGTTGTGCAGCCGGTCGGCGAGCTTGATCAGGATGACGCGCACGTCGCGCGCCATGGCGAGCAGCATCTTGCGGAAGTTCTCCGCCTGCGCGTCCTGCTGCGACTGGAATTCGATGCGGTCGAGTTTGGAGACCCCGTCCACGAGCTCGGCGACCGGCTTGCCGAAGCGCTGCGCGATCTCCTCCTTGGTGATCGCGGTGTCCTCGGTCACGTCGTGCAGCAGGGCGCCGATCACTGCCTGCGCGTCGAGCTGCCAATTGGCGACGATCTCGGCCACCGCGAGCGGGTGCGAGATGTAGGGGTCGCCGCTCATACGCACTTGTCCCTGGTGGGCAGCGTCGCTGAACTGGTAGGCCTCTTCGACGAGGCTGATTTCGCTCGGCTTGAGGTAGCCCAGGCTGAGCCGCAACTCGCTGATGCCGGCGACTGCCATGGTCAGAAAATGGGGTCGGAAAATGGGGAAAATGGGGTCAGGTCTTGCTTTTCAGCGTTGATGAAAAGCAAGACCTGACCCCCGGGCTGACCCTTGATGAAAGGCAAGACCTGACCCCGGGGCCGCGGGGTGGCGGCGTGCCGCGCCGGGCGCGGAACGGAAACCTTTGAGATCAGCGGGTCACTGTCTGGGTTCAACCGGTGTTGACGCGATTCAGGTATTCGATCCCGACCTTGCCTTGGGCCACTTCGCGCAGGGCGATGACCGTGGGCTTGTCGCGGTTTTCCTCGAGCATGGGCGTGCCGCCCTGGGCGAGCTGCCGCGCGCGGTAGGTCGCCGCCAGCGTGAGCTGGAAGCGGTTGGGGATCTTTTTCAGGCAATCTTCGACGGTGATGCGTGCCATATGCGTTTCAAGCCTTCGCGGTGAAGTTGAGCATTTCCGGGTGGCGCGCGCTCTGGCGGATAAGGGTCAGTCTTGCAGCGCGCACAAGGGCGGCCAGATCGCGCCGCGCCTCTTCGAAATCGGTATTGATAATAACATAATCGAATTCTGCGACGTGGCTCATCTCCTCTGCCGCATTGGCCAGCCGCTGTCGGATCACCTCGTCGCGGTCCTGGCCGCGCGCGCGCAGCCGCCGCTCGAGTTCCGCCATCGAGGGAGGGAGGATGAAAGCGCTCACCGCGTCGGGATAGAACTTTCGCACCTGGCGCGCGCCCTGCCAGTCGATCTCGAGCAGAACATCGCGCCCTTGGCCAAGCGTCTTTTCGATCCATTTCTGCGCGGTGCCGTAGCGGTTGCCGTGCACTTCCGCGGTTTCGAGGAATTCGCCGCGCTCGGTCATGGCTTGGAATGCGGCCGCAGCGACGAAGTGGTACTCGACGCCGTCGCGCTCCCCCGGGCGCGGGGCGCGGGTCGTGTGCGAGATCGACAGCGCCAGATTGCCGTCTTCGGCCAGCACGGCGTTGATCAGCGACGATTTTCCCGCGCCCGAGGGCGCGGAGACGACAAAGAGTATGCCCTTCATCTTAGGATCTATTGAGCTTTACCAAACTGCATGACAACGGTAATTACGGGCGCTGTCATTCCCGCGTGGTAAGCATGCCCCCGCGGAAGCGGGGGCGGGAATCCACAGTAGTTCAGCGATAATCACTGGATCCCCGCTTTCGCGGGGATGACGGAAGCATGTCATGCGGTTACGTAATCCTCAATAGGATTTGGGGTCCAGGCTCGAGGACCGAGGGGCCGCGCTTCGCGCGCCTGTCCCCCGGATCCCCAATTCCCGGATCCTATTCAATGTTCTGTATCTGCTCGCGCATCTGCTCGATCAAGAGCTTGAATTCCAGGCTCGCCTGCGAGAGTTCCCGCGATACCGACTTGGAGCCGAGGGTATTGGCCTCGCGGTTCAACTCCTGCATGAGAAAGTCCAGGCGCTTGCCGCAGCTTCCGCCCGCGGCGAGCACGCGCCGCACCTCCTCCAGGTGCGCGCCGAGACGGTTCAGCTCTTCGGCCACGTCGATCTTGATGCCGAAAATGGCGATTTCCTGGCGGATGCGTTCTTCCTCCCCGGTGCTGAGCACTTCGCGCAGCCGGGCGGCGAGTTTTTCCTCATAGGCGGCGATCGCGGCCGGGACGCGCGGCAGGGTCTCGGCCAGCAGCGCCTGCATGCGCGTAACCCGCTCGAGCAGCATGGCCTTGAGCTTTTCGCCTTCGCGGGCTCGGCTCGCGCTGAATTCGGCCAGCGTGTCGGCGACCAGCGCCATTCCCGGCTCGCGCAGGGCCTCGGCGCCGGCCGTATCGTCCCTCAGCACTCCCGGCCAGTGCAGCACTTCCCCGATGCGCAGCGGGTGCGCTTCGGGAATCGCCTCGCGCACGCGCCGCGAGGCCTCGGCAAGGGCCGCCAGGAGCGCTTCGTTGATCCCGAGCTGCGGCGCTTCGCCGGCTGCCGGAACGATGGTCATGCGGCATTCGACCTTGCCGCGCGCGATGCGCGAGGCGAGCAGCTCGCGCAGGGCGGGTTCGATCGGACGCAGCTCTTCGGCGAGCCGGAACTGCAGGTCGAGAAAACGGCCGTTGACGCTTTTCAGCTCGATCGAGACCGAGCAGCCTGGAAGCTCGCGCGAGGCCGCCGCATAACCGGTCATGCTCTGAATCATGCAATACTCGTTGGTGCGTGAACTATTAACGGGAACAGCGCTTTACAACGCAGGCAGGCACGCCGGAGAATGCCCGTATCATAACGGCAACAAGCCTTTAATGCCATCGCAGGTCAATCAGCCGTTGCCGGCGGGCTACCAGCTTCAGAATTACCGCATCGCGCGCATGCTCTCCGGCGGCGGTTTTTCCATCGTCTATCTCGCCTACGACGAGCGCGACGAGCCGGTGGCGATCAAGGAATACCTTCCCAGCCAGCTTGCGCTCAGGAAAGAAGGCGACGCACTGCCCTCGATCGCCGAGGAGAACGTGGCGAAATTCCGCTACGGCATGAAGTGCTTCTTCGCGGAGGGAAGGTCGCTCGCGCGCCTGTCGCACCCGAACGTGGTGCGCGTGCTCAATTTCTTTCGCGCCAACGAGACCGTGTACATGGTGATGCGCTACGAGCGCGGGCGCACGCTGCAGCAGCACATCCGCGCGCGCGGGAGCGGCATCCGCGAAAACTTCATCCGCCATGTGTTCACGCTGCTCCTGAACGGACTGCGCGAAGTGCATTCGCACAAACTCCTGCACCTGGACATCAAGCCGGCCAACATCTATATCCGCAGCGACGGCACGCCGGTGCTGATCGATTTCGGCGGCGCCCGCCAGACGCTCGCCGAGGACGGCGTGCGCTTGAATCCGATGTACACGCCCGGTTACGCGCCGCCGGAGCAGTACCGCAGGCGCGAGCTGATGGGTCCGTGGACCGATATCTACTCGGCGGGGGCAAGCATGTACACCTGCCTTGCGGGCACCGCGCCGCAGGCGGCCGACCAGCGCGTCGACAAGGACCGCTATGTCTCGGCGACCAAGCTTTGGGCGGACAAGTACTCGCGGCAGCTTCTGCAGACCATCGACTGGTGCCTGCAGCTCGATCACCTGAAGCGCCCGCAGAGCGTGCTTGCGCTGCAGAAGGTGCTGTTGCGCGAAAAGGAACCGGTGGTCCACCGCAAGGCGAGCCTGCTCGGCAACGTGCGCGAGCTGTTTGCCAAACGCGCCCGGGCAGCGAGCGGAAAGGGATAGTCACTTGTCGTTCGAGATAAGCGGCCGCCGGAGCGCGAAGCGCGGAGAGGACCTGTAAGCGCCGCCGGCAGGCGGTCCGCTTGACCGAGAGGTCGGGTTCCCGTGGTTGCCAAGCGCGCGGCCTGGAACTAGAATGTGTAATCACACGCGAAAGGATACACACCGTGCGCACCAACATTGTGATTGACGACAAACTCATGAAAGATGCGCTCCGGGCGACCGGATTGAAGACCAAGCGAGAAGCGGTGGAACTTGGCCTTCGCACCCTGCTTCGACTCCGGCAACAGGAAAAGATACGGCGCTTTCGCGGCAAGCTCGACTGGCAGGGCGACCTTGACGAGATGAGGACGGACAGGTGATCTTGGTCGATTCCAGTGTTTGGATCGACTACTTCCGGGGAACCGCAACGCCACAGGCGGAAAAGCTGGACTCATTGCTCGGAACGGAGCCGATTGCGACGGGCGACCTGGTCTTGACAGAGGTGCTGCGGGGCTTTGTCAGCGACCGAGACTTCAACCAAGCCAAGAAGCTTCTAACCTCACTGGTCGTTGTGGACTTGGCGGGGCGAGACATCGCCATTCAAGCCGCCAGGAACTTTCGTGCGCTGCGGGTGCTTGGGGTCACGGTCCGCAAGACGATTGATACGCTGATTGCGACGCGCTGCATCGAGAGCAGACTGACTCTGCTTTACAGCGACAGGGACTTCGATCCGTTTGTTCAGCACCTTGGCCTCCGCTCCGCGCTGCCCGGATCCTAACGGACGAGTGTTGACGGTCTTGGCGAGGATTTGCTTTTATTGCGTCTCCGCCTTTCGGTGCAGTAGCGAAATCGCAACTGCACCGAAAGGCGGAGATTGATAAGGGCAAAGACGCCATCGCTGATCCCGGTCCGTTCGGCGTGGCAAGAAGCGGATAGCGGCGCATCGATGAAATTTTCCATTTACAAGGAATCCAGGCAGGGCGCTCGGGAGTTGAACGAAGATCGCCTCGGCTACTGCTACAGCCGCGATGCGCTGATGATGGTGGTCGCCGACGGCATGGGCGGGCACCTGCACGGGGAGGTCGCGGCGCAGATCGCGGTGCAGTTCCTGACCGAGGCGTTCCAGTGCGAAGCGGGTCCGAAGCTCTCCGATCCGTTCCTGTTTCTGCTCAAGAACATGACCAGCGCGCACCACGCGATCCGGGATTACGCCGAAGTGCGCGGGCTGCTCGAGACGCCGCGCACCACCTGCGTCGCGGCGATCGTGCAGGATTCGACGGCCTGGTGGGCGCACGTGGGCGACTCGCGGCTCTACCACATCCGCAGCGGCCGGATCCACTCGCGGACCAAGGACCATTCGCGCGTGCAGATGCTGATCGACCAGGGGCGGGTGCGCGAGGAGGCCGCCGGCGCGCATCCTGAGCGCAACAAGATTTTCAGTTGCCTGGGGGCGATCGCCTCGCCGCAGATCGATCTTTCGCGCAAGGTGAGGCTAGCGCGCGGGGACACGCTCCTGCTTTGCACCGACGGCCTGTGGGAGTCGATCTCCGCGCGCGCCCTGTGCACCGAGCTACTCAGGAGCGACATCATGGTCGCGATACCGCGGCTGCTCGACATGGCCGAGGTCCGCGCCGGCGAAGGATGCGATAATCTCTCGGTCATTGCGATGACTTGGGCCGGAGAGGGCGCAGAGGCGCACGCCGAACAGGTGTCGACGCAGACCCTGGAAGTCAATGCGTTCAACACCGCGGTCGAGGAATTCGGCAAGCCGGCGGCCGGGCAGGACCATGGCGATCTGTCCGAGGAAGAAATCGAGCGCGCCATCGCCGAGATCCGAAACGCGATCCAGAAGCAGACCGGCAAATGAATCGTCCCAGCGGGAGATCCCCGCACGAATTGCGCGCGGTGCGCATCCAGCGAAATTTCACCCGGCATGCCGAAGGATCGGTGCTGATCGAATTCGGCGATACGCGGGTCGTGTGCACCGCGAGCGTAGAGGACAAAGTGCCCGCTTTCCTGCGCGACCGCGCCCAGGGCTGGGTCACGGCCGAATACGGAATGCTGCCGCGCGCGACCAACACGCGCACCGACCGCGAAGCCGCCCGCGGCAGGCAATCCGGCCGCACGCAGGAAATCCAGCGCCTGATCGGCCGCTCGCTGCGCGCGGTGGTGGATCTGGAGCGCCTGGGCGAGCGCACGATCAAGATCGACTGCGACGTGATCCAGGCCGACGGCGGCACGCGCACCGCAGGGATCACCGGAGCGTTCGTCGCGCTGCACGACGCCGTCTCGGGGCTGGTCGCGCGCGGCCTCATCGCGGATTCCCCGATCCGCGATTTCGTAGCCGCGGTGTCGGTAGGTCTCTACGCGGGCGAGCCGGTGCTCGACCTGGATTATGCCGAGGATGCGGCCTGCGGCACCGACATGAACGTGGTCATGACCGGATCGGGCGGGTTCGTCGAGGTTCAGGGCACGGCCGAAGGCAAGCCGTTCTCGCAGGCGCAGATGGATGCGCTCATGGAACTGGCGCAGCGCGGGATTCGAGAGCTGATCGAGAAGCAGAAGGAAGCGTTGGGGCGGTCTTGAGGAGGGTTGCGCGAAGCGAAGCGCAGGGCGGTGCGGTGTCGAGGACGGATTCGATCAACGCAGAAGTTCAAACCCCGGAAGTTTCGCCGCCGCGCGATCGAAAGTTACCGTTTTTGCCCCGCCGTGCACAGCAACGGTGTGTCCAACAAGGGCATCGCTGAAGTCTGCACCCGAAGCGTCCGAGTCGCGCAACGCCTTCCATGCCAGTTCCGACCTTTCGACGAGGATCTGCTTCGACGACAGCAATCCCTCCAAGACGTCGCGGATGCGTTTGCGATCGGTACTGTAACACTCGGCGAGCACCCACGCGATCTCGCACAGAGTGATCGAGGTGATAAACCCAGGATTGTCCGATGAGAGTGTTCGCTCGATAAACCGCGTAGCAAGCGGAGCCTGCGCCGGGTCGTCTTGAACCAGATAGCGGACAATCACGTTTGTATCGAGACCGATCAACGCCGCCCGCCCCCTATGCGCGCAATCGCTCGCTTCATTTCATCGGTGCTCACGGGTTTCGAGGGCTTCGGGACGCTGCCTTTCAATGCCCGAATATCCCGAGTGGCGGCGACCATGGAGAAGACGCCCTTTTCGACTTCAACGAACTCCACCCGATCGCCGGTCTCGACACCGAGGGCTTCACGCACTTGTTTGGGTATGGTGATCTGGCCTTTGCTGGTCAGTACCGAGGTTGCCATGCCATTCCTTACATTCTTCGAGTTTCCTTACTCTATACCATGTGTCCGGGCTCGTCAATTCGCGGTGCCGCCCAGCAACGAAGCGCGAAGCGGGGCGGCGAATACAAGCGTTTCGGCGAGTGCTACGCCAAGTGCCGGTTCCGTCTTCACTTTTGCCCCGGAAGGAATATCTGCAGCAAATCGTTCAAGAAACGCCGCCCGAGTTCAGTGGCGCGCACGCGGGCGTGGTCGCGCGCAATCAGCCCGCGCGCTTCGGCTTCGGCAAGGGCTTTGCCCGCCGCCGTTATCGGAAGCCCGGTGCGCTCGGCAAAGAGCGGCACAGGAAATCCTTCGCTGAGCCGCAGCGCGTTCATCATGAATTCGAACGCGAGGTCCTTCGCCGGGACCTCGTGCTCTTCCTGCACCGGCGCGCCATCGGCCGCGCGCCGCATATACTCGCCGGGATGCTTGGCGCGCATCTGGCGCACGATGCGGTCGGAAAAAGAGATCTTCGAATGCGCGCCGGCGCCGATGCCAAGGTAATCGCCGAAGCACCAGTAGTTGAGGTTGTGCCGGCATTGGCGGCCGGCCTTGGCCCAGGCCGAAATTTCGTAATGCCCGTATCCGGCGGCCGAGAGCTCCGACTCGATCGCCTCCTGCATCGCCCACGCCGCCTCGTCATCCGGAAGCGGCGGCGGAAAGCGGTGAAAGAGCGTATTGGGCTCGATGGTGAGCTGGTAGAAGGACAGATGCGCGGCGCCGAACGAGCGCGCGGTCTGCACGTCCGAGCGCGCTTCGGCGAGGCTCTGCGCAGGCAGCGCGTACATAAGATCGAGATTGCTGTTGTAGAACTCTTCCTGCGCGCTCGCGATCGCCCGGCGCGCCTCGTCGGCATCGTGGATGCGCC
>JACPRN010000219.1 GCA_016189945.1 Betaproteobacteria bacterium
AATTGCTCGCCTTCGCGATGCAGATGTGCCTGATCATGATGACAGGCTATATTCTGGCCTGCTCCCCTCCGGTCCGGCGGCTGCTCAATGGAGTTTCGGGCTGGGCCAATCCCGATAAACCCTGGCAGGCCATTCTCGTCATGTCCCTTTTCTCGATGATCATGGCCTGGCTCAACTGGGGATTGAGCCTCATCGCAAGCGCCATGCTGGCCCTCTTCATCGTGAAGAGAAATCCGAAGGTCGATTATCGCCTGCTCGTCGCCGCCGCCTATCTCGGCCTGGGCGCTACCTGGCACGCGGGGCTCTCCGGTTCGGCCACATTGCTCGTGGCAACGCCCGACAACTTCCTGATCAAGGGAAAACTGCTCGATGCGACCATCCCCGTGGCCGATACGATCTTTCATCCGTTCAACCTGATTCTGACGGTCGTCATCATTGCCGTGGTCACCGCCGTGATGGCCCTGATGCATCCCAGACCGGAGAAAACCTTTGTCGTAAAGCCCGAACTGATGGATCAACTCAAGCTTTACGAATCCCCTCCCATGCCCGCCAAATGGGAAAGCCCATCGGACTGGATGAACTGGTGGCCCGGATTCAACCTCCTGGTCTTCATCGGCGGACTGACTTGGTTGATCTGGCACTTCTCGACCAGAGGTCTGGATCTGAACCTCAACGTGGTCAATTTTGCGATGCTCATGCTGGGAATTCTCTTTCACTGGAGGCCCTGGTCGTTCCTGAAGGCCACTGAAGACGCGGGCAAGGCGGTCTGGGGGATCGTGATCCAGTTCCCCTTCTATGCCGGGATTCTCGGCCTGTTCAAATTCACTCTTCTTTCCACGGTATTCACCCAGGCTTTCGTGGCGATTTCGACCCAGCAGACCTTCCCCCTTTTCGTCCTTTGGTATGGCGGGCTTCTCAACTATCTCATTCCCTCCGGAGGGGGCGAGTGGGCGGTCGTGGCGCCTTACATCATTCCCGCGGCAAAGCAATTGGGCGTCGGATTGGGAACGACGGTTGTTACCTTCGCCTGGGCGGACATGCTGACCGACATGATTCAGCCCTTCTGGGCCATCGCCATGCTGGCCGTGGCGAGATTGAATTTCAGGGATATCATGGGCTATCTGCTCATGGTGTTCTTCGTCTTCTTCATCATCACCTCCATCGCATTTCTCTTTTTCGTTCCCAACTGGTAGCAAACGGGGCCTGCCTCCCAATGGGGGGCAGGCCCTCCGGCTTTGCGTTGCCACTAGAGCTTCCGATGCGACAAGGCGCTCGGATATTCCCTCGGTATAATTGAACGCTTCGAATGGCGGGGTCGATCGTTAGAGCGCGACGCGGCCCATCGGACCGGGGGGAAGAAAATGAAGGTTGTACCTACAAGTCGACTCGCGCTTGGCGCGCTCGCGGCGTGCCTGATCGCCGCATCCGCCGCCGCTCAAGCGCAGGGCTATCCCACGCGGCCGATACGGCTGGTGGTGCCCACCTCGCCGGGCGGCGGGACCGATCTCACGGCGCGCAAGATGGCGCCCAAGCTCTCGGAGTATCTCGGGCAGCAGGTGGTGGTCGAAAACCGCGCCGGGGGGAACACCATGATCGGCATGGAGTCGGTCGCGCGTGCGGCGCCCGACGGCTACACGGTGGCGATGGGAATCGGTTCGCTCACCATGGCGCCGTATACCCAGATCAAGGTTCCTTACGATCCGGCGAAGGATTTCGCGCCGGTGTCGCAGGTGCTCGTGGTGCCCAACATGCTGGTCTCGCATCCTTCGCTGCCGGCACGATCGCTGAAGGAACTGATCGCGCACATCAAGGCGCGGCCGGGGGAACTGCACTTTACCGCCGGCGGCACCGGCAGCAACGCCCACCTGTCGATGGAGCTGTTCCTGTTCAGCACCGGGCTGAAAATGATCTATGTGGCGTACAAGGGTCAGGGCCCGGCGATGACCGATGTGCTCGCCGGTCATGTGCCGGTTATGATGGCCGACTTCATGAGCGCGCTGCCGCGCGTGAAGGCCGGCACACTGCGCGCCTACGGTGTAACCGGCGCCAAACGCTCAACCGTCGCCCCCGACATTCCCACCATCGCCGAAGCGGGCGTTGCGGGCTACGACGTGGTGCAGTGGTTCGGGATTCTGGCGCCGGCCAAGACGCCGCCCGAGGTCATCGCCAAGCTCCATGCGGCCACGGTGAGCGCGCTGAAGGATCCCGCGACCCGGGCGAGCTTCATCAACGAGGGTGCGGAGCCCATCGGCAGCACGCCGGAGGAATTCGCGGCGGTGATCCGCAACGATCTCAGGAAGTGGGCCAAGGTCACCAAGGACGCGGGGTACAAGCCACATTAAGTGTTCCCGGGGTCAGGTCTTGCTTCTTGCAAAGAGCAAGAAGCAAGACCTGACCCCCAACCGGTTCTGACCCCCAACCGGTTCGTTCGGCTTAGGGGAATGTGAAGAGCATGGACAAAACGATTTCTGGAGATATCCAGTACGACGATCTGCGCGGCTGGCTCGCGCTCGCCGAGCGCATGGGCGAAGTGAAAACGGTCCGCGGAGCGAGCTGGGAGGAGGACATCGGCCTCGCCGCGGAAGCGGTGCTGCGCGAGGAAAACGGCCCCTGCGTCGTCTTCGATGACATTCCGGGCTGTCCCAAGGGGTTCCGCCTGCTGATGAACGTCTTCGCCGGCAAGCGGCGCAGCATGACTTTCGGCTTTCCCGAGCACTTGAACAAATGGGAGCTGAGCGAAGCCTACTGGCGGGCCTATGTGAAGGAGCCGCGCATCATTCCGCACCGGATCGTCGAGGACGGTCCGGTGTTCGAGAACATCATGATGGGCGAGGACATCGACGTGCTGAAATTTCCCGCGCCCAAGTGGCACGAGAAGGACGGCGGCCGCTACATCGGCACCGGAACCTACAGCATCACCCGCGACCCGGAGGAGAATTGGCTCAATGCCGGCGCCTACCGCGCCATGGTGAACGACCGCAAATCCGTAGGCCTGCGCCTGGCCACGGGCCATCACGGCTACATCCATCGCGAAAAATACTTCGCTCGCGGCGAGCCGATGCCGGTGGTGATGGTGCTGGGGGGCGATCCCCTCGATTTCTTTTATGGGGGAATGGAAGCGCCCTACGGTGTGTTCGAGATCGACATCGTCGGCGGCCTGCGCGGCCGCCCGGCGAAATTGGTGCGCGGCAAGGTGACCGGACTTCCGTTCCCGGCAGGGGCGGAGATCGTGCTCGAGGGATACGTCACTCCGGATAACTTGATGACCGAAGGTCCCTTCGGCGAATGGACCGGCCACTATGCCGGCGGCAAGCGCCAGACGCCGGTGATCGACATCCGCGCGATCTATCATCGCAACGATCCGATCCTGCTCGGCGTTCCGCCGATGGGCGGCGGAGCCGACGAAATGGCGCGCTACCGCGCCGTGCTGCGTTCGGCCACCATCAGGCAGAACGTCGCCAACGCCGGCGTGCCCGGCGTGGAGCGGGTCTGGTGCCACGAGATCGGCGGCGCGCGCCTGCTGCACGGCGTTTCCATCAAGCAGCGCTATCCGGGCCACGCGACCCAGGCGGGGCATATCGCCGCGCAATGCGGCGCCTCGGCCTACGCCGTCAAGTACGTCATCGTGGTCGACGAGGATGTGGATGTGACCAATCTCGAGCATCTGCTGTGGGCGATGCTCACGCGCTCGGACCCGAAGGAGTCGATCCAGTTCATCGAAAAATCGTGGGATTCGCAGGCCGATCCGCGGCTGCCGCACGACAAGCGCGCCGCCGGCGACATCACCCACTCGGTTGCGGTGATCGATGCCTGCAAGCCGTTCCACTGGCGCGATAAGTTTCCGCCCACCAACGTGCCGAGCGCCGAGGTGCTGAGGAGGGCGAAGGAACGCTTCGGCTGGCTGCTCACCGGCGGCAAGCCGGGCTGAGAAAGATCGGGGCAGACTACGGCTTCGGGCGGAAGACGCGCTCCGCCGGGGCCTGCCCCTATTTTCCCTGTTCGGGCGCCTGGAGTTGCACGTAGATGCCCACCACCGTAAGCGGATGCCGTTCGCGGCGTTTCAGCTTCTTGATCACCGCGTCGGTGGCCGAAACGATATCGGCGCCTTGCACGCGCGTGCGCCAGGTCGAAATGCTCTTGCTGCGCGCGCTGCGGTAGGAAACGATGCATTGAAATCGCATGGCGCGGCGCGCCTATTTGAGCAGGCCGCTGCGCCGCGCGATCTCCTCGACCCTGCGCTGCTCATCGCGCATCTCGGCCTGCACCTGTCCGGGCGGCAGGTACTCCGGCATGATGCCGAGCGGTATCAGCCTGGCGGCGATCTCGGGGTTCTTGACCGTCTTTTCGATCGCGGAAACGAGCGCGCTTGCGACCTCGGCCGGGATGCCGGCCGGCGCGAAGAACGCGATCCACACGCCGAGCAGGTTCTGCCGGTAGCCCAGCTCGGCGAGCGTCGGGATGTCGGGCAGCGCCGGGAACTTGCTCGAGATCAGCGCGGGCTTCAGCACGTCGTTCTTGAAATGCGCCGCGAGCGCGCCGAGGGCGAGCACCACGCCCTCGATGTGCCCCCCGCGCAGCGCCGCGACCGCGGGCGCCGCCCCCTTGAACGGCACCATGGTGAAGCCGGCTCCGGTTTGCGAGTTCATGATCTGCACGCAGAAATCGCCCACCGAGCCGGGGCCCGCGGTGCCCACGCGCACCTTGCCGGGGTTCTTCTTCGCGTATTCGACCATCTCGCGGAAGCTGCGGTAGGGCGCGTCCGGCCGCACGGCGAGCACGCTGGGCGTGCGCGTCGCGAAGCCGAGCGCAGTCAGGTCCTTCATCGGATCGTAGGGAACTCCCTGCGGCTCGAGCACGCGGCGGAAGGTGAGGGCGCTATTCACCGAGAAAAGCACGGTGTAGCCGTCCTTGGGCGCCTTGGCGACGCTGTCGGCGGCGATCGAGCCGCCCGCGCCCGGCCGGTTCACCGCGATCACCGGCACCTTCATCAGGCGCGACAGCTCTTCGCCCATCGCGCGGCCCGCGATGTCCGTGGCATCTCCCGGCGCGAGCGGGATGACGACCGTGATTGCTTGCCTGGGGTAATCCTGGGCGTTCGCGCCGAGCGCGAGCGCTGCCGCCGCCAGGGCTGCCAGAAATCTCCTCAGCATGCTTTCTCCTCCTGTTGGGGTCAGAGTAGTTTCTTCTTCAGCTTAGCGCAGAAGTTTCGAGCCGAAGAACAGCGGCGAGAGCGCGCGCACCAGCGGCAAGGACGATTCGGCGGCGAAGTTCTCCAGCCGCAGCCCCGGATTGCGCGGCCGGATGCGCTCGAACGCGGCGCGCGCTTCGGTGTCCGCGGGCGGCGGAATGGTTGCGTCGATCAGCACCTTGGATCCGTGGCGCTGCCACAGCGGCGTGCCGGGGGCGCCCAGCTCCGGCAGGCTCGCGTCCATGGCGTGGTTGAACGTGCCCGGAATGACGACGATGTCGCGCTGCGGATCGACGCGCGTTGCGATGGCCCAGAGGATCTCCGAATGGTTGAAGATGTCGACATCGGCGTCGACCGCGATCGCAACCTTCGGGTGATGGTACTCCGAGGAGAGCGCCGCAAGCAGCAGGTTCTTCGCCTCCCCGTAGGCGCGCTGCGTCATCTGGATCACGACTCCGAAAACGCCGGGGAGCATGCCGACGTTGTGCAGGTTCGGTCCGCCGCCGACGTCTTTCAGGCGGCGGAAAATGGTCGCCGCCATCGGCAGCTTGTGGAACACGCAGCCTTCCATCTCCGAGCCGTTCTGCAGGTTCTTGAAAATGGCGTCGCGCCGGCGCGTCATGCACTGGTATTCGACGATCGGGTTCTTCCCGGTGCCGGTGACGTAGTAGTCCTGGAATTCCGAAAACGGCCCTTCGTCCTCGCGGGTGTGCGGCGGGATGTGGCCTTCGAGCACCAGTTCCGCTTCCGCCGGCACTTCGAGGTCCACGGTTCTGCACTTCGCCAGGCGCACCGGCGCGCCGAGAAGACCGCCGGCGATCTCGAACTCGTCCTGGCCGTAGGCGGCCGTCGTCGCCGCTGCGACGTAATAGAGCGGATGGTGGCCGATGAAGATCGCGACCGGCATCGGCTGGTTGCGCTCCTGGTACTTCAGGTAGTTCTTCCAACTGTGGCGTGGATAGAGCAGAATGCCCGACTTTTCCGGCCCCTTGATCTGCAGGCGGTGAAAACTGACGTTGCGCGCTCCGGTGTCCGGGTCCTTGCTCACCATCAGTCCGGAGCCGATCACGGGGCCGCCGTCGAGCTGGCCGGCGATGTGAACCGGAAGATGCGTCAGGTCGAACTCCCCGCGGCCGAGGATCACCTCCTGCACCGGGGCTTGCTTCACCATCACCGGCGGTATGAGGGTGCCGAGGCGCTTGGCGACGAGGGGGATCAGCGTCTCTTCGGTGGCGCCGAAAGCGAGCGCCGCGTGGCGCACGTTGGCAGGGGCCTGGCCGAGCGAGCGCCAGCCGTGCGGCAGGTTCTCGAAAAAAAGCGCCTTCTCGCGCGACTGGTACAGAAGCGACCCCATCTGCGTGAGCGGATCGACCGGCTTGTCGATGCGGATCAGCTCGGAGGCCGCCTCGAGCTCGGCGATCCAACTGCGCATGTCCTTTGGACTTTGGCTCATGATTCGTCCTTGCGTCGAACAAGGGGTCAGGCTTGGGTCGGGTTCGAACCCGACCCCTGTCAGTCGAGCTTGGCACCCACCGACTTGACCAACCGGCCCCAGCGCTCATACTCCGCCTTGTACAGGGAGGCGAATTCCTCGCGCGAGTCGCCACCGGGCTGAAGAGCCTGTGGCTTGAGGTATTTCTCGGCAAATCCATCGGCTCGAGGGTCCTGAAGCACCTTCACGATATCGGCGCGTATCTTATCGAGCACCGGGGCCGGCGTTCCCGCGGCGGCCGCCATGGCAAACCAGGAGATCATGGTATAGCCGGGCACTCCCGACTCGATGACGGTCGGGACATCGGGGCGCACCGGAAGCCTTTTTTCGCCCGCGACGGCGACCACTTTGAGCTTGCCCGCTTTGTCATGCTGGGCAAAAAGGGGATAGCTGGCGAGCATGAGCCCGACGCGGCCGCCCATCAGGTCGGCAAGTGCGGGAGCACCGCCTTTGTAGGGCACGTGCACCATGTCCAACCCCGCCATCCGCTTCAATTGTTCTATCGCCAAATGCGGATTGGAACCGCTGCCCCAGGACCCGTACACGATTTTGCCGGGATTGGCCTTGACGTAGGCGAGAAATTCCTTGAAGTCCTTGGCCGGCACCGCGTTGCTCAAGGCGAACACGAGCGTCGAGCGAAACACCACGGTGATCGGCGCGAAATCGGTGAGCGCGTTGTAATTCAGCTTCGTGAAAAGGTGGGGGCTGATGGCATAAGTCCCGTTGTCCGCGAAGAGCAGCGTGTAGCCGTCGGGGGCGGATTTGGCGACATATTCGGCGCCGATGGTCGTCCCTGCGCCGGGGCGGTTTTCGACGATGACCGGCTGCCCCCAGATTTCGGACAGATGCTGCCCCACCAGGCGCCCGGCGGTATCCGTAACAGCTCCCGGCGTGTAGGGAACAACGATCTTGACCACCTTGTTGGGAAACGCCTGCGCCTGAGCCCACGCGATCGAAGGCGTTGCGGCGAATAGCGCGGCGGTGAGCGCAGATGCGCCGAAGAATAAAAGGCGATTCATGGTCTCCTCCCTGTGCGAATGAATGAAACGGTCCCTTCAATCCATCGTCCGGACATTGCTGCCGGCGACGATTTCCATCTCGGCGAGCTCCATCACCTCGGCGGGAGTGAATCCCGGCGCCACTTCTTCAAGGACAAACCTGCCGTCTTGCCGGTGCAGGAGCGCCAGATCGGTCACCACCCAATCCACGCATGATCTTCTGGTCACGGGATAAGTGCACTTGCGCCTCAGCTTCGGGCGGTTCTTGCTGTCGCAGTGTTCCATCACGATGATCAATTCGGCATCCCCGGCAACCAGATCCATCGCGCCGCCGATCGCACCCCTCGTCGCTTCGGACGTGCTCCAGTTGGCAAGATTGGCATGTTGATCGACTTCGTAGGCGCCGAGGATCACGGTGTCGATTCTGCCGCCGCGCGCCATCTCGAAAGACGTCACGCTGTCGAAGAACGATGCGCCCGGCACGAGCGAGACAAACTGGCCGCTGGCGTTATAGATATCCAGATCGATATCATCGCCTGAAACCATCCCGCCGTAGCCGAGGATGCCGTTCTCTGCATGAAGCACCACATCGCGATTCTTGAGGAAATTCGAGACCTGCGTGGGAATGCCCGTGCCGAGATTCACATAGCTGCCGTCCTTGACCAGCCCGGCGGCGCGCTTGGCGATCTGTGCCCGCGCCAGGGCCGGCTTGCCGTTGTAGAGACGGGCCGTCTCCGCGGCGCGCCGGTGAGCGGTCATGGGCCGGAGCTTGCGCACGTCCGGCGCGTGCGTGCTTTTCACCACGCGCGAGACGAATATTCCCGGCAGATCGACGAGCTGCGGCGCAAGCTCGCCGATTTCCACGATCTCGTCGACCTCGACGACGGCGATGCGCGCCGCCTTGGCGAAACTGGGATTGAAGTTCCGGCTGCCGCCGCGGAACTGGAGGTTGCCCGCGCGGTCGGCGCGGTGCGCTCTCAGGAGCGCGTAGTCCACGCGAATGGCATGCTCGAGGACATAGGGTCTGCCGTCGAAGTAGCGGATGTCCTTGCCCTCCGCAAGGGCGGTGTCGACGCCGACCGGCGAGTAAAACGCCGGGATGCCGGCGCCGCCGGCGCGGCAGCGCTCGACGAGAATTCCTTGAGGAACCAGTTCCACCTCCATCTCGCCGGCGGCGATTTGTTGCTCAGTCGCGGTCGGCACCCCCGGCCGGACGGAGAAAGCGGCAATCACCTTCCTCACCTGCCTGTTCGCGGCCAGAATCTCGCCTTGAATCTGTCCCGGCCCACCCATGGAATTACAAACGACGCAGAGTTCCTTCGCCCCCTTGTCGCGCAGGGCCAGTATCAGGCTCGTGGCAAAGCGATGCTCGAGGCCGAAACCGGCTATGGCAACCGTGGCGCCATCGGGAATGTCTGCGATTGCCTGTTCGGGAGAAGCTATGACCTTGTCCATATTGGGTTGTCGCCCGGGAGTTGAGAGCATATTCGAAGGGCTTGCTGCCGAATTGCCCAATTCTAGCTCCAGTGGTGTCCTCGGCGGTTGAATTTTGAACCTGTGCGAAGCTATCGACACAGCCGGCAATCGCACTTAGTATCCGCGGAGGTCGAAGTGTTCAAGCCAGCGCCGCGATCGCACAAGGAGCAGCAGAATGAACGAAATCCATTTCGTTGACAGTACGTTACGCGATGGCCACCAGAGCCTCTGGGCGACCCGGATGAGCGCGGCGATGATGTTGCCTATCGCCCCGGTAATGGACCGAGCCGGGTTCAAGTACATCGAAGTGGGATCGATGAACCACTTCGTCGCCTATGCCCGCTACCTTCGCGAAAACCCCTGGGAGAAGCTCCGCCTCCAGGTCAAGGCGATGCCCAGGACGGCCCTCTACGGGGCGATCAGGAGCAGGGGAATCTGGAACTTTGGCATCGAGCCGGATTCCGTGATCGCCCTCTTCGTCAGGCGCATGGCTCACTACGGGCTCAGACGCCTGGGCGTCTTCGATCCCCTGCACGATTTTCCCAACGTCTATGAAACCATCCGGGTAGCGAAGGAGGTGGGACTGGAAGTCGAAATGACGCTGGTATTCAGCCTGAGCCCGGTGCATACAGACGAATATTACGCGCAAAAGGCCGCCGAGCTTGCCCGATTGGACGTGGATACTGTCCGCCTGAAGGACTCGATCGGACTGCTGACGCCTGAGCGAACGAAGACGCTTGTGCCGGCGATTCTGAAAGCGCTCAACGGGCGGCATCCCGTGGAGATCCACTCGCACTGCACCACCGGCCTGGCCCCTCTGTGCTATATCGAAGCGCTCAAGCAGGGGATCCGAACCGTGCACACCGCGAGCAGGCCGCTCGCCAACGGGAACTCGCTGCCGTCGACGGAAAACACCCTGAAGAACATCCAGCGAATGGGCTTCACGTCGAGGTTGGATCCCAAGGCAATCGAGACCATAGCCGCCCATTTCAGCTATATCGCCAAGAAAGAGGGCAAGCCCGTGGGAGTTCCGGTCGAGTACGATCTGTCTCAATACGAGCATCAAATACCCGGAGGAATGAGAAGCAACCTGGAATCGATGCTTTCCATCCGCGGCGATGCGCATCGGCTGGAAGAAGTCCTGGAGGAAACGATACGCGTGCGCAAGGAGCTGGGTTACCCGGTGATGATCACTCCCCTTTCCCAGATCGTGGGGACGCAGGCGGTGCTCAACGTCGTCCTGGGCGAGCGCTACAAGTCCGTGCCCGATGAGGTCTTCAAGTATGTATTGGGCTTTTATGGAAAGCCGGTCGCGCCGGTTGAACCGAATGTCCTGGACAAGATTCTCGGCTCGCCCAGGGGCAAGGAATTCCTGAAGTGGCAGCCGCCGCAGCCATCCATAGCGGAGCTGCACCGCCAGTTCGGGGAAAGGCTTTCCGACGATGAGCTTTTGCTCAAGCTCATGCTCCCGGAGGAAAGCGTCGATGGGATCATCGCTCTTGCTTCCGCACCCTTCAAGACCGACTATCCCACCCCGGCCCTGGAGAAGAAAGAGATGGTCTTGGTGCGCGAATTGGCTCGGCAGGCGAACATGACATACGTGCGCTACGAGAAGGGCGATTTATCCATCACTCTTCAAAAGAATCAGCGAGCGGCTTGACCGAGTTGGCGCGGCCGGCACTGTCAGGGCATGAAGACTTAAGCTGCCCAGCAGCCGGATTGATTTTTCTATCGGTCGAGCGTATGGTGGTGCGACTTTACGCAGTTTGCGAGGGGCCGTGTCCGGATTTCCGTTTCACTCCCTGCGGGAGTTCATCGCTTACCTCGACAGCCAGGGCCGGCTCGTCCGTAACTCCGTTGAGGTCGACCTCCGGGGCGAGGTCGCGGCTATCTCGCGAAAGATCGGCCTAACCGACGGGCCCGCCGTCCTCCACGAGAGCGTCAAAGGCTACCCGGGCTGGCAGCTCTTCACCGACGGCCTGACGACGCGCGAGCGTCAGGCCTGGGCGCTCGGCGTCGAGCCGGGCGAGATCGGCGGTCGCGTCTCGCGATTCCTCGCCGACGGCCACAAGGTCAAACCCCGAATCGTCGACGACGGGCCCTGCAAAGAGATCAAGCTGCTCGGCCACGATGTCGACCTCATCCGACTGCCGGTCGCCTACACCGGCGAGTTCGATGTGCCGCCGTTCATCAGCGCCGGCATCAGCAACGCCAAGGATCCCGAGACGGGCTGGCAGAACACGGCGGTCCGCCGGTTCCAGCTCAAGGGACGGCAGCTCCTGAACCACCTGCTGCTGCCGTTCCAGCAGGAGGGGATGATCTTCCAGAAGTGGCGAAAGCTGGGCAAGCCGATGCCGCTCTCGATCGTCGTCGGCACCGATCCGCTCTACTACCTGGCGAGCCAACTGCCGGCCCCGCCGCAGGTCGACGAGCAGGACTACTGGGGCGCCCTGACCGGCGAGCCGCTCGAGGTCGTCCGCTCGGAGACGAACGACATCCTCGTCCCGGCGACGGCCGAGATCGTGATCGAAGGCGAAGTCGATCTCGAAGAGCGCCGGCTCGAGGGACCCTACTCCGAGTTCACCGGCTACTACTCCGGCGTCCGCTATTTCCCCGTCATCCGTGTCAAGGCCGTTACGATGCGCCGGGACTGCATCTACCAGAACATCTACAACGCCCAGGAGCCGGCCGAAGGCGGCAACATCGGCTATCTGATGACCGAGATCGAGCTGCACCGCCAGGTCAAGGCGATCATTCCCGAGCTGCGGGCGATTCGGATCCTGTCCTGCTGGGGACTGGTCCTCGCCGTGTCGATCGACAAGCAGGCGGTCCGCCAGAAGGCCGGCATCGTCAAGAAGCTCTTCATGGCGATCAAGTCGGCGCCCGCCAGTCAGTTCGTCAAGACAGTCATCGTCGTCGACGACGACATCGACCTCCGCAACGTCCAGCACATCCTCTGGGCGATGGGCACGAAGTTCCAGGGGTCGAAGGACATCACGGTGATCGACGGCGCGCCGGGCTGCATCCTCGATCCCTCCGAGCCGTGGATCCAGCGCGGGGTCGGGTACACCTCGATCACGCTCCTGGATTGCACGGAAAAACCCCCGCCTTACGACGAGCCGTACAGGCGGGGCCTCTCGATCCCGCCGCTCGACGCGATCCGCCGGGTCGACGAGCGCTGGCGGGACTATGGATTCGCATAGTCCGGGCCGTCGACCGGTCGCGTTCTCAGTTCGGCGACGAAGGTAGAATGGTTGCCACTATCCACTGGCTGAGCGGCGAGATGACGCCGTTGCAGCAGGCGCGGGTGCGGATGCTCGAGAACCGGGAGTGGCTCGACGACAACATCGCGGACGTGCAGCGGGACTACGCCAACAAGTGGGTCGCCGTCCTCGACCGGCAGATCTGCGCGTCGGCCGACCGGTACCCGCAGGTACTTGAGGCGGTCGGCGACCGGCTGGAGGAGGCGGTCTTCCTCCGGGTGCCGGAAGGGGAGATCGCGCGGCCGATCTGAGCCGGCCGCGGCTAGGCGCTGCGCACGTCGCGGGAGGAGGCAAGAGTGCAGGAGTACGA
>JACPRN010000192.1 GCA_016189945.1 Betaproteobacteria bacterium
CGTCAAGCTCGACCCCTACATCAATGTCGATCCGGGCACGATGAGCCCGTTTCAGCACGGTGAGGTGTTTGTCACCGACGACGGCGCCGAAACCGACCTGGACCTGGGCCACTACGAGCGGTTCCAGTCGGCCAAGATGAAGAAGTTCAACAACTTCACCGCCGGCCAGATCTACGAGTCGGTGATCAAGAAGGAACGCCGCGGCGACTATCTCGGGCGCACTGGGCAGGTGAGTCCGCACATCACCGACGAGATCAAGGCGTTCATCGCGCGCGGGGCGAACGGGGCCGATGTGGCGATCGTCGAGATCGGAGGCACGGTGGGCGACATCGAGTCGCTGCCGTTTCTGGAGGCGGTGCGGCAGATGGGCCTGGAGCTCGGGCGCAGAAACACCTGCTACATCCACCTCACGCTCGTGCCCTTCATCAAGACCGCGGGCGAGATCAAGACCAAGCCCACGCAGCACTCGGTGAAGGAACTGCGCGAGATCGGGATCCAGGCCGACGCGCTGCTGTGCCGCACCGACCGGCCGCTGCCCGAGGACGAGCGGCGCAAGATCGCCTTGTTCACCAACGTCCCGGTGGAGGCCGTCATCGCCGTGTGGGACGTCGATTCGATCTACAAGATCCCCGGGATACTGCACCAGCAGATGCTCGACGAGATCGTCTGCCACAAGCTCGATATCCTGGCGCGTCCGGCCAATGTCTCCGCGTGGGACAAGCTGGTCTACGCCCTGGAGCACCCGCAGAATGAAGCGACCATCGCGCTGGTCGGAAAATACGTCGATCTGACCGAATCGTACAAGTCGCTCTCCGAGGCGCTGATCCACGCCGGCATTCACACCCGCAGCAAGGTCAACATCCGCTACATCGATTCGGAGTCGATCGAGCGCGAGGGGATCGAAGCGCTCGAGGCGGTCGATGCGATATTGGTTCCGGGCGGTTTCGGCAAGCGCGGCGTGGAAGGCAAGATCCGCGCCGTCCAGTATGCGCGCGAGAACGGCGTGCCCTATCTCGGCATCTGCCTCGGGCTGCAGCTTGCAGTGATCGAGTTCGCGCGCAATGTCGCAGGGCTGGCCGGGGCGAATTCGACCGAGTTCGATGCGGATACGCCGCACCCGGTGATCGCGCTCATCACCGAGTGGCAGGACCGCGACGGGCGCATCGAGCAGCGCAGCGAACAGTCCAACCTGGGCGGCACGATGCGGCTCGGGGCCCAGGCGGCAAGGCTCGAGCCGGGGACGCTCGTGCGCAGAATCTACGGGACCGACGTGATCAACGAGCGCCATCGCCACCGCTTCGAAGTCAACAACCAGTACCTGCAGCGGCTGAAGGACAAGGGCCTGCGCGTCTCCGGCATCACCCAGGCCGAGCAGCTCTGCGAGATGATCGAACTCCCCGGGCATCCCTGGTTCGTGGGCTGCCAGTTCCACCCCGAATTCACCTCGACGCCGCGCTCGGGCCACCCGTTGTTCAAGGCCTTCATCGAGGCGGCGCTCGCGCGCCAGGCCGACAAGAGCAAGACTGCACCCCAGCGGCGGCATGAAACTGTGCGGGTTTGAAGCCGGCTTCGACCAGCCCCTATTCCTGATTGCGGGTCCCTGCGTCATCGAGTCGCGAGCGCTTGTCCTCGACACGGCGGGAGCGCTCAAGGAGATCTGCGCCGCAGTCGGTGTGCCTTTCATATTCAAAGCGTCCTACGACAAGGCGAACCGCAGCTCCGGCAGCTCGTTCCGCGGGCTCGGCCTGGAGGAAGGCCTGGAAATACTCGGCGAAGTCCGCCGCCGGGTCGGCGTGCCGGTCCTGACCGATGTGCATGACAGCGCCGATGTCGCTCGCGTCGCGGCGGCGGTCGACGTGCTGCAGACGCCGGCATTCCTTTGCCGGCAGACCGATTTCATCCGCGCGGTCGCCTCCGCCGGACGCCCCGTGAACATCAAGAAAGGGCAGTTTCTCGCCCCCGGCGACATGAAGAACGTGGTTGAGAAGGCGCGCGAAGCGGCCCGGGCGGCGCATCCCGGCGCGGCCGACACCCTCATGGTGTGCGAGCGCGGGGCCTCATTCGGGTACAACAACCTGATCTCCGACATGCGTTCGCTCGCGATCCTGCGCGGGTGCGGCTGCCCGGTGGTTTTCGATGCGACGCATTCGGTCCAGCTCCCCGGCGGGCAGGGAACCTCCTCGGGCGGGCAGCGCGAATTCGTCCCCGTTCTTGCGCGCGCGGCGGTCGCGAGCGGGGTTTCCGGTTTGTTCATGGAGACGCATCCGCAGCCGGAAAAGGCGCTCTCCGATGGCCCCAACGCATGGCCGCTCGATCGGATGGCGGAGCTGCTCGCCACGTTGAAGGAACTGGATGCGCTGGTGAAGCGGCGGGGGTTTGCGGAACAGCGGATATGAGTGAAGAATTGCGTATTTGCGGCCTGGCCGACGACGCGTCCGGTAAAGGGTTCGGCGTTACATAGGTCTCGTGCTTTCGCGCAGGTGCAAACTCGCAACAGCGCGAAAACACGAGATTGAAGAAAAGCAATACCGGCCTTCTTGGTTCTGACTTGTCCGGCCTGCGAATTGACGCACGAGGAAACGACATGAGCTCAATCGTCGACGTGGTGGCAAGGGAGATTCTCGATTCGCGCGGCAATCCGACCGTGGAAGCGGATGTGCTGGTCGAATCGGGCGTGATGGGGCGCGCGGCGGTGCCCTCGGGTGCCTCGACCGGAAGCCGCGAGGCCCTGGAGCTGCGCGACAAGGACTCGACGCGCTTCGGCGGCAAGGGCGTCTTGAAGGCGGTCGAGCACATCAACACCGAGATCTCGGAGGCGATCATGGGGCTGGATGCGCTCGAGCAGAGCTTCATCGACCGCACCCTGATCGACCTCGACGGGACCGAGAACAAGTCGCGCCTCGGAGCGAACGCGATCCTCGCGGTATCGATGGCGGTCGCCAAGGCCGCGGCCGAGGAGTCGGGTCTGCCGCTGTACCGCTATTTCGGCGGTTCGGGCGGGATGCAGATGCCGGTGCCCATGATGAACGTGATCAACGGCGGGGCGCACGCGAACAACAAGCTCGACATCCAGGAATTCCTGATCATGCCTACGAGCGCGCAGAGTTTCCGCGAGGCGCTGCGCTGCGGCGCCGAGGTTTTCCAGGCGCTCAAGAAAATGCTCGACGCCAAAGGCATGCCGACCACCGTCGGCGACGAAGGCGGCTTTGCCCCAAACCTGCCGGGCAACGAGGCGGCGCTGCAGCTCATTCTCGAAGCGATCGACAAGGCGGGCTACCAGCCGGGCGTCGACGTGATGCTCGCTCTGGATTGCGCGGCCTCGGAATTCTACGAAGATGGCGTGTACGTGCTCGCCTCGGACAACCTCAGGCTCAAGCCGGCCGAGTTCATCGACGTTCTCGCCACCTGGGCCGACAAATACCCGATCATTTCGATCGAAGACGGCATGGCCGAGTCGGACTGGGAAGGCTGGAAGAGGCTGACCGAGCGGCTGGGAAAGAAGATCCAGCTCGTCGGCGACGACGTGTTCGTCACCAACGCGAAAATCCTGCGCGAAGGCATTCAGCTCGGCATCGCCAATTCGATCCTCGTCAAGGTGAACCAGATCGGCACCCTCACCGAGACCTTCGCCGCGATCGAACTCGCCAAGCGCTCGGGTTATACCGCCGTGATTTCTCATCGCTCGGGTGAGACCGAGGACACCACCATCGCCGACATCGCGGTGGGAACCAACGCGCTGCAGATCAAGACCGGGTCGCTGTCGCGCTCCGACCGCGTCGCCAAATACAATCAATTGCTGCGCATCGAGGAAGACCTGGGCGACGCGGTGGGCTATCCCGGCCGCGACGCCTTCTACCAGTTGCGATGAAACTTCTCGCCGCCGCCCTGGCCGCCCTGCTGCTCGCGCTTCAGTATCCGCTTTGGCTGGGCAAGGGCGGGTGGCTGCGGGTGTGGGACCTGGACCGGCAGGTCGAGGCGCAGAAGGACGCGAACGCGAAGCTGCAGGCGCGAAACGGGGCGCTCGACGCCGAGGTGCGTGACCTCAAGCAGGGGTTCGACGCCGTCGAGGAGCGCGCCCGCTACGAGCTGGGAATGGTCAAGCAGGACGAGGTGTTCTTCCAGATCGTGCCGCCGCCGAAGGAGAAATAGGGGTCTGACTTGGTCAGACCTGGTCAGACCCCATTTTCCTGTTGCCCGGCCCATGAATCTCTATTCGAAGTTGCAGCAACGCGAAGCCGAAGGCAGGCCGCTTCGCATCGGCGTGATCGGCGCGGGCAAATTCGCAGCGATGTATCTGGGGCAAGTGCCCAACACGCCCGGCGTGCACGTCGCAGGCATCGCCGACCTCGCGCCTGAGAACGCGCGGGTCAATCTTGCGCGCGTGGGCTGGGATCGCGCGCGCTACGGCGCGCAGTCTCTCGACGCGGCGTTGAAGGAACGGCGCACGCACATCGGCGAGGACTGGCAGGCGCTCGTTTCGCATCCGGGAATCGATATCGTCATCGAAGCGACCGGCAACCCGATCGCGGCGGTCGATCATGCGCTGGCGGCGTTCGCTCAGGGCAAGCACGTGCTCATGGTCACGGTGGAGGCGGACGCGCTGTGCGGGCCGCTGCTTGCGCAGCGCGCGCGCGAGGCCGGAGTCGTCTACAGCCTTGCGTACGGCGACCAGCCGGCCATCATCTGCGATCTCGTCGACTGGGCGCGTGCAGCCGGATTCAGCGTGGTCGCCGCCGGGCGCGGGCACAAGTGGCTGCCGCATTATGCGCAATCGACGCCGGACACGGTCTGGGAGTATTACGGCCTGAGCGCCGAACAGGTGCGCGCGGGCGGTCTCAATCCCAAGATGTTCAACTCGTTTCTGGACGGGTCGAAGCCCGCGATCGAGAGCACCGCGGTGTGCAACGCGACCGGGCTCACGCCCGCGCCCTGGGGCCTCGCTTTCCCGCCGGCGGCCATCGACGAACTTCCTTCGGTGATGCGTCCCATCGTGGAGGGCGGCCGCTTGCATCACAAGGGGCAGGTCGAAGTGGTGTCCTCGCTCGAGGCGGACGGCCGCGCCATTCCCTACGACATCCGCATGGGCGTGTGGGTGGTATTCGAAGGCGAGACCGAGTACGTGCGCCGCTGCTTCACCGAGTACGGCCTGCGAACCGATGCCTCGGGACGCTATAGCTGCATGTACAAGCGCTGGCACCTGATAGGACTCGAAGCCGGCATCTCGATCGCCTCGGTGGGGCTGCGCGGCGAGCCGACCGGTTGCGCAACGGGGTTTCGCGCCGACGCGGTGGCCGCGGCCAAGCGCGATCTGCGCGCCGGCGAACTGCTCGACGGCGAGGGTGGCTACACCGTCTGCGGGCGGCTCATGAGCGCCGCCGATTCGCTCGAGGCGGGCGCGCTGCCGCTTGCGCTTGCGCATGGCGCGAAGCTCGTGAATGCGGTCGCAGCCGGTGCAACGGTACGCTGGCAGGATGTGGCCGTCGATCCCGTGCTCAACGCGGTCCGGATCCGGCGCGAGATGGAAGAGCGCTTCTCTGGTGGTGAACAGCTCATTTCAGGGAGTGAACCATGGCGTTCCTGATATCGTTGCGTTTGGACGGACTCCTGTCGTTTGCACCGGGCTCGGATGCGATTCCGCTCACCCCGCTCAATGTCTTAATCGGTCCGAACGGCTCGGGGAAATCGAACCTCATTGAAGCCATCGAACTCCTGCACGCCACGCCTACGGGTTTTGCCGATGCCATTCGCGCAGGCGGCGGGGCGGAAGAGTGGCTCTGGAAAGGTCACGGCCGTGCGGTTCGATCCGCGATCGATGCCGTCATTGCCGGTCCACAGCGCAAATTGGGAAACCTCCGCTACAAGGTGGCATTTCAGCCGGTCGGGCACGGATTCGAAATCGTTAACGAACTGATCGAAGAAACGAAGCCCAGACCATCGACCGACGAAATCGTTTCCTTTTACCGATTCGAGGGGGGCAAGTACTCGATTCGGAAACGTAAGAGGAAAGGTACGGTTGGCGAAAGCCTAGAGGCCAAGTCGGCCTCGCGAGGCAATGGAGTCTCGGCACTACGGCTGGATGAATCAATCCTCTCCCAGCGCAAAGAACCGGACATTTATCCAGAACTCACCTGGCTGGGCGAGCAGTTTTCGCGAATTCAGATTTCTCGGGACTGGACTTTCGGTCGGACTGCGTCATGGCGAAAGCCGCAACGCGGTGACCTGCCGACCGATGTTCTGCTCGCCGACTCGAGCAACCTCGCCTTGATCTTGAACGAACTTGAACACAGCGAGGCGTGGCAGGAGTTCAATCGCCTCATGCGGCGATTCTTGCCCCGCTTTCAGCGCTTTACGGTCAAAGTGTTTGGCGGAAGTGTTCAGCTCTTCTTGCACGAAGAGGGCATGAGCAAGCCGATGCCGGCGATGCGCGTGTCCGATGGGACCGTCCGGTTCATCGCGAATCTCGCATTGCTGATGTCCGTCAACCCACCACCCCTTGTTTGCATCGATGAGCCGGAACTGGGCCTGCATCCGGATGCCGTTTATTTGCTTGCCGACTTGCTTGTCTCGGCCTCAGCCAGGACCCAGGTGATCGTCACGACTCATTCGGACGCCTTGGTATCGGCGCTGACCGAATATGCCGATTCGGTTCTCGTATGCGAACACGTCGGCAGGACCGTCGTGCGCCGCCTGGAATCGGCGAAGCTAAAGCACTGGCTCGACAAATATCGCTTGGGAGAGATCTGGCGGATCGGCGAGCTAGGGGGTAACCCGTGACGGGCATCGCCATCTACGTGGAAGGTGGTGGCGACCACACTGATCAGAAGGCGCAGCTGCGCACGGGCTTCGATGTTCTTCTGAAAGCGCAAAAGGATGCCGCGCGTGCTCGCAGGCTGCACTGGAAGCTGGTTCCGTGCGGCGGGCGCAACGCCGCCTATGACGCGTTCGTCGCGGCAATCCGTATAGAGCCGCCTGCAATCAATGTCCTTTTGGTGGACTCCGAGGAAGGCCTCGCGGTAGAAAACGGTGAGGCAAAGCGGGATGCAAAAGCGCGAGTTAATCACCTGACGAATCGTGACGGTTGGGATTTGAACATGGCCAGCGCTGAGCGTATCCACTTAATGGTCCAGTGCATGGAAGCCTGGATCGTCGCCGACCCCGATGCGCTGGCAGAGTTCTATGGGCAGTACTTCGCCCGGAATGCACTTCCGGGACGGCAGAACCTCGAGGAGGAACCCAAGCAGGACGTCTACGCCAAATTGGAGCAAGCCACCGGCGATCGGCGCCTCACCAAGGGGCGTTACGGCAAGATCAAGCACGCCGCCCAGCTTCTCCAGTGCATCGATCCGGCCAAGGTGGTAAAGCGCTGCCCGCGGTTCGCCACCTTCACGAAGTGGCTCGACCACGCGATAGCGAGCGCCTGACATGCATACCCTGCCGCGCTTCGTCGGGCCCGCGTCGGGTGCGATAGCCGCGGGGGCGGCGTGATTGGTCATGGCGATCCGCGATAATTCCCTGTTCGCCCGTCTTCCTTCGGTCGATCGCATGCTGCGACGGAGCGAAACGCTCGAGCTGATTGCGCGCTTCGGACGGCATGCGGTGACCGATGCAATCCGCGCGGTCCTGGCCGAAATTCGATCTCGAGCCGGCGCGACCCCTGCCGCAACAGACGCCGACGAATTCGCGATCGCGCAGCGCGTCGCCGCGCGATTGATCGAGGATGCGAGACCTTCGTTGCGAGCGGTTTTCAACCTCACCGGCACGGTCCTGCACACCAATCTCGGCCGCGCGGCGCTGCCGCCGGAGGCGATCGATGCGGTGGCGCGGGCAGCCTCGGGCGCGTGCAACCTGGAATACGACCTGGAGCGCGGAATTCGCGGCGATCGCGACCATCATCTCGAAGCCCAGCTTTGCCGGCTCACCGGGGCCGAGGCCGCAACCGTCGTCAACAACAACGCCGCGGCGGTATTGCTGGTGCTGAACACGCTGGCGATGCGCAGGGAAGTCCCGGTATCGCGCGGCGAGTTGATCGAGATCGGCGGTTCTTTCCGGCTGCCCGACATCATGGCGCGCGCCGGCTGCAGGCTGCGCGAAGTCGGGACCACCAACCGCACCCACCGGCGTGACTTCGAGGACGCCATCGGACCGAAAACCGCTCTGGTGATGAAAGTCCATTGCAGCAATTACGCGATTGAAGGCTTTACCGCCGCGGTCGCTGAAGCGGAACTGGTGCGCCTGTGCCGCGAGCGCGCCGTGCCGTTGGTCGTGGACCTGGGCAGCGGAGCGCTCGTCGATCTGCGCTTGCTCGGACTGCCGCACGAGCCCACGCCGATGGAATCGCTGAAAGACGGCGCCGACATCGTCACTTTCAGCGGCGACAAGCTGCTCGGGGGCCCGCAGGCCGGCATCATCGTCGGGCGGGAGGCGCTCGTGGCGAGGATCAAGCGCAATCCGCTAAAGCGGGCGTTGCGCGTGGACAAGATGACTATCGCCGCCTTGTCTGCGGTGCTGGGCCTGTATTTTGATCCGGACCGGCTTGCCCAGCGCCTGCCCGCGCTGCGGGTGCTGGTGAAGAAGACGGAGGAGATCCGGGCGAGCGCTGTGCGTGTTTGCCCGCTTGTCGCCGCATCGCTGCAGGGAATCGCATCGGTGCAGGTGATCGACTGCGAAAGCCAGATCGGAAGCGGCGCGCTTCCGGCGCAGCGTATCCCGAGCGCGGCATTGTCGATCCGACCGCTCGCGGGCGGGCGCGGATCGGGCACGGCGCTCAAACGGCTGGCGCTGGCATTCCGCAATCTGCCCGTGCCCGTGATCGGCCGGGCAGAAGCCGGGGCTCTGGTGATGGACCTGCGCTGTCTCGAGGAAGACGACGAAACCGCTTTCGCGGCCCAGCTTGGCGAGCTTGAGCGCAGCGCGCGTCGCGAAAAATGATTGTCGCAACTGCCGGCCACGTCGACCATGGCAAGACGCTTCTGATCAGAGCGCTGACCGGCGTCGACGCCGACCGCCTGCCCGAGGAGAAGAAGCGCGGGCTGACCATCGATCTGGGATTCGCCTATCTTCGGCTCGGGCAGGGCCCGACGATCGGCTTCATCGACGTGCCCGGCCACGAGCGCTTCATCCGCAACATGCTGTGCGGCGTGGCCGGAATCGATTTCGTGCTGCTGGTCATCGCCGCCGATGACGGGCCCATGCCGCAGACGCGCGAACACCTGGCAATCGTCGATTTGCTCGGCGTACCGGCCGGCGCCATCGTCCTGACCAAGGTGGATCGGGTGATCCCAGAACGGCTTGACGAAGTCTCGGAGGAGATCAGGGCCCTGATCGCCGGTACGACCCTGGCCGGCGCGCCGGTATTTCCGCTTTCCGCACTGACCGGGGAGGGCATCGATACGCTCAAGAATTACCTCGAACGCATCGCGCGCGGCTTTCGGTCCAGGGACACGAGCGGAAATTTTCGCCTCGCGGTCGATCGCTGTTTCACCCTCACCGGTGCCGGCATGGTGGTAACGGGCACGGCAGTGTCGGGAACGCTCGCGGTCGGGGCGCACGTGCGGGCGCTGCTCGCGGACCTGCGCGCGCGGGTGCGGTCGCTGCACGCGCAGAATGCGCAATCGGAAATCGGGCGCGCCGGCGAGCGCTGCGCACTCAATCTCGCCGGCCCGGAGCTCAAGGGCGCGCCGATTGCGCGCGGTGACTGGATCGTCGCCGGCGAGGTGCCGGCGCCGGTGCGAAAGATCGATGCCCGCCTGCGCGTCCTCAAGGGGGAAAGAAGGCCCCTGGCGCACTGGGCGCCGGTGCACGTTCACCTCGGCGCCATGGACGTCACCGGGCGCGCAGCGATGCTCGAGGCGCCGGCAATCGCGCCGGGCGACTCGGGGCTGGTGCAACTTGTGCTCGACCGGCCAATCGGCGCGCTCCACGGCGACAGGTTCATCGTGCGCGACCAATCCTCCCGGCGCACCATCGGCGGCGGGCGGGTGATCGATATTTTTCCGCCCCGCCGCGGGCGCGCGAAGCCGGAGCGGCTGGCCTGGCTTTCGGCCATGGAGGGCGAGGCGCACGAGGCCGCGCTCGCATCGCTGCTCGATCAAGCCTCAGGCGGATTGAATCTTTCCCGCTTTTGCGCCAACCGCAATCTCACCGCCGATGAAGCCGCCTCGCTCTTCGGCCATGTTTCCATGCATACCGTGGCGACCGATTCCGGCCTGCTCGGGTTTTCCCGGAGTCACTGGGACGGCCATCGCATCGCCGTCCTGGACGCGCTCGAAGCCTGGCACAAGCGCGCGCCGCAATCGCCAGGCGCACCCGAAGACCGCGTTCTTGACGGATCGGGCACGCGCCTCGCGCGACAGGCGCTCGCCGCCATCGTGGCCGAATTGGTGCGCGAGGGCGCAATCGCCCGCAGCGACGCCTCGGTGCGCCTGCCATCGCACAAGCCTGCATTCTCGGGGGCTGAGGCTGTGCTGTGGCAGAAAATCGCCCCTCTGCTTCGGAGCACAGCGCGCCTGCCGCCGCTGGTGCGCGAAATTGCGCAGGCGATTGGGGAGCGCCCGGAAACAACCGAGGCGGCACTGCAGAGCGCGTCGCGCTACGGCCTGGTGTTCAGGGTTTCGCCCAACCGTTTCCTTCTGCCGGCGAACGCGCGCAGTTACGCCGAGATGGCGCAGGAACTGGCGCGCCGGAGCGCCGATGGACGCTTCGCGGCGGCCGCTTTCCGCGACCGCTCCGGGATCGGCCGGAACCTCGCCATCGAGGTTCTGGAGTTTTTCGACCGGGTCAAGTTCACCCGCCGCATCGGCAACGCGCGCGAGATCCTGAAGCCGGCCGAGGAAGCGTTTGCCGGCGATCAGACGCCTCCGCCGGGTTAGAATGGAAAGATGACCACGGAAGAGAATCGCACCCCGGTGGGGCGCGCGGACTTCAAATCCGTCGAGAGGCGTCAGACGTCTCTGGTGGGTTCGACTCCCACTCTTTTCCGCCACGGACATGTTGCGCGTGCAGATATTTGGCGCTTGGATTAGTCTAGGCGGGCTGCACCAAAGGAGGATGCATCTTATGGACAATGTATTGCCGGTTGATCCGGTTGCACTGCGCGAGGAGGTCAAGACCAAATACCGGGACGTGGCGCGCAATCCTAACGGGGAGCATCACTTCCACACGGGCAGGCCGCTCGCCCGACGCCTCGGGTATGACCCGGCGCTGGTTGACTCGATGCCCGATATAGCCGTCGAGTCGTTCGCCGGAGTGGCGAATCCGTTTTCGCTCCGAACCCTCGATCCCGGAGAAAAAGTTGTCGACGCGGGATCAGGCGGGGGCTTCGACAGCTTTGTCGCTGCCCACCAGGTGGGCATACAGGGCAAAGTCGTCGGCGTGGACATGCTTCCCGAAATGCTGGAAAAGTCGCGCACGGCCGCAGCGCTCATGGGGCTCGAGCAGGTCGAGTTTCGGGAGGGACTTCTGGAGGAGATGCCGCTAGAGGATGGCTGGGCCGATGTCGTCATCAGCAACGGGGTCATCAATCTCTGCGCCGACAAGAAGCGGGCTTTCTCGGAGCTGTGGCGGGTCTTGCGTCCCGGCGGAAAGTTGCAGTTCGGCGACATCGCCAACGGAAAGCCCGTGCCGGCGGATGCATTGCGCGATATTGACCTGTGGACGGGGTGAATCGCCGGCGGCCTTCCGTGCGAAGGCTGGCGAGCAATGCTGGCGGAAATCGGATTCGTCGACATCCGGATCGGCGAGCCCTATGACACCTTTGGGGAAGCCCGGGGCGAAAAGAAGGCGAGGCTCTTCGACGTATACGGATTTACGTTCCTCGCGCGCAAGCCCGAGAGTCGTTAGCCAGGCTGCGGTCGCACGATACCGGCGTCTGTACCGTTGACCGCCACCAGCGGGCTGCCCTAGGGAGGCTCTGAAGAACTCGATTTTTGTCACCCCCGCGAAGGCGGGGGTCCAGTCGAATCAAGGATCTTCTGGATTCCCGCCCCCGCTTCCGCGGGGGCATGCTTACCACGCGGGAATGACGTTTTTCAGAGCTTCCCTTGACTAGAGGACTGCTTTTCAGTCCACGCGGATGTTTCCCGCCTTGATGACGGGCGTCCAGACGCGGATTTCATTGTGGATGAACGCCAGGTACTTCTCCGAACCCAGCGGCGTGGGCGCGATCGCAAGGGCCGGGTCGGAA
>JACPRN010000183.1 GCA_016189945.1 Betaproteobacteria bacterium
CGCGAACCAATCGGAGCGCATCGGCTCGTCGGCGCGCGCCTCGCGCGCGGCTTCCTCGCGCAGCTCGCCGACTTGGCTCACGAACCGGTCGATGCGGATCTGGATGCGGCCGCCGCGCAGCCCAGAGGCCAGCTTGAACAGCGCGTGGGCGGCCGGATCGAAACCGCCGCAGCAGGCAAGCCCGGCGCGATCCGAGGAGATCTCGGCGTAGCGCTGCCAGGCGAAGAGCTGCAGCGCAAGCTCCGGCCCCACGGGCGCTGCGCCGCCGAGCAGCGGGGCGAGCGGTATCCTGTGGTGCTCGAACAGGTGATGCCCCAGCTCATGGCCCACCACGAACTTGAGTTCGCCCGGCTCGAAAGCCTCGAGCAGGCTCGACGAGAGCAGAACGAACAGCAGCCCGCGCTCGGGGCGGACCGCCGCCGCGTTGAAGACGGGCGCCGGATAGACGTAGGTTTCCACCGGCGAATCGATCGCGAGCGCCGCGCGGCAGGCCTCCATGGTCGCGTGCACGTCGGGGGCCATTTCGGGCGTGAGGCGCATTGCGGTGGCGAGAAGCTGCCGCCGCGCGCCGTGTTCGGCCATTTCTTTTTCGAAGCGTTCGACCGCCTTGCGAATCTCGGCCTCGCCAAGCAGGCGCTCGGCGAGGTCGCGGTCGCCGCGCGCGCGAAGATCATCGCTTGTCATGCCCGGCAGCGCCTCCCTCTCCACGGATTGTCTCCGGTCCTATTCAATCGAGCGTGATCTTGCGTTCGCGGATCACCCGCCCCCATTTTTGCGACTGCTCGGCGATCCACTGCGCGAACGCCTCCGGGGTGTCGCCCACTACCTCTACGCCGCGCTCTTCGAAGCGCGCCTTGACATCGGGATCCGCAAGCGCTTTGACCACTTCGGCGTTCACGCGGCGGAGGATTTCGTTCGGCGTTCCTGCCGGCGCGAGCATTCCGATCCAGGACTGCGCCTCGAACCCGGGATAGGATTCGGCGATCGCCGGCACCCCCGGCAGTTGCGCCGCCCTCTTGGTCGCGGTCACGCCCAACGGCACCAGTCGGCCCGATTTCACTTGCGGGAGAACCGTCCCCGCGGCCACGATCATGAAGTGCACATGCCCGCCCATCAGGTCGGTCAACGCCGGCGCGGCGCCCTTGTAATGGACCGGCTGGGCGTCAATAGCCGTTGCCGACTTGAACAGCTCGGCAGTCAAATGGCTCGAGGTGCCCGCGCCCGCACTGGCGTAGTTGAACTTTCCCGCCTTGGATTTGGCGAGGGCCAGCAGCTCGTTCAGCTCCTTGATGCCGAGTTGCGGGGGCACAGCGAGGATCATCGGCCCGCGGATGATCATGGCGATCGGCGCGAAATCCCGGACCGCGTCGTAAGGGACCTTCTTGACCAAGTGCGGCGTGATCGGAAAGTTGTCGAATACGCCGAGCAGCGTGTAGCCATCCGGGGCCGCCCTGGCCGCCAGGCCCGTTCCCAACGTCGTATCGGCCCCCGGATGGTATTCCAGGAGCACGGGCCGCCCGAGCGCCTCGCCGAGCTTCGGCGTGATGATCCGCATGGCGATATCGATTCCTCCGCCGGGCGGGGTAGGAACGATGATGCGGATCGGTTTGGTCGGGTAGCTCTGCGCCAGTACCGGCGCAGCCGAGCAGGCGAAACAGGCAACAAGCACAATCCTCAATATCCGAGCCAGCATCTTCCTCCTCCTTTTTCCAGGACTCCCCCTGTTCGTGAGCGTAGAACCGAGCTTGAACCGTGATCTGTGAACTAGATCACGTATGGAAGGATAAGAGAATGGCTCCGATCGCTCAAGGAGATCGTGGCGTGCCCCCGCCGGATTGCGGTGCGTCAACGCGCCCGGGGCAGCGCGTTCCGGCGCCAGACAGGGATCCTCAAGTGATGGGTCGGCGCTCGACGCGCCGCAGGCGCCTCCGCCGTGCCGCACAAGAGGACGCTTGCGCGCGATACGGCGGAGGAAGCGCGCTCAAAGCAGCGCGAGGAGCGCCCTGAACGCCGGTGAGGACAATTGATCAGTATCCGTGCGCCAGGCGGTCGCCGACCACGGCACCCACGACGCTTCCGATCGCGATCGCCGCGGTGCGGCCGTCGCCGCGGCCTACGCTGCTGCCGATCGCCGCGCCAACCACCGCCCCGCCGACCGCGCCGAGCGGTACATAGGCCGGCCGCGCCGGCGCGTAATAGACCGGCGCGGGAACGTATGCGGGCGGCGCATAGTAGGCAGGAGCCGGCGCGTAGTAGACAGGAGCCGGCGCATAGTAGACCCGCGGCGGAACGTGTACCACCTGCGGAACGAACACCACCGCCGGACGACGCGCGTGGTGCTTGTAGCGGTAATGATCCTTGTGGTCCGCCCACGCGGGGCTCGCCGCAATCAGCAGTGCGGCCGCGGCAGCGATTGCCGACAAAGTGCCAAATGCGCGGTTGGTCATGGTCGTCACTCCTTTGGTTGTGGCTTGCGTATAAGAACGACGCCACGATAGCGGCTGTTGACCGCGGCTTCAGTAATATTGTGTTTCAGCCGTTACGAATGTAACAAGCGAAGGGAGAGACCAGTCGAATCAAGGACCTGCGGAATTCTGTCCTGCCCGCGACCAGCGCTCTTCGCGATGCGCCAAGCGGGCCATTCGGCTCAAACCGCCGCCGGCGCAAGCGGCGCTCTGCCGCGAATGAGATCCGCAGCCCGTTCGGCGATCATGATCACCGGCGCGTTGATGTTGCCGCCGACCAGGTCGGGCATGACCGAGGCGTCGACCACGCGCAGCCCTTGCGTCCCGCGCACGCGCAGCTCGCTGTCGACGACCGCCATGGCGTCCGCGTCGACCCCCATTTTGCAGGTGCCAAGCGGATGGTGAGCCGTTGCCGCGACTGCACGGATATGCGCATCGACGTCGGCGCCGGATGACTTGCTCTTTCCCGGCGCAATCTCCGCCGCGACGAATTTCGCCAGCGGCGCCTGCCGCGCGAGCTCGCGCACGAGGCGCACCCCTGCGCGAAGGGTTCGTTTATCCCGGTCGGCGGCGAGAAAATTCTGCCGGATGCGCACCGGATCGCGCGGGTTCGCCGAGGCGAGCTTGATCTCGCCGCGGCTCTGCGGGTGAATCAGCACCGCGCGGCAGCAGAATCCATCGTCATAGGCGCGCTTGAACGGCGGCAGGTACGGGCCGGCGACCGGCGGCGTGGCGCGAAAGAGAAGTTGGATGTCGGGAATTGCGGTCCCGGCTTGGGTCTTCAGGAACGCGGTCCATCCGCTTGGCAGCTCGATCGCCGAGCCGGCGCCGAGGAGTCTCGCCTTGAGCAAATCCATTCCCACGCGATCGAGCCGCATGTCTTCGCGAAAACGCCCCGATCCCTTGCGCGCGTAATCCACGCCGACCGAAAGATGGTCCTGGAGGTTCTTGCCCACGCCTTTGAGCGGCACGCGCGCCTCGATTCCGAGGGCCCTGAGTTCATCGGGATCGCCGATTCCGGAGAGCATCAGCAATTGGGGCGAGTTGATCACGCCGCCTGAGAGGATCACTTCGCGCTCGGCGCGCGCGACGGCCGTCTGCGCACCCTGCGCGTATTCGATGCCGACTGCGCGCGTGCCCTCGAACGCGATGCGTGTCGCGAGCACCCCGACTTCGACGCTGAGGTTTGCGCGCGCGAGCGCCGGCCGCAGATAGGCGTCGGCGGCGCTGCAGCGCTTGCCGTCGCGGATGGTCGATTGCAGCCGCGCGAAGCCCTCGGTCTGCGCGCCGTTGTAGTCGTTCGTGAACGCATATCCGAGGGACTTGCCGGCTTCGAAGTACGCTTCGACGAGCGGGTCGTCGAAGCTTGACATGCGCGTTGCGAGCGGGCCGTTGCCGCCGCGGTACGCGTCTGCGCCGCCTTCCCAGGATTCCTGCTTGCGGAAGTACGGCAGCGCGTGCGCAAACGACCATCCGCTCAAGCCCGCTCGAGCCCAGCGATCGTAGTCGAGCCGATGGCCGCGCGTGTACATCATGGCGTTGATCGAGGAACATCCGCCGATCACCTTGCCGCGCGCGCATTCGATGCGCCGGCCGTTCAAGGCCGGCTCGGGCTCGGAAAAGTACTTCCAGTCGTGCAGGCGGCGCTGCAGGATCTTGCCCCAGCCGATGGGAACGCGGATCCACAGGTCGCGGTCCCAGAGGCCCGCCTCGAGAACGAGGACTCGCACGCTTGTGTCCTCGGTGAGGCGGTTGGCGAGCGTACATCCCGCGGAACCCGCACCGACGATCACATAGTCGAATACGCGCTCGGTAGTCATGGATTATTATCTCCGCTATGATCGCCTGTGGCGGCGAACGATAACAAGTTCTACTCCCCCGATGTCAGCATCATTATAGTGGCTTCGCGCCGCCGCTAGACCCTCATCACGGATTCTCCTCAGGAACATACTAATGACGCTGAAAGCAAGGAGCGAGCGAATACTCACCACCCACGTCGGCAGCCTGCCGCGCCCCAAGGAATTGCTCGACCTGATGAAGGCTGCGCTCAGCGCTGAGCCCTACGATCGCGACGCGTATGCAAACAGGATTCGCAGCGCGGTCGCCGAGATCGTACGCAGGCAGGCCGATGCCGGCATCGACATCGTGACCGACGGTGAAATGTCCAAACCGGGTTACTTCACTTATGTACGCGAACGCTTGAGCGGTTTTGAACCGAGGCCGGGCATGAAGCGCACGCAGTTCGCGGCCGAAATCGCGGCTTTCCCCGAGTACTACGAGGAGTATTTCCGCCACGCGATGTATGGCGGGATCTTGGTGCCTATCGTTCCGATCGCCTGCACCGGGCCGGTCGGCTATCAGGGAACGGAGGCGCTCGCACGCGACATCAAGAACCTTAAGGCCGCGCTCGCAGGGGTGAAGCACGAGGCGGTGTTCATGCCGGCCATTTCTCCCGCCGGCGTAGGCGTGAACGAGTACTACGGTTCGGAGGAGGACTTCTACACAGCGGTGAGCGAGGCGCTGCGCACCGAGTACCTGGCGATTGTCGAGGCGGGGTTTCTGGTGCAAATAGACGACCCGAGCCTGAGCTATATATTTGCCGATCCGACGCTTGACGCCGCGCAGCGGCGCAGGCGAGCAGACCTCTACGTCGAGGCGATCAACCACAGCTTGCGCAGCGTACCGCCGGAGAAGGTGCGCTACCACACCTGCTACGGCATCAACGAGGGACCGCGCATCCACGAGGCCGGGTTGAAGGATGTGGTGGAGCACATGCTGCGCGTCAATGCCGGGGCCTACTCGTTCGAAGCAGCCAACTGTCGCCACGAGCACGAGTACCACTTGTGGGAGAGTGTAAAGTTGCCCGAAGGAAAGACGATCATGCCGGGAGTGATCACGCACGCGACCAATATCGTCGAGCATCCCGAGCTGGTCGCCGAGCGCATTGTGCGCTTCGCGCAACGGGTGGGTCGCGAAAACATCATTGCCGGGGTGGACTGCGGGTTTTCCTCGCAGGCCATGTATCACCCCGAGGTGCACCCTACCGTCGTCTGGGCCAAGTTCCAGGCTTTGGCCGAGGGGGCACGGCTGGCAACGAAACAATTGTGGCATTGATAGGAGGAACAAATATGAGCTTGATCCGCGTTACCCTCGGGTTACTGGCGCTGCTCGCGAGCGCGGTGTCATTTGCGCAGCAATATCCAGCGCGTCCGGTCCAGTTGATCGTTCCCGTGCCGCCCGGGGGCACCGTGGACTTCACGGCGCGCGTCATCGCCCCAAGACTCTCGGAGGCGCTCGGCCAGCCGGTCGTGGTGGAAAACCGCGTCGGCGCAGGCGGCAACATCGCCGCCGAGTTCATCGCCAAAGCTCCCCCCACCGGCCACGCGTTGCTGATCGCCGCCGGACCGATAGCGATCAACGTCACCCTGTACAAGAAGCTGCCGTTCGACACGCGAAAGGATCTGGCGCCGATCGCCTTCATCGCCAGTGCGCCGAACATGCTGGTCGCGGGCCCCAGAACGAAGGCCGCGTCGGTGGCAGAACTGATCGATTATGCCCGGTTGAATCCTGGCAAGCTCAACTTTGCCTCGAACGCCGTCGGCAGCAGCCAGCACCTGTCGGCGGAACTGTTGAAATACTATGCGAAGTTTTCGGCGGTGCACGTGCCGTACCGCGGCTTGCCGGCAGCGGTGGCTGCGGTGGTCGCTGGCGAAGTCGATTTCATGTTCGATGCCGTTCCGACCGGCCTGCCGTACGTTCGTGCAGGCAAGACGCGTGTATTGGCGGTAGCATCGCGCAGCCGCAGCCCTCAGCTTCCGCAGGTGCCGACATTGGCCGAACTCGGCTACGACAAGCTCGACACCAAAGCATGGACCGGCCTCATGACCACCGGCCGTACCCCCGAGGCGGTCGTTGGCCGGCTGGAAGCCGAGATGAAGAAGATACTGTCGCAGCCCGACACGATCGCCGCCTTCGACAAACTCGGCTTTCCCGTGAGCTTTCTCGGCACCCGCGATTTTGCCGCGTTCATTGACGAGGAAATCGGGCGTTGGGCGGTCGCGGTCAAGGCGTCCGGCGCGACGGCGGACTAAGCGTAAGCGCGAGGTACGGCGCGAGGCCGGCCGTTCAACGCGCAAGCCTCTGGTGAACCCAGTGCGCGGCCGCGAGCGTGCGCGGATCATCGCCGATCCGGCCGCACACCTGCAGCCCGACCGGCAGGCCGTTCGGCCCTTTGTGCGCCGGAACCGTGACTGCGGGCACCCACAGGAAAGTCCAGATCTGGGTGAGCACGGGCGAACCGGTGCTCGCCAGTCCCTTGGGCGCTTCGCCG
>JACPRN010000185.1 GCA_016189945.1 Betaproteobacteria bacterium
CGCCTCTGAAAGAGCTTCACGCCGAGTTGTTCTTCGAGCGTCTGCACCTGGCGGCTCACCGCCGATTGGGTGAGAAAGAGTTCCGCGCCCGCTCGGGTGAAAGAAAGATGGCGGGCGGCCGATTCGAAGCCGCGCAGGAGGTCGAGCGACGCGGGCAGATCGCGCTGGCTATGCTTTCGCGTTACGCATGCATGGCGTGAGCAAAGATCGTTTGTGGCGGCATTGTGGTGGAGCGATATTCACGCCTGTCATGTTAGCCGAAGGAGATATGCGATGAACAGCTCTGGACGGAAACAACCGGGCCGGCTCCTGGAAATCGATCGGGCGCAGCCCTTGTCGGTTCGCCTGCCGGCCGGGTTCGCCGTGCACTGCATCGCAGGACAGGTGTGGTTGACGCAGGAAGGCCTGCTCGACGACATCCTTCTTGCCGCGGGCAACGAGTTCGCCGTGCAAGCACGAGGTCTCGTCGTGATGAGCGGAATTGGAGGGGCGGCCCTGGTCTACCTGTCCGCCGCGGATCGGCAACGCGCTCGCGGGTCGCTTGCCTTGACGAGCGATTTCCTCGATGCAGCCAAAGCGCGCGCCACCGAGCTGCGGCGCGAAGAATGGTCGCGCTTGAGCGGCCTCGCCTGGAGGTTCGTGCTGCGGGTTGTGAAGCGGACTAAAGCGATGCTGTCCACGGGGTCGGACTGGAAATTCAGCAGCGGTTTGAACGCCAGACGTTAGGGTCGAGGAAATTACGCTCAAGGATAGCTCAGCTCAGCCACGCGAAAACCAGTCCGCGATACAGCTTGACCTCAAGAGCAAGTTCGAATGCCGCATAGATGAAGACCGAAACCGTCAAGGCAGAGACCGCGGCCGGCAGAAACCCGCTGCCCAGCCTCCTCGTGTATAAGAAGACAAAGATCGGTATGGCCAGATGGTATCCGACAAAGTAGATCGCAAGCAGGAAACCGGCAAGCCAGCCGAAATGGACCGAATAGCCGCGCCAGCTCTCTCGAGCGAAGGCGCTGCCCGCATCGGAGGCCGCTTCATGCGGCTTGTGCGCGCGGACTTCATTCCACAGTCCCGCCGTCGCCAGAAGGACAACGATGCCGCCAACCAACACCGGCAGGATTTTTGATTCGAAACGGTAATCCGCAACGAGCGACCAGGCAACCATGAACAGGGCAACCGCCAGAACGAAAAGGTAGATGCGAGCATCGGCGCTCAGTTTCATGCCTTGACTTCTCCTCTTCTCGATTTGACTCCCTTGATGAGCGCTTTGAGCGGACCAATGGCAATGACCGCGATAATGGCTGCGATCAGGGCGAGGCTGATGGGCCGCATGAAGAAGTAGGGACCATCCGCTTTCAGCGCGATGAAGAAGAATTTCTCGAAGATCGGCCCCAGAATGAAGCCCAGCAGGAGAGCGGGCCGGTTATAGTCGAATCTCCGCATGATCAGCCCGATGAGGCCGAAGATTACGGCGACGACAACATCTTCGAACCGCGCGTGGTAACTGAAGGCGCCGGTGAGCGCCAGAACCAGCACGATGGGCACCAACAGGCTCCCTGGAATGAAAGCCACTCTGGAAAGACGCGGCGCCAACGGCAGACAGATGGCGATTCCGAGAACACCTGAAACGGCGATCACCCATATCAGAGTGATGGACAGGTCCAGGTTCTTGGTGAGCATATCCGGGCCCGGGATAAGGCCCTGCATGGTCATGACTCCGAGCAACAGAGCCATGATCGGACTTCCGGGTATCCCCAGGGCAAGGGTGGTGAGCAGCGCTCCTGATTCACACGCGTTGTTGGCGCTTTCCGCGGCGATGACCCCCTCGACGTTGCCTTTGCCGAAGGTCTCCGGATTCTTGGAGGTTTGCCTGGCGTGGCCGTACGCCATGAAGGTCGCCGGCGAGGCGCCCACGCCCGGGAGCGCGCCGACGAGAAAACCGATCAGTTGGCTGCGCAGAACGAGGCTCTTGTGACGAAAGACATCCATCACCCCGCGCCAAACATCCGCCATCCCCTTGATCGGGACCTGGCTTTGGGCGATGTGGCCGCCCCTGGTGGCCAAGGCGACCATTTCCGGTATGGCGAACAGCCCCAGCATAAGCGGAATCAACGGAATGCCGTCGTACAGGTAAAGATTGTCGAAGATGAAGCGCTCGGATCCGGTCGTAGGCTGGAATCCGACGAACGAGATCATCAGGCCCACTCCGCCGCTGAGGAGTCCCTTGATCATGGAGCCGCTGGCCAGGACGCCGATGAAGGTAAGGCCAAGCAGGATGATGAAGACCATATCGGCGGAGCGCAGGGCGACAATCATGGGCAGTATCAGCGGAATCACGGCCAGCGCCACGAGTGCGGTAAGAATGTTGCCCAGGGCGCTCGCCGCCTGTGCCGCCCCCAGGGCGCGCCCGCCCTCGCCCCTCTCGGTCATGGGGAAGCCATCGATCAGCGTGGCGGAGCTGCCGGGCGTGCCGGGGAGATTCAGGAGGATGGCGCTAATGGCGCCACCCTGGAACTGGATCGCCATGATCGTCATGATCAGCGGCAGGGCCACCATCGGGCTCATGACGAAGAGGAAGGGAAGCATCAGGGTGATCGCCAGCATGCCGCTGATGCCGGGCACGACGCCGAATATGAGACCGATCAAAGTCCCGGCGGCGATCACCAGCCACATCTGAAGGCTGGCGAAGTTCCCGAGAGCTTCGAATATCGCTTGGAAGGCCATGTGTATGCTTCTGCGGGAGCAGTTTGCGCGTGACGCCCCCGGGGGCGGGAGCCCCCGCCCCCGGCGTCACGCAGCAGGCTGTCCGGTGATCTTACTTGATGTACTTCTTGGCAAGCCGGTTCATCAGATCCACATCGGCCTTGGGCATGGCCTGGAGTTCCTGGATGAGCTTCTCGAGGTCCTTGCCCACCACCGGGTCTTCCCAGTACCCGAATACCGTCTTCGCCATCGCTTGATAGCCCTTGGACTTGAAGAGCTCCACGATTTTCTTCCGCAGGTATTCAACCTTGGCCGGATCCATTCCCGGGGGACCGAGAAGCACCCTTCCCGACTTGAAGGCAGCATCGTAGACCTTCAGGATCCGTTGCTGCTCGGGGGAGAGTTTCAGCAGCTCGGAAACCGGCTTCACTCCGGGCAGAAGAGGGCTCCCGACATAAGCGACGGTAGCCAGGGCTTTCGTAACGCCCTTCTTGACCTCTTTGTCTGTGGAGTTTGAGGTGAACACCATGCCATGGATCTCGCCCCGCTTGATGGCAAGCCCGACTTCTGGGGCGGAATCGTAGCCGGTGATGACGTTGCCGTCATCGAGCCCAAGCAGGTGCAGCATGGTTACGCCGCCGAAGGGCGGCATGCCCTTTGCCGATGTGGAGCCGAGCTTCAGCCCCTTCGCCTTCTTGAGGTCCTCGAGCGAGTTGTAGGGCAAGTCTTTGCCGATACTGAAGCCCGGCGGCTCATCGGCAAACATGGCGATATAACTGAACTTGCTCACGTCGAATTTCATGCCGGGAGCACCGAAGAGCGTCGTTGCGGCAAGCGAGGTGCCGAAGGGCGTGATCAAAAGGGTAAGACCGTCCGGTTTTGCCCTCCAGACATAATTGGTCGCGACGACGGTGCCGCCCCCGGGCATGTTGTTGATCTTGGCAAGGCCGCCGAACGTATCGGACCAGTAGGCGGTCACGGTGCGCGCGGCACTGTCGGTGCCGCCGCCGGCGGAAAATCCGACTACGATTTCGACGTTGTTTTTCTTGAAGAACTCTTCTGGGGTTTCAGACAGCGCCGGTCGAGTAAAAGCAGCCAAGCCCAACGCCAGGAGTGAAATGCCGACCGTAGACCTCAACCATGTTATCCGTATCATGATTTGCTCTCCCCGGAATTACTCGCAAAGAATGCAACGCGCCGGTTCCACTCCCAATTGGGGCACGGCCGGCTTATTGTGTATTGACCCAAAACAGTATTGAACAAACTCAACGGCGTCACTCTAGCACCCGTCCGGGAAGAAGTACACAGCCACTACCGCGGAGCCAGCAGTTGCGGAAATGGTGCGCTTTCAGACGAGGCAGCTTGTTCCGCGCAGAACGAGCATGAACTGGAGGATCGATTTCTATTCGCGCAGGCTCCGTTTGCGCGCCGCCCAAGCGATGAGCGCGCTCGCGCCGGCAAGCGCTGCGCCGGCAAGCGCGAGCTCGAAGTGGCTGAGCGCCAGGCGCCCGCCCCCGGGAAGCGCCATCGCCATGCCTGCCAAGAAGAGCAGCGCTCGCGCGATCGCGTTCGCCGCACCCCGGCGCAGATCGCCGATCCCGATCAGCCAACCCTCGAGCGCGGCGGCGATCAGCGCAATGCCGAGTGCAGCGGTCGCAACGACCACCGCGATTTCGCCGCCCGCGCCGCGCAAGATGACCGCGGGATTGAGCACGAAGAAGAAGGGCACGAAGTACATCGTGCTGCCGAGGCGCACGGACTGCAGGCCGACCTCGAGCGGCGCGGCGCGCGCCAGGCCCGCGGCGACGAACGCGGCGAGCGCAACGGGAGGCGTGATGAAAGACACCATCCCCCAGTACAGCATGAACAGGTGCACCGCCACCGGGTCGAAGCCCGCGGCCACGAGCGGCGGAGCGAGGACGATGGCGAGAAAAATATAGCAGGCGGTGATCGTCATGCCCATGCCGAAGATGAAGCTGGTGATCGCTCCCATCACGAGCAGAACGTAGACGTTGTTGCCGGCGAGGTACACAAGGTCATTGGCGAGCGTGCCCGCGAGGCCCGTCACCGAGAGCGCGCCGATGATGAGGCCTACCCCGGCGAGCAGCGCCGAGAGCTCGGCGAGCGCGCCGCACACGCCCTCGAGCAGCGCGCCGAGCTTTTTCCAGTCCAGCCGGTGGCGGCGCGAGAATTGGTTGACGACCAGCAGCAGCGCGATCGAATAGAACGGCGCGAGCGACTCGCGCTGCAGCACGAGCAGCATCCAGACGAGGAACGCGAATACGATCAGGTAGTGCCAGCCTTCGGCGAATGTCCGGCCGAGCGGCGGCAGCTCTCCGCGCGGCAGGCCCTTGAGGCCGTTCTTGGCCGCATAGCCGTCGATCTGCACGAACAGCCCGAAGTAGTAGAGCAGCGAGGGCACGGCGGCGGCGATCGCGACCTGCGCATAGGGCACGCCGAGGAAGGAGGCCATCACGAAGGCGGTGGCACCCATCACCGGCGGCATCAGGACGCCGCCGGTCGACGCGCAGGCTTCCACGCCGCCGGCGTAGGCGGGGGCGAAGCCGATGCGCTTCATGGCGGGAATCGTCACCACGCCCGTGGTAAGGACGTTGGAGACCACGCTGCCGGAGACCGAGCCCATCAGCCCGCTCGCGAAGATCGCGACTTTCGCCGGCCCCCCGCGCACCGAGCCGAAGAGCGCGAACGCGAGGTTGTTGAAAAAGTGCGCCGCCCCGGTGTACTGAAGCACGGCGCCGAAGGTTACGAATCCGATCACGAGTTCGCCAAAAGCGCGCGTCGGAATGCCGAGCACGCTCTCGGTGCTGGCGAAGTGAAATGCGGCGGTCTCTGGCAGCGCGCGAGGCAGCCCGGCGATCGGTCCGGGGAGGTGGCCTGCGTAGACCGGGTAGAGCGATACCAGCGCCACCACCGCGGCCACTACGTTGCCGCCCGCGCGCCGCGTCGCCTCGAGAACCACGACCCACCCGACGTAGGCGACCCACACCGCTTCGCGCGGCGCCTTGAACTCCCATCCCTGCTCGACGATGCGCTGCGCGTGCAGGGCGAAATAGGCGAACACCGCGAACGTGGCGGCGAAGGCGAGCGCATCGTACCAGGGCACCCGGTCGCGCCGCGCGCGCGGGCCGGCCGGGATGAGCACGAACACGCAGCCCGCGAGCAGGGCGCACAGCCAGTACAGATAGGCACTGTCGAGCAGGACCCTGCCCGAGAAGAACCCCAGGTTGAGGAGCTGGTTGAGCGCGAGGAAGATCGCGGCCGCGGCGAGCGCGATCAGCAGGGCGCGCCACGCCGGCGGCAGCCGGCGGTAGCGCGCCTCGGGCGCCGCTTCGGTCACCAGTGCGTTACGACGGGTTCGAGTCCGGCCTTGGTCAGCGCGTCGGCGCGGGCTTTCATCCAGGCCTGCGCGAACGCGGTGTCATCCGCGTAGGAGCCCTTCTTCACGCTCGCCCACGCGGAGGCGAGTACCTTCTGGCGCGCGACGAGCCGGTCGTTGTGCGCCTGATGCTCGGGCTTCCACGCGCCGGCTTGCCTCCAGTAGCGGATCGCGCCGTCGTGGTAGGGGATCACCCAGGCGAAATTCTGGCGTTTAACGTCCCATCC
>JACPRN010000181.1 GCA_016189945.1 Betaproteobacteria bacterium
CTCTGTAGGTCGATACCCACTTTCGCCAGTGAGCCTCCTGCGCTTACGGCGGAATATCCTGCACTCCCGCGTGCGTCTCGGGAGCAAACAAATCGTCGACCCGCTCGATGCGCTGGGCGAGCAGTCCCTGCTCCCAGGCGTATTGCGCCGCGGCCTCGAGCACGCGGCGATTTTCTTCCAGGCCGTAGGACCAGTAGTCGTTGCCCATGACGCGGCGCGTCGCCTCGAGGTGTTCGGTGAGCCAGGGCAGCGTGGCGTGCAGCGGCGGCGAGGTCGTGAGCCGGCGGATGGCGAGTTCCTTCGCCTGAACGAAGGCCTTGTAGAGCGCCTGCATCACCCAGGGATGCCTTTCGTAGATTTCGCGGCGCACGACGACCACGTGCATGATCGGAAAAATGCCGGTGCGGCGGAAATAATCCTCTTCGGCGGTGCGAAAATCCGGGAACAATCTGGCGACATTGGGCGATCCGCGCCGAAACGAGAGGGGCGCCGAGGGGAAAGCGGCGTCCAGCTCGCCGCGCTCGAGCATGGCGTCGATGCACTGATCGCCGGGAATGATCCTCACCTCGACCTGGGCGGGCAGATCCAGCTCGATCTGCGTCTTGAAATGCGGCTCGGGCGCGTTGTAGCCCCCGAGATGCCAGGCGATGTCGGCGGTGCGGACGCCGTAGTCATGTTCGAGAAAGCCGCGGATCCAAAGCGCGGCGGTCTGCACGAACTCGTGCACGCCGACGCGCTTGCCCTTCAGGTCGGCCGCAGAGCGGATGCCTGCGTGTACATTGATCCACACGTGCTCGTGCCGGAAGCGCCGCGAGGGGTAGACCGGGATGCCGACGAAGCGCCGGTCGCCGCGGGAATGCAGGCTCATGAAAGTCGAGAGCGAGAACTCCGAGGCGTCGAATTCGGCGTGGCGCGACTGCCGGCGGAAGGTCTCCAGCGGCATCATGGGCAGAAAGTTCAGCTCTACCCCCTCGACCGGCACCGTGCCGTCGCGCAGCCCGAAGGTGCGGTCGTAGACTCCGCAGGCCAGAGTGATCGGAAGCTTCATCGACCGCAGCCGGCCTATTTCTTGTCTTCGATCCGGCCGATGCGGTGCACCGCGGCGGAGAACAAGAGCACGGCGGCGGCAAGAAGACGGCGAATCATGGGTGCCCTCCCGGTGCGGGTGCGAGGATGCGGCAATTCTACCGCGCGAAGCGAGGCGCGCGCTCCCGACTGCCGGCGATCCGATAGAATCACGCTCCACGCATTCCCACTGCATCAGCGGCGCAACGTGAACCTGCTCGCTATCGAAACCTCCGCCGAATTCCTGTCGCTCGCGGCAAGCCGCGGGGCGGAGGTGCGCACGCTGCACGTCGAGGCGGGACGGCGCCACGCCGAACTGATCCTCGATGCCCTCGGAGCGCTCATGGACGAGGCGGGGCTCGAGTGGAGCGACTTGCATGGCATCGCCTACGGCGCCGGTCCCGGATCGTTCACCGGGTTGCGCATCGCCTGCGGCGTGGCGCAGGGGCTGGCGCTCGCGCGCTCGCTCAAAGTGGTCGGCATCGGCACCCTGCTTGCGCTCGCCGAAGCGTCGCAGCAGGCGCGCGTGATCGCATGCATCGATGCGCGCATGGGCGAGATCTACCACGGGGCGTACCTTCGCTCCGCGGCCGGCTGGCAAGAAGTCCATGCGCCGGGGCTGTGCAAGCCGGAATCACTGCCGCTGCCGAAGATGGACAGCGACGACGGCGGCTGGGTCGGTTGCGGCAACGGCTTTCTCGCCCACGGCGAGGCGCTGCGCGCCCGGCTCGGCGGCGCGCTCGAAACGGTGCGGGCGGGGATTGCGCCTACCGCAGGCGCGGTGCTCGCGCTTGCGCGCGCGTCGTTTGCGCGCGGCGAAGGAGCGGCGCCCGCGAGCGCAGCGCCGATCTATCTGCGTGACAAGGTGGCGCTGAAAAAGGGCGAGAGACCGTGAGCGCGGTGGTGAAGCCGCTGCCGTCGCTGGAACCGATGACCGAGGACGATCTCGGCGAGGTGCTCGCGATCGAGAAGAGCATTTACGAATTTCCCTGGACCCTGGGCAATTTCGTCGATTCGCTGTGCGCCGGATACAGGTGCCTGGTTTATCGCGGCGAGACGGGCCTGATCGGCTACGCGGTCATGATCGTGGGGGCCGGAGAGGCGCACCTGCTCAACTTGAGCGTCGCTGCAGGCGAGCAGCGCCGCGGCCACGGGGCGCGGATGCTGCAGCAATTGATCGGCGTGGCGCGGGACGGTGGCGCGCGCCTGCTGTTTCTCGAAGTGCGGCCTTCCAACGCTGCCGGAAGGCTCCTGTACGCGAAACACGGCTTCCGCCAGGTCGCCGTGCGCCGCGGCTACTATCCCGCGCGGGACGGGCGCGAAGACGCGCTGCTGCTGGCGATCGACCTCTGATGAGCATCGACCGCAATCGGCTGCTGGAGGAGATGGGGCTCGCGCCGGTATGGCGGCTGCGGGAAAAGCCGGATCCGGGAAGCGCAATGCAGGATTCGCAATCCAGCGCTGATCCGCCGCGGCCGGCGCTTCCGCGGTCACCGGCAGCCGCGGCAGCCGAGCGCGCGCATTCGCCGTCGCCTGCGGGCGCGAAAGATGAGCGCGGCGCGCGCATTCTGCGCATGGACTGGCCGGAGTTGAAGGCTGCCGTCGCGAGTTGCGAAGCCTGCGCGCTCGCCAGGACGCGCACCCACCCCGTCTTCGGCGTCGGCGACGAACGCGCGGAATGGCTCCTGGTGGGCGAGGCGCCGGGCGCAGAAGAGGATGCGCGCGGCGAGCCCTTCGTCGGACAGGCGGGACGGCTGCTCGACAACATGCTCGCATCGATAGGCCTTGCGCGCAGCCGCAACGTCTACATCGCCAACGTGCTCAAGTGCCGCCCGCCGCGCAACCGCAATCCCGAGGCCTTCGAAGTCGCGCAGTGCAACCCGCACCTCGCGCGCCAGATCGCTCTTATCCGGCCGAGGCTGATTCTCGCCATGGGGCGATTCGCCGTGCAGTCGCTGCTCGAAACGGAGGCCACGATCGCGAGCCTGCGCGGCAAGCTGCACCGCTATCAGGGGGTGCCGCTCGTTGTCACCTACCATCCGGCGTACCTGCTGCGCAATCTGCCGGACAAGGCGAAGGCGTGGGAGGACCTGTGCTTTGCGCGCCGGGTGATGGCCGAGCTGAGGTCGAAGGCCGGCGGCGATTGAAATCGGGCTTGGCGCCCAAACATAACAATCCGATTGCCTTTATCGAGGGAGACAGCATGCGCGCAACGCTCTTGGCGGCACTCGCTCTGGCGGCCGCCGTTCTTTCCGGCTGCGGGTACAACGACATCCAGCGTGGCGACGAAGCGGTCAAGGCGGGCTGGTCCGAGGTGCTGAACCAGTACCAGCGGCGCTACGATCTGGTGCCGAACCTGGTCGAGACTGTCAAGGGATTCGCCGCCCAGGAACAGCAGGTCCTCGCCCAGGTGACCGAGGCCCGCGCCAGGGTCGGGAGCATCCAGGCGACCCCGGAACTGATCAACGACGAGGCCGCTTTCGCGCGGTTCCAGCAGGCGCAGGCCGGAATGACGAGCGCGATTTCGCGCTTGCTCCTGGTGGCGGAGAACTATCCGCAGCTCAAGTCCGACCAGAACTTTCGCGATCTTCAGGCGCAGCTCGAAGGCACCGAGAACCGCATCGCGGTGGCGCGCAACCGCTACATCAAGGCGGTGCAGGAGTACAACGTGCTCGTGCGTCAGTTCCCCGTGAATCTGACGGCGATGGCCTTCGGCTATCAGTTGAAGCCCGCCTTCACCGTCGACGACGAAAAAGCGATCTCCGCCCCGCCCAAGGTCGATTTCGGCAAGCGGCCCGCGGCGGCAAAATAGCGTCGGCGCATCGCAGTGACCCTCGCCTTGTCCGTCGGCGCCCGGGTCCTCGCGCTCGCGCTGCTCTCGGCCGCGCCGGCCGCCGGCGAAGTTCCGATCCCGCCGCTCAAGGCCCGCGTCACCGATCTCAGCGGCACGCTCTCGGCGCCGCAATTGCAGGCGCTGGAGCGCTCGCTGCGCGATTTCGAGGCGAGGAAAGGCAGCCAGATTGCGGTGCTCATGTTGCCCAGCACGCAGCCCGAGACGATCGAGCAGTATTCCATCCGCGTCGCCGAGGCGTGGAAGATCGGACGCGCTCGGATCGACGACGGCGCGATCTTGGTCATCGCCAAGGACGAGCACCGGCTTCGGATCGAAGTGGGCCGGGGGCTCGAGGGCGCGATACCAGACGTTATCGCGAGCCGCGTGATCCGCGAGGTGATCGCGCCGCATTTCTTGGCCAATGACTTCTACGGCGGCATCGCCGCGGGAACCGGCGCCTTGATGAAGCTGATCGAGGGCGAGCAGCTCGCGCCGGCGCAAGGGCGCAGCCGGCAATCCTGGGACGATTACGAGTCGCTATTCGTGCTCGTGCTGGTGCTGGCGCTCGTGCTCGGGCGGATGCTGAGCGCGCTATTCGGGCGAACGGCGGGTGCGTCGCTCGTCTCTGCAATCGCCGGCGGGACCGCGTGGCTCGTCACCGGCGCTTTGATCGCCGCGCTGCTCGCGGCGATCGCCGCCCTGTTTATCACCCTGGCGGCGGGCTCATCGGCCGGACGCGCTCTCGGCGGCGGCTACGGCGGCTACGGGGGCGGCCGGTGGGGCGGCGGCTGGTCGGGCGGCGGCGGGTTCTCCGGGGGCGGCGGCGGCTTCGGCGGCGGCGGAGCCTCCGGGCGCTGGTGAAATCGCGATGAACCTGAAGAGAATCGGTCGCCACCTGTTCTGCGATCGCTGGTCGGTGCGCCGCGCGTTCCCGGCGCGCTCGCTGCGCGCCATCGAGGGCGCGATCGCCGAACAGGAGGGCCGACACATGGGCGAGCTTCGTTTCGCCGTTGAAGCCTCGCTGCCGTTCGACGCATTGATCCAAGGCGTTTCGGCGCGCGATCGCGCGGTCGAACTGTTCGGGCGGCTGCGGGTCTGGGACACCGAGCACAACTCGGGCGTGCTGGTCTATCTGCTGCTCGCGGAGCGCGACGTCGAGATCGTCGCCGACCGCGGCATACACGCGCGCGTGGGGAGCGGCCTCTGGGAGGAAATCTGCGGCCGGATGCAAGCCGCGTTCGCGCGCGGCCAGTTCGAGCAGGGCGCGATCGCGGGCTTGCGCGCGATCAGCGATCTGCTCGCCGCGCATTTCCCGCCGTCGGGGGAGAATCCAAACGAGTTGCCGGACAAGCCGCTGGTCATTTAGCCTCGCCGCGGCGGTTCTTGGCGTTGTATTGTCTCGTGTTTTCGTGTAGTTGCAACCTCGCAACTACACGAAAACACGAGATCCACAAAAGCAAGAACCGGCTTTCGACTGCGCCGGCTCAGTGCTTCTCCATGCCGATCAGATGCAGCGAATCGCCGCGGCTCTGGTTGTAGCGGTGGCGTAGCATCACCAGCACCATGGTGCCGGCCACGAACAGGCCGAAGATCACCATGATGGCGTGCACGCCCAGATTGGTGGCGATCATGCCCGAATAGATCGCGAGCATGGCGAGGATCGCGAGGTTCTCGTTGAAGTTCTGCACCGCGATCGAGTGTCCCGCCGACAGCAGGACGTGGCCGCGGTGCTGCAGGAGCGCGTTCATGGGCACGACGAAACATCCGGCCAGCGCGCCGACCACAATGAGCATCAGGTACACCAGCGGCATGGCCGAAACGTAGGCCATGAGCATGACCGCGATTCCCATCGCGACGCCCACGGGCAGCACCGACAGCGATCGGCGCAGCGGAACGAAGCGCGCGGCGAACACCGCCCCGAGGGCGATGCCCAAGGCGGTGACGCCCTGAAGAACGGCGCCCTGCGACAGGGGCAGCCCGAGATTCCTCTCGGTCCACCGCAGGACGAGGAACTGGAGCGTGGCGCCCGCGCCCCAGAACAGCGTGGTCACCGCGAGCGTGATCTGTCCCAGCTTGTCGCGCCAGAGGGTGGTGAAACAGGTCCAGAAATCGCGCGCCAGCAGGATCGGGTTGGTTCGCTGGGGCTCGTAGTGCGCGCCGGTGTCCGGGATGAAGAGGTTGAAAATCGCTGCCGCAAGGTACACCAGCGCGATCAGCGGCATCGCGGCCTCCGCCGGCGTATCGATCCCGGTATCGATGTAGGTGATGTCGATCGCGATCAGCACATGGGACACCGCAGGGCTGATGAGCGCCCCGCCGAGCAGCACGCCGAGGATGATCGAGGCGACGGTCAGCCCCTCGATCCAGCCGTTGGCGAAGACGAGCTGCTGCGGGGGCAGCAGCTCGGTGAGAATGCCGTATTTGGCCGGGGAATACGCCGCAGCACCGAGCCCGACGACCGCATAGGCGACCAGCACTATGACAAATGCGGGCAGGCCAGGCACGAGCAGGAGCTGGTAGAAGAGGAGCATGATGCAGCCGACGATCTTGAGCGCGTTGGTGATGAACATCACGCGGCCCTTGGGCATCGAGTCGGCGAACGCGCCGACAAAAGGCGCGAGGATGACGTAGGAGACGGTGAAGAAGAATTTTAGCAGCGGCACGACCCACTGCGGGCCGGAGAGTTCTGCCAGCAGCGCGATGGCGGCGATCAGCAGCGCATTGTCGGCAAGCGACGAAAAGAACTGCGCCGCCATGATGGTGTAGAAGCCGCGCTTCATGGGAGCGCGCCCAGGCGGGGGAAATGAGAGCGTTTGGCGGCGCAGTGAATCCCCATCGTGGCTTTTCCTGTCGCCGCCATGATGGTGTAGAACCCGCGCTTCATGGGAGCGCGCCCAGCCGGCGGAAATGAGAGCGTTTGGCGGCGCAGTGAATTCCCATCGTGGCTTTTCCTGTCGCCGCCATGATGGTGTAGAAGCCGCGCTTCATCGTGCCGAGGGAAGGTGCATCGCGCCTGCGCAGGTCTCGCGCCTGTTTCGTAAAGCCCGCTTTATACCATGAGTGCCCCGCAGCAAGCGCGCTTATGGTTCAATTGGCGCTCGGAGCAAGGGGGGGCGCATGGCCGACAGGAGACTGCAGGTGTTTCACGCCGTGGCGAAGCAGATGAGCTTCACCAAGGCTGCCGAGGTGCTGTTCATGACGCAGCCTGCGGTCACATTCCAGATCAAGCAGCTCGAGGAGCACTATAACATCCGCCTGTTCGAGCGCGGCCACGGCAGGATTTCGCTCACCCCCGCGGGGACCCTGGTGCTCGATTACGCCGATCGGATCCTCGGCCTCTCGAACGAACTGGAGACGAGGCTCAAGGAGATCACGGGACGGATTTCCGGGCCGCTGCTCATAGGCGCCAGCACGACCATCGCCGAATTCATGCTGCCCCAAGTGCTCGGCGAGTTCAAGGCGCGCTATTCGGAGGTTCAGGTCAAGCTTTTCGTCGCCAATTCCGAGACCATCGAGAACCGGGTCGCCGAGCATACCCTGGACATCGGCCTGATCGAGGCGCCGTCGCATCTGCCGGCGCTGCTCACCGAAGCCTGCTGCGAAGACGAGCTGCAGGTGATACTCGCGCCCGGGCACCCGCTCGCCGAGCACAAGCAGATAGCGCCCGGGCAGTTGCTCCAGTACCCGTACATCAGCCGCGAGGCCGGTTCGGGAACCCGCGAATTCACCGATTTGTATTTTCGCCGCGTGGGCATCAGTCCCGATGATCTGGACGTCGAGATGGAACTGGGCAGCCCGGAAGCGCTGAAAGGCGTGGTCGCGGCAGGCGTCGGATTCGCGATCATGTCGCGCATGGCGGTGGAAAAGGAGAAAAAGCTGGGCGAACTGATCGCCTTGCCGCTTGCGCCGAAGCTGATCCGGACCCTGTCGCTTGTCTACCCGAAAGAGAAATTCCGCTCCCGGCTCGTCAATGCGTTCGTCGATTTTGCCAAGAGCAGACTGAAAGGGCACGGGCGCTGAGCGCCGGAAAGACCTCCGATGCGGCCCATTGTCGCCACCATCAGCCTGAGCGCGCTGCGCCACAACCTGGCGCTGGCGCGGGCGAGGGCGCCGCGCTCGCGCATCTGGGCCGTGATCAAGGCGAACGCTTATGGGCATGGCCTCGCGCGCGCGGCCGCCGCCCTCGATGCCGCCGACGGCTTTGCGCTGGTCGAAATCGACGCCGCCGCGCGGCTGCGCGAGGAGGGCTGCACCAAGCCGGTGTTGATGATCGAAGGGTTTTTCAGCCCCGGAGAACTGGCCGAGTTCTCCGCGCGCGGGCTGGTTACGGTGGTGCATGACATGGAGCAGGTGCGCATGCTCGAGACGAGCGCTCTTGCCGCGCCGATCGCCGTCTACTTGAAAATCAACAGCGGAATGAACCGCCTCGGATTTCACCCGCCCGAGGCGCGGGCGGCGCTTGAGCGGCTGCGCGCCTGCGCCGGCGTTTCCTCCATCACCCTCATGACGCATTTTGCCGGCGCCGACGGCGAGGCCGGCGTCGCCGCGCAGCTCGAGCGGCTGCGCGCGCTGGACTTCGACCCGGCATTGCCGCGCTCGCTTGCCAATTCGGCCGCGCTGCTGCGCTATCCCGAAACCCACGCCGACTGGGTGCGCCCGGGGATCATGCTCTACGGCTGCTCGCCGTTTGCGGACGAAAGCGCAGGCTCCCTTGGCCTCAAGCCGGCGATGACGTTGAGGAGCCGCATCATCGCCGTGCAGGCGCTGCAGGCGGGCGATGCGGTCGGCTACGGGGGACTGTTCACCGCGCCTGCGCCGATGCGCATCGGCATCGTCGCCTGCGGTTATGCGCACGGCTATCCGAGAAGCGCGCCGGGATTCAACGGCCGCGGAACGCCGATCGTCATCGGCGGGGTGCGCACGGTCACGGTGGGCCGCGTGTCGATGGACATGCTCGCCGCCGACATCACCCGCATTCCGGGCGCCGGCGTCGGAACCGAAGCGACGCTGTGGGGCGAGGGGCTGCCGGCCGATGAGGTCGCGGCGGCGGCGGAGACGATCAGCTACGAATTGCTGTGCGCGCTCGCCTCGCACGTGCGCGTGGTGGAGGTGGAGTGATGGCAAAACCAAAGCCGATCTACGCGTGTACCGAGTGCGGCGGCCAGGCGCCCAAATGGCAGGGGCAATGCCCCGCCTGCGGCGCGTGGAATACCCTGGTTGAATCCATCGCCGAGGCGCCTTCGCGGCATCGCTTCGCCGGCGTTGGAGGCGCGGCGACGCTGCAGTTGCTCTCCGAAGTGCGCGCCGCCGAATCGGAGCGCTCGAGCACCGGAATCGCCGAGTTGGACCGGGCGCTCGGCGGAGGACTGGTCGCCGGGCAGGTGGTGCTGATCGGCGGCGATCCGGGCGTGGGCAAATCGACGCTGCTGCTGCAGGCGCTCGCGGCGATGAGCGGCTCGGCGAAGGCGCTCTACCTGAGCGGAGAGGAATCGGCGCAGCAGGTGGCGCTGCGCGCGCGGCGCCTGGCGCTGGAGCCGGGAAAGCTTCAACTGCTCGCGGAAATTCAGTTGGAGAAGATACTCGCCGCGCTGGAGGTCGCGCGCCCGGATATCGTCGTCGTCGATTCGATCCAGACGCTGTACTCGGAGCAGTTGAGCTCCGCCCCGGGCTCGGTGGCCCAGGTGCGCGAATGCGTGGCGCAGTTGACGCGCTTTGCCAAGCAGACAGCGACCATCGCGGTGCTCGTGGGGCACGTCACCAAGGAGGGGGCGATCGCCGGCCCGCGGGTGGTCGAGCACATCGTCGATACGGTGCTCTACTTCGAGGGCGATACGCAGCAGAGCTTCCGCCTCGTCCGCGCGTTCAAGAACCGTTTCGGCGCGGTCAACGAGCTGGGCGTGTTCGCGATGACCGAGAAGGGCCTGAAGGGCGTCTCCAATCCTTCGGCGATATTCCTCGCCGGCCACAGCGGTGCGGTGGCGGGCTCCTGCGTGCTGGTGGCGCAGGAGGGCTCGCGGCCGCTGCTGGTGGAGATCCAGGCGCTCGTGGACAGCGCGCATACGCCGAGCCCGCGCAGGCTCAGCGTCGGGCTGGAGCAGAACCGCCTGGCGATGCTGCTCGCGGTGCTGCACCGCCACGCGGGGATCGCCTGCTACGACCAGGACGTGTTCGTGAATGCGGTGGGCGGCGTGCGCATCGGCGAGCCGGCGGCAGATCTCGCGGTGCTGCTGGCCATCGTCTCGAGCCTGCGCGATGTCCCGCTGCCCGAAAAGCTCGCGGTGTTCGGCGAGGTGGGGCTCGCGGGCGAGGTCCGGCCCGCTCCGCGCGGCCAGGAGCGCCTGCGCGAGGCGGCCAAGCTCGGTTTCACCCGGGCGCTGATTCCGAAGGCGAACGCGCCGAAACGCCCGATGGACGGAATGGAGATCATCGCCGTCGAACGCCTGGCGGAGGCCGTGGGGCGGTTTCGGTGAGCGGGCGGGGTTGATCGCTTTCCAGATCGATGTTGGCGACATCGGTGAGAATTTGCTTTTGATTCCGTCTTCACGCCTTTGAGTGGTTGCGAATTCGCAACCACTCAAAGGCGTGAAGATTGATAAAAGGCAGAATCAACACCGCTGATTCGGAATCGTCCCCTTCAGCGCAGGTTCTCGACAACGGCTTGAGCAGCCGCCATGCCGCTTCTCACCGCGGCCTCCAGCGTTCCCGGATAGTCGCTTGCGGTATAGTCGCCGGCGAGGAAAAGCCCTGCGACGCTGGTACGGGTCGGCGGGCGCTCGATCCCCGCGCGGCAGGAAAAGGTGGCGCGCTTTTCGGCGATCACGCGCGTCCACAGGGGGGGGAGTGCGTTGCCCGTCGCGCTCGAGATTTCGCCGTGGGCCCGGCGCGCAAGCTCCTCCTGCGCGAGATCTTCGTGCGCGCCCGAGCTGCTCACCACCGCGGCGATGAGGCCTGGCCTGGCCGAGGTTTGTCCGCGATCGAACGCCCATTGCAGCAGAACGCCGCTCAAACCGAGCATGGGAGCGGGCAACCTCACGCCTTCCGGATACTGCAGGTAGCAGGTGGTGATCGGTTCGTACTCGAGCGCCTCGATCGCTGCACGGGTCGCGTTGAGCTCGGGAAAACCTTGCAGCAGCGCCGGCGCGTGCTGGGGCGCGCAGGCGAGGATCACCTGCGCAAATCGCTGCGGCCGATCGTCGAGCCGAAAGCCGTCTTTGCCCTGTCCGATGCGTCGGACGGCGGCGCCGCGCTCGATCGCCCCGCCGTGCTGCTCCACGAACGCCGCCGCGGGATCGGGAAAAATCCGTCCCAGATCGACCTTGGGCAGGAGGAGGTCGCTGTTTCCGCGCGCGCCGGTGAAACCGTCGCGGATGACGTTGGCGAACACCTGCGCCGAGGCGCGCTCAGGAGGCGTGTTGAGCGCCGAGACGCACAGCGGCTGCCACAGAAAGCGCGCGAGCGTCCCGCGCTGGCCGTGCGCTTCGA
>JACPRN010000180.1 GCA_016189945.1 Betaproteobacteria bacterium
GGCGAGAAACGCACCAAAACTCTGGCCCGCCGATCCTGCGAAGCGAACGTGAATGGTGTCCGCCGGAAGACCCTCGTGGCCGTAGCGCTTGGCGATTTCCCCCGAGAGCATCGTGCCCACAGCGCGGTTGATATTGCGGATCGGCATGTCGATGGTGACCTTTTCGCCGCGCTCCAGGGCCGGTTGCGCCAGTTCCAGGAGCCGCTTGTCGAGCGCGCGCTCCAGACCGTGGTCCTGGCTTTCGCAGTTGTAGCGCGCCACATCCGGGGGCATCTGCGGCCTCCTGAAGATCTTGGAGAAATCGAGCCCTTTCGCCTTCCAGTGTTCGATGCCTTTCCTCGTGTCGAGCAGGTCGGTGCGGCCGATGAGGTCGTTGAATTTGCGCACGCCGAGCGAAGCCATCAGCTCGCGCACCTCCTGGGCGACGAAAAAGAAGTAATTGACCACGTGCTCGGGCTTGCCCTGGAATTTCCGGCGCAGCACCGGGTCCTGGGTGGCCACGCCCACCGGACAGGTGTTCAAGTGGCACTTGCGCATCATGATGCAGCCCTCGACCACGAGCGGCGCGGTGGAAAATCCGAACTCGTCGGCCCCGAGTATCGCTCCCATCACGACGTCGCGCCCGGTCTTCAATTGACCGTCGACCTGCACCGCGATGCGCCCGCGCAGCCGGTTGAGCACCAAGGTCTGCTGGGTCTCGGCCAATCCCAACTCCCAGGGCGTGCCGGCGTGCTTGATCGAGGACCAGGGACTCGCGCCCGTGCCGCCATCGTGCCCGGAGATGGTCACGTGGTCGGACTTGGCCTTGGCGACGCCCGCGGCGACGGTGCCCACGCCGATCTCGGAGACCAGCTTCACGCTGACCGAGGCCTCAGGGTTGGCGTTCTTCAGGTCGTGGATGAGCTGCGCGATATCCTCGATCGAGTAGATGTCGTGGTGCGGCGGCGGCGAAATGAGTTCCACGCCGGGCGTCGAATAGCGGATTTCCGCGATGTATTCGGACACCTTGCGACCTGGCAGCTGCCCGCCCTCGCCGGGCTTGGCGCCCTGCGCGATCTTGATCTGGAGCTGCTCGGCAGAGGCCAGGTACTCGGTGGTCACGCCGAAGCGGCCCGAGGCGACTTGTTTGATCTTGGACTTGAGCGAGTCGCCCACCGCCAATGGAATGTCGACCTCGACGCGTTCCTTGCCCAGACGCGACAGCAACGATTCCCCCGGCTTCACCGGAGCGTAGCGGCGGCGGTCTTCGCCGCCTTCGCCGGTGTTCGATTTGCCGCCGATGCGGTTCATCGCGATTGCGAGCGTGGCATGCGCCTCGGTCGAGATCGAGCCGAGCGACATCGCGCCGGTCGAAAAGCGCTTGACGATGTCGGCGGCAGGCTCCACCTCCTCGATCGGAATCGGCTTCACGGCATCGAAGCGGAATTCGAACAGCCCGCGCAAAGTCATATGGCGCTCGGACTGATCGTCGATGATGCGCGCGTACTCCTTGTAGGTCTGGAACGAGTTGTTTCGCGTCGCGTGCTGGAGCTTCGCGATCGCCTCGGGCGTCCACATGTGCTCTTCGCCCCGCACGCGCCAGGCGTACTCCCCGCCCGCGTCGAGCGCCTCGGCGAGCACCGGATCGTCGCAGAATGCGGCACGGTGCAGCCGGATCGCCTCCTCGGCGACTTCGAAAACGCCGATGCCCTCGACGTTCGAGGTGGTACCGGTGAAATACTTATCGACCAGCGACCTCGCCAGGCCCACCGCTTCGAAGATCTGCGCGCCGGTGTAGGACATGTAGGTCGAGATGCCCATCTTGGACATCACCTTCTTCAGCCCCTTGCCGAGCGCCTTGATGTAGTTCCTGAGCGCCTTCGCGACGGCCGTCTTGTCCCCGGAGACCTCGTGCAGCGCCACGACCGTGTCCAGGGCAAGGTACGGGTGCACCGCTTCGGCGCCGTACCCGGCAAGCAGCGCGAAGTGGTGTACTTCGCGCGCCGAGCCCGTCTCCACCACCAGGCCCGCGGAGGTGCGCAGGCCCTTGGTGGTGAGGTGCTGGTGAACCGCCGAGAGCGCAAGCAGCGCCGGGATGGCCACGTGCTCGCGGCCCATCTTGCGGTCGGAGATGACGATGATCGCGTAGCCGGAGCGCACGGCGTCCTCTGCCTGCGCGCACAGGCTCGCCAGGCGCGCCTCGACCGCTTCGCTGCCCCAGGCGAGCGGATAGGTGATGTCGAGCTCGAACGACTTGAATTTCCCGTCGGTATAGCGGTCGATATTGCGGATCTTGTCCATCTCGTGGAAGTCGAGCACGGGCTGGCTCACCTCGAGGCGGATCGGCGGATTGGTCTCGTGGATGTCGAGCAGGTTCGGTTTGGGTCCGATGAAGGACACGAGCGAGGTGACGAGTTCCTCGCGAATCGGATCGATGGGGGGGTTCGTGACCTGCGCGAAAAGCTGCTTGAAATAGTGGTAGAGGGTCTTGTTCTTGTCCGAGAGCACGGCAAGCGGCGAATCGTTGCCCATCGAGCCGACCGGCTCCTCTCCCGATGCCGCCATCGGCAGCATGATGAACTTGATGTCCTCCTGCGTGTAGCCGAATGCCTGCTGGCGGTCGAGCAAGGGCACGTTGCTGCGCTCGGGTTCCTGCATGTCGCTCTCGACGTCATCGAGCTTGACGCGGATGCGCTCGATCCATTCGCGGTAGGGCTTGGCCGATGCCAAGGTGTCTTTCAGTTCCTTGTCGTCGACGATGCGCCCCTTTTCCAGATCGACGAGGAACATCTTGCCCGGCTGCAGCCGCCACTTCTTGATGATCCGTTCCTCGAGTACTGGCAGCACCCCGGCCTCCGAGGCCATGATCACGAGGTTGTCGTCGCTGACGATGTAGCGCGCCGGGCGCAAGCCGTTGCGGTCAAGCGTGGCGCCGATCCGTCGCCCGTCGGTGAAGGCGATCGCCGCCGGACCGTCCCACGGTTCCATCATCGCCGCGTGATACTCGTAGAAGGCGCGCCGGCTCGCGTCCATCTGCGTGTTGCCCTCCCAGGCCTCCGGGATCATCATCATCATCGCGTGCGCGATCGGATAGCCGGCCATGACCAGCATCTCGAGCGCATTGTCGAAGGAAGCCGAATCGGACTGGCCGTCGTAGATCAGCGGCCAGATCTTGTCCAGGTCGCGTCCGAGAATGGGGCTCGAAATCGCGCCCTGGCGCGCGCGGATCCAGTTGATGTTGCCGCGCAGCGCGTTGATCTCGCCGTTGTGCGCGATCATGCGGAACGGGTGCGCGAGGTCCCAGGTGGGAAAGGTGTTGGTCGAAAACCGCTGGTGCACCAGCGCGAGCGCCGAAACCACCCGCGCATCCTGCAAGTCCTTGAAGTAGGTGCCGACCTGCGCGGCGAGCAACATGCCCTTGTAGACGATCGTGCGCGTCGACATCGAGGGCACATAGAATTCTTTTCCGTGGGCGAGCCTGAGCGCCTGGATCGCGTGCCCGGAGGACTTGCGGACGATGTAGAGCTTGCGCTCCAGAGCGTCGGTGATGGTCACGCCCGCCCCGCGCCCGATGAACACCTGGCGGATGACAGGCTCGATCTTCTTCACCGATTCGCCGAGGTCGCTGTTGTCCACCGGCACGTCGCGCCAGCCGAGCAGCACCTGTCCCTCGTCCTTGATCGCGCGCTCGATTTCGTACTGGCAGGCAAAGCGCGACGCCGGCTCGCGCGGCAGAAAGACCATGCCCACGCCATACTGTCCCGCGGGCGGCAGAACGACCCCTTGCTTGGCCAGTTCCTCGCGGAAGAACTGATCGGGCAACTGGATGAGGACGCCGGCCCCGTCGCTCGCCTTGGGATCGGCGCCGACGGCGCCGCGATGGGTCAGGTTCTTGAGAATCAGCAAGCCCTGCTCGACGATGGCGTGGCTTTTCTTGCCGTTGATCTGGGCGACAAAACCGACGCCGCAGGCGTCGTGTTCCAGTGCGGGATCATACAGCCCCTGCGCGTGCGGAAGCCCGGGAGCGTTCACGGTGTTACCTCGAAAATGAAAATTTCCGCCCGGGACCGACCAATCCGAACCCTGCGGGCGAACCGATGAGTTTACTCAGGAAACCCCGCTGCTTCAACCCGCAATCGCGATCCGCGGAGATTTTCCCGCTTGGACGCGGGCGTGAAGCTCAGTTCGCGCGCCCGCGGCGCGCTGCGTTCGTTGCCAGCGTAGCGCTCAAGACCGCGGCGGGCACGTCCCCGCAAATGCTCGCCGCGCCGAGGCGATCGAGAACGATGAAGCGGATGTTGCCGGCGAGCGCTTTCTTGTCCACGCCCATGAGCGCGGCAAACTGCTGCGCCGGTATACCCTCAACCGAGGTCGGAAGTCCCGCTCGGGCGATGATTCCGGCCACCCGCTGCGCATCGGCGGCCGGCAGTCGGCCAAGCCTGCGCGACAGCTCTGCAGCCAGGACCATGCCGGCAGCCACGGCCTCCCCGTGCAGCCACACGCCGTAGCCCATCGCATTTTCGATCGCGTGGCCGAAGGTGTGTCCGAAATTGAGCAGCGCGCGCTCGCCCGTTTCGCGCTCATCGGCCGCAACGACCTCGGCTTTGATTTGGCAGCAGCGAAACACCGCATGCGCGAGCGCCGCCGGCTCGCGCGCGAGCAGCCGTTCGAGATTGGCTTCCAGCCATTCGAACAGTCCCGCGTCGCGGATAAGCCCATGCTTGATCACTTCGGCCAATCCCGCGCGCAACTCGCGCCCAGGCAGGCTCGCGAGCGTATCGGTGTCGGCGAGCACGGCAAGCGGCTGGTAAAACGCGCCGATCATGTTCTTGCCGCGGGGATGGTTGATCGCGGTCTTGCCGCCGACCGAGGCGTCGACCTGCGCAAGCAGCGTGGTCGGGACCTGGATAAAGGGGACCCCGCGCTGGAAGGTTGCCGCGGCAAAGCCGGCGATATCTCCGACCACACCGCCGCCAAGGGCAATGAGCGCCGTCTGGCGGTCGCAGCGGGCCTCGAGCAAGCGCTCGTAGATCGAGTTGAGCGTCTCCCAGTTCTTGTACGCCTCGCCGTCAGGCAGGGCGATCTGCAGGGACTGAATGCCCCGCTGCGACAGCCCGGCGGCAAAGCGCTCGAAATAGAGCGGGGCCACGGTCACGTTGGTCACCACCGCAACCCGGTTCGATCGCAGCAGCGGCGCGATCAGCCCGGCGTCATCCAGGAGGCCCGCGCCGATGTGAATCGGGTAGCTGCGCTCGCCCAGCTCTACGCGGAGAGTCTGCATGCCGAACCGATCAGGCCGAGGAGCTGCGTAACCAGCGCGTTGACGCTCTGGCGCCCGGTGTCGAGGACGAGATCGGCAACCTCCCGATAAAGGGGATCGCGAAACGCGTACAGCTCCTCGATGCGCGCGCGCGGATCTCCGGTGCGCAGCAGCGGCCGGTGCTTGTCGTGGCGCGTGCGCTGCCACAGCTCTTTCGGCGGCGCATGCAGGTAGACCACGCAGCCGCGCGAGCGCAGGCGTTCGCGGTTGCGCGGGTCGAGAATGGCTCCGCCGCCGGTTGCCAGCACGACGTTCTCGAGCGCGCTGAGCTCCGCGAGCACTTCGGCTTCGCGTTTGCGGAAACCGGCCTCGCCTTCGAGGTCGAAAATCACCGCCACGCGCACCCCCGTGCGCGCCTCGATGACCTGGTCGGTATCGTGAAACGCCTTTCCGAACCGCTTCGCCAGGGTGCGGCCGATGGTGGTCTTGCCCGCGCCCATCATGCCGACAATGAAGAGGTTGCTCGTGTCTTTCACCGCGCTATTGTAGCCGGGCGATGGAATGAAAAGGCCGGCTCGCGAGCCGGCCTCTCTGGCGCCGAAGTCCGGTCTCTAGCGCTGGCCAAGGCGCTCCAGCACCAGCCGCGGCGTGATGAACACCAGCAGTTCGGTTTTGTTGTCCTGGCGCGCCTGGTTTTTGAACAGGTTTCCGACCACCGGGAGGTCACCGAAGAACGGCACCTTGGTATTGGTGGTGCGGACGTCCTGGGTGTAGATGCCGCCGATCACCACCGTGCCGCCGTTTTCGATCAGCACCTCGGTCTTGACGTGCTTGGTGTCGATCGCAAAACCCTGGGTGGTCACCTGTCCGACCGCGTCCTTGTTGATATCCAGGCTCATGATGATGTTGCCGTCAGGGGTAATCTGCGGCTTGACCTTGAGCGAGAGGTTCGCCTTGCGGAAAACGATCGAGGTCGCCCCCGAAGAGGTTGCCTGCTGGTAGGGAAGCTCGGTCCCCTGCTCGATCACCGCTTCGACGTTGTCGGCGGTCATCACGCGCGGGCTGGAGATGATCTTGCCTTTGCCGTCGGCCTCCAGCGCCGAGAGCTCCAGGTTGATGAACTTGGTCAGGTTGCGGTTGAACAGGCTGATGGCAAGGCTGCCCGGGGTGAAACCGCCGATGCCGCCCGCGGGCAGGTTGACGATCTGCGTGTCGGGGATGAAGCTCCCGCCGGTGACCACCGCCTGGGTGGTTTGCTCGCCAATGCCCAGATAGTTGCCGGTAAAGCCGAAGCGTTGATTGCTTCCGAATACGCCGGTCCGGGTGCCCGGCAGCCCGTCTGTGGTTCGCGTGGCTCCGAGATCGAGATAGCCGAGCTTTGCGCCGAGGTTCTTGCTGAAGGTGTCGTTGGCCTCGACGATTCGCGCCTCGATCAGCACTTGGCGCACAGGCACGTCGACGCGCGCGACCAGCTTGCGGATTTCGTCGAGCTTGCTGGAGACGTCCTGGATGAAAAGCTGGTTGGTGCGCGGGTCCCAGACCGCGCTGCCGCGCTTGGAGAGGATCCGCTGTTTGTCGTCGGTGAGGATCTTGGAGAAGGCGTCGGCCTTGGCGTAGTTAAGCTGGAAGCTCTCGGTGCGAACCGGCTCGAGCTCGGTGATCTGCTGTTGCGACTCGAGCGCAAGCTTTTCCTTGGTGGCGAGCTCGTCGCGCGGCGCGATCCAGATCACGTTGCCGCTCTTGCGCATGTCCAGACCGCGGGTCTGCAGGATGATGTCAAGGGCCTGATCCCAGGGGACGTCCTTCAGGCGCAGCGTCAGGCTGCCCTGCACGGTGTCGCTGGTGATGATGTTCAGATCGGTGAAATCGGCGATGACGTTCAGGACGCTTCTGACCTCGACATTCTGGAAGTTGAGCGAGAGCTTCTCGCCCTGGTAACCGGCGCGCGCACCTTGGACCAGTTTGTTCGGATCGAAGGGCACGGCCTTGACCTCGACCACGAACTGGGTTTCGGTCTGGTAGGCGTTATGCTCCCACAATCCCTTGGGCTCGATCACCATGCGCACGTTTTCGCCCTGCGGGAACGTGCTGATGGTCTGCACCGGGGTGGCGAAATCGATCACGTCCAGGCGCCTGCGCAGGCCCTCGGGCATGCTCGCCTTCAAAAAGTCGACGATGATCGACTGGCCCTGCTGGCGAATATCGATGCCCGTGGAGGCGTCGGAGAGGTCGACCACGATCCGGCCCTCGCCGCCGCGGCCGCGGCGGAAGGTGATGTCCTTTACCGCGTGTTTGGCGTCGGCGCGCCCCTCGGCGAAGCGCGAGGCGGCCGCCGCCGGCGGGGCCGCTGCCACCATGGTGATCAGCAGGTTCCTGCCGTCAAGCTTGGTTTCATATTGCATCATGTTGCGCAGATTGAGCACCAGGCGCGCGCGGTCGCCGACTTCGATCAGATTCATCGAGCGCAGCTCGCCTTCGCCGATGTCCTGGCGGTTGCGACCCAGCGCATTGGCGGTCTTGGGAAAATCGAAAGCGATGCGCGCCGGCGTCGCAATGGTGAAGCTCGCCGGCACCGCGGCGAGCGGGCTTTTCAGTCCGACGCGCACCAGCACCTGTCCGCCTTGCTGGGTGACGTTGAAAGATTCGATCGCGTTCTGGGCGAGCACCGCTTGTGCCGCGATCAAGCCAAGGATCAACAATGCCAGCCGCCGGGCGCTACGCATGATTGTGCTCATTTTCCAGCCTCCGTTTCCTGCAGCTGCATGGTGCTGGCGCGCTCGGTCCAGTCCCCCCCCGGATCCTGGATCAGTTCGCGCAACTGAATCTGGTTTTCGGTGATTCCGGTAATCAGCCCGAAGTTCTGGCCCATGTAGTTGCCGGCCCTGACCCGGTACAGGTTCACATCGGCCCTCACCAGGGCAAAGGTCTGCTTGCTGCGCTGCAGCACGCCGACCATTTTCAGCGATTCCAACGGGTAAGCCTCCAGCGGCTCCTTGGGCCGATTCAGATCGGGCGACAATCCGCGCCCCGGCCCCCCGGTGGTCTTGGTGACCAACTCGATCTTTGCCGGACCAAAGGGGTCCTGCAGCTCGCCGGCCTGGTAGGGCACCGGCTCGTAGGGCTTGACCACGGGCAGCGGATCGACCCTGCCACGCATGTCCTTGGTCAGGGTTCTCAGCTCCTCCTTGAGATCCTGGTGCTGATCGCCGCCGCAGGCGGCAAGCGCGAACCCCATCGCGATGACGATCGCGCGTCTCATTTCTTTGCCGCCTTGGCACCAGCGGCCTTCTGCGCAGCCTTGCGCTGGGTCGCGACTTCTTCTTCATCGAGGTAGCGGAAGGTCTTCGCGGTGGCGTCCATCGCGATCGTGCCGTCTTTGGCCGCAGCCAATGCGATGTCGTTCAAGGTAACGATGCGCGAGAGCTGTCCAATGTCGCTCGCGAACTGGCCGATGTCGTGATAGCCGCCGTTGATCTTGAGCGTGATGGGCAACTCGGCGTAAAACTCGCGCAGCAGCTCTTGCGGCGCGGGCTTGAACAGATTGAACTGCAGCCCGCGGCCCAGGCCCGCCTGGTTGATGTCAACGAGCAGCGCGTCCATCTGCGAGCGGTTCGGCAACTGCTTCAAAAGCGCCCCGAAGGAACTGTCGATCTCGCGAAGCTGTTGCCGGTACAGGTCGAGATTGACCGCCTGCTGTTTCTTCGCCTTGTACTCGTCCTTGAGCTTGACTTCCTGGCTGCGGCCGGCATCGAGCGCCTCGAGCTGTCCGGACCAGTCGGCAAAATATCCTCCGATGAGGATGACCACCAGCACCAGCACTAGCAGCATGGCCTTGGGCAGAGGCGGCCAGACTCCCGGGTCCTTGGGGTTGAGGTTCTTGAACTGATCGAGCAACTGTTTCATGCCGCGCTAGCCCCTTTTCGCCGCTGCTCCGGCCTTGGCAGGACCGGCCTTGCCCGCGTCTTTTGCTTCCTCGGGCTTCTGCTGCTTCAGGCTCACATTCATGATGAATTCGGACACCCGTTTATTGCTCACCACAGTCGCTTTGATCTCCACCAGATCCGGATTCTCCAGATAAGGCGAGGAGGCGATATTGCGCATCAGCGTCGACACGCGCGCGTTGGACTGCGCATAGCCCGTGACGTTGACCTTCTGCCCGACCTGCTTGATCGACTTGAGATAGACCCCGTCGGGCACTTGGCGCACCAGTTGATCGAGCAGGTACACCGCCTGGGCCCGGTCCGACTGCAGTCGCTCGATCACTTGTTTGCGCGCGAGCAACGCAGCGATCTCGTCCTTCAGCTTCTTGATCTCGGCGATTTCGGTGTCGAGGCGGGAGTTTTCCTTCTTCAGGAAGTCGTTGCGGTCGTCCTGGAACGCGATCTGGGTGGCGAGCAGGCCGTGCACGAGAACGACGATGCCAATGCTGAGGGCCGCCACCATGCCCGCCAGAACGGCGAGGTGCTTGCGCTGCGCTGCGCGGCGCGCTTCGCGCCAGGGAAGCAGGTTGATGCGGATCACGGGTCGAACCTTCGCATCGCCAGGCCGCAGGCGATCATCAGCGACGGCGCGTCGGCGGCCAGTTTCTTCATTTGCACGCGGGGCGAGATCGCCATGTCCGCGAACGGATTGGCAACCAGCGTATTGATCTGGGTTTGCCGGGACACCACCTCATCGAGTCCGGGGAGGACCGCAGAGCCTCCGGTCAACAGGATGTGGTCGACGGTGTTGTATTGGGTCGAGGTGAAGAAAAACTGCAGCGCCCGCTGAATCTCCATGGCGGCGTTCTCCATGAACGGCTTCAGCACCTCCGGCTCGTAATTCTCGGGCAAGCCCCCTGAGCGCTTGGCGTTCTCCGCTTCCTCCTGGCTCATCCCGTACTGGCGCATGATGTCCTGGGTCAGCTGACCGCCGCCAAACGCCTGCTCGCGCGTGTAGACCGCCTGGTCGTTGCGGAGCACCGTGATGTTCATCACGTTGGCGCCGATATCGACCAGGGCGATGTTCTGGTCCCGGCCTTCGTTGGGAAACTGCTTGCTGATCATCTTGAAGGAAGTCTGCACCGCGTAGGATTCGACGTCCATGACGATCGCCTTCAGCCCTGCGGCCTCGGCCACCGCAACCCGGTCTTCGACCTTTTCCTTGCGCGAGGCGGCGATCAGGACTTCCACCTCTTCGGCCCCCGAGGGTGCCGGGCCGATCACCTGAAAGTCGAGATTCACCTCCTCCAGCGCAAACGGGATGTACTGATTGGCCTCGGTCTCGACCTGGAGCTCGAGTTCCTCCTCGCTCAGGCCGGCGGGCACGGTGATCTTCTTGGTGATCACCGCCGCCGTGGGCAGCGCCATGGCGACGTTCTTGGTGCGGCTGCGGGCGGCCTTTTTCGACCAGGCGCGCCGCACCGCCTCGACCACGGCATCGAGATTGGTAATATTGCCGTCGACCACCGCATCCTTGGGCAGGAGCTCGATGGTGTAGTACTCCAGCCGCTTCCCGCCTTTGCCCAGCGACTCGACCTCGACGATCTTGACCGAGGAGGAGCTGATGTCCAGGCCGAAAAGCGGCGGCGTCTTGGGCTTGAAGATGTCGAGATTCAGCTCCAAAATGGGTTTCTCTTTGTGCTATGCCCTGTTAGGCGCGAAAAGTATAATCCACGTTAAATCCTAGCAACAAGCCCCCATACTGTAAAGCAAATTTTTACTCAGTATTTTACGTTTGCCGTGGCCCGGCGAAACCTGCCGCGCCTATAATTGTCCTTCGGAAAGGAACCCCCCCTGCATGTGGTTACGTTGGCTCGCGTTTCCCCTGGCTCTGCTCTGCGGAGTGGCCGTGCTGGGCGCTGCAGTAGGCGCATTCGTTCTGCTGCTCGCGTTGCCCAATCTGCCCTCCATCGAGGCCCTTACTGACTACCAGCCGAAGATCCCGCTTCGGGTCTACACCGCCGACGGCGTCCTGATCGGTGAATTCGGGGAGGAACGCCGCTCGGTGGTGAGGATCGAAGAGGTCCCGGCGATCATGAAGAAGGCCATCCTCGCAGCCGAGGACGAGCGCTTCTATCAGCACACCGGGGTCGATTATTTGGGCGTGCTGCGGGCAGCGTACTCCAATCTCGCCAGCGGCGGCAAGCGCCAGGGGGCCTCTACCATCACCATGCAGGTGGCGCGAAATTTCTTCCTGTCCTCGGAAAAGACGCTGACGCGCAAGCTCTACGAGGCGCTGCTCGCCTTCAAGATCGAAGCGAGCCTTGCCAAGGACCAGATCCTGGAGATCTATATCAACCAGATCTACCTCGGGCAGCGGGCATACGGCTTTGCCGCCGCAGCGCAAACCTACTTCGGCAAGACCCTGGCCCAGCTCAACGCCGCCGAAGCGGCGATGCTCGCAGGGCTCCCCAAAGCCCCTTCCTCGTTCAACCCGGTGGTCAACCCCGGCAGGGCCAAGCAGCGCCAGCTCTACGTCCTGCGCCGCATGGGGGAGCTGGGCTATCTGAGCGAGGAGCAGCTCGCCGAGGCGCACAAGGCGCCTCTCGCCGTCAAGCGCGACATCGACGACTTCAAGGTCCACGCCGAGTACGTTGCCGAAATGGTGCGGCAGATGCTCCACGAGCGCTATCCCGAGGCCGTCTACAGCCGGGGATTTCGTGTCTACACCACCGTCGTCAAGGCCGACCAGGAGGCTGCCTACGCCGCGGTGCGCCGCGGGCTGCTCGATTATGACCGGCGCCACGGCTACCGGGGCCCCGAAGGTTACGTAGACGCTAACGAACTGGGCGAAGGCGAGGATGCCTACGAGGAGGCGCTCGCGGACCACGCCGACAGCGACGATCTGCTCGCGGCGCTGGTGCTCGCGGCGAGCCCTGCGGAAGTTCGCGCCTGGCGCCGCGGGGGCGAAGTGGTCAGCATTTCCGGGGAAGGGCTGAAATTCGCCGCGCGCGCCCTTGGTGACAAGGCGCTGCCGAACAAGCGCATCCGCCGCGGGGCGGTGATCCGCATCGCCCGCGACGATCGCGGCCGCTGGCAGATACAGCAGTTGCCCGAGGTCGAAGGGGCCTTCGTTTCCCTGCATCCGCAGGACGGCGCGGTGCGCGCGCTGGTGGGCGGATTCGATTTCCAGCGCAACAAGTACAACCATGTGACCCAGGCCTGGCGCCAACCGGGCTCGTCATTCAAGCCCTTCATCTACTCGGCTTCGCTGGAGAAGGGCTTCACACCGGCGACCGTGATCAACGACGCGCCCGTCGTGGTGGACGCGGCGCTCACCGGAGGACAGGTCTGGGAGCCCAAGAACTACGACGGCAAGTATGAGGGGCCGATGCGCATGCGCACTGCGCTGGCCAAGTCGAAGAACATGGTCTCGATCCGCATCCTGCAGGCGATCGGCACTCAGTATGCGCAGGACTACGTCACCCGCTTCGGCTTCGACGCCGACAAGCACCCGCCGTATCTCACCTTGGCCCTGGGCGCCGGTTCGGTGACGCCCTGGCAGATGGCGCGCGCCTATTCGGTGTTTGCCACCGGCGGCTACCGCGTCGAGCCTTACCTCATAAGCAAGATCGTCGATGACCGCGGCAATGTGCTCGCGCAGGCCCAGGTGCGCCAGGCTGGCGACGAGTCGCTGCGCGTCATCGATCCGCGCAACGCGTTCGTCATGGACAGCATGCTCCACGATGTCGTGCGCCACGGCACGGCGGCGCGCGCCATGTCGCTTGGCCGCCACGACCTCGCCGGCAAAACCGGCACCACCAACGACTTCGTCGATGCCTGGTTCGCCGGCTACCATCCGATGCTGGCCGGCGTCGCCTGGGTCGGATTCGACCAGCCGCGCAGGCTCGGCGGGGGCGAAACGGGATCGGCCGCGGCGCTGCCGATCTGGATCAACTACATGGCCCGGGTGCTCCCCGGGGTGCCCGAGATCTTCATGACCCTGCCCGAGGGCATCGTCCGGGCCACGGTAGGGGATTCGGGACTCCAGTCGCCCGAGGGCCGGGCGGAATTCTTCTACCGGGAGAACCTGCCGCCCGAGCAGGGTGCCGTCAGCACCCTGCGCTCGCCCGAGGAAATCAAGAACCAGCTCTACTGAGCGCTCGCGGGAAGGTCTCGGCGCAGGCGCGGGCCGATGCCCCAGGAGGGCAGATGCGCTTAGTAGTCCGGCCGCAGAACGACGGCGCCGCCGCCATTCTCGGAAATCAGCCGCGACAGGGCGGCGAAAAATTCCGTCCCGTCCCGGGTGTTCACCCACTGCCCGCCGCTGGGGCGAAAATGAAAACCGCCCGACCTGGCCGCGACCCAGATCTCCTTGGCCGCGCTGTGGCGGTTGACGATGATGCGGCCGCGATCTTCGAACTCGATTTCGAGCACCCCGTCGCCCCTAAACTCGCAATCGCACTGCGCGCCGCTTGCCTCCAGCGCGCGCGCGAGCGCCGCAAGCGCCAGATCGGCCGCGGCATTGAAATCGGATTCGTTCATCAGCGTGCTAGAATTCTACGCTTGCGTTGCAGGTCTGAATTTGGCCCCAATCAGGGGAGTGTTGATAGGCTTGGCGAGAATTGGGTTTTAATAAGTCTCATTGTTGTGCAGTGCAAATTGCAAGCAATTGCGCTGCACAACGATGAGATGGATAAACGACAAAATCGGCACCGCTGATTCCGGCTTATTCGGCTTCGGAGGTAACACCCGCGCGCATGCGCTCGCGATTGCGCACAGGCACAAGCACTAGGAATCGCGTTTTCCACTGGCACCACACCATGCTCCGTAGCGCAGCCGCTATTCTACTGCTCCTGCTGCTGCTCGAGGCCTGCGGCACGCGCGGCCCTTTGTACCTGCCGCCGCCCGAGCAAAAGCAGCCGCAACAGGAGCCCTCGCGCAAGTGAGCCACGCTTCCTACGGCGAAAACGGGACGCTGGGCATCGAGGCGGTTTCGCTGGAGGCCATTGCGCAACGCTACGGCACGCCCTGTTGGGTCTACTCGCGCGCAGCTATCGAGGCGGCCTACCGCGCTTTCGAGCAGGCGTGCGCCGGACGCGAGACGCTCATCTGCTACGCCGTCAAGGCCAATTCCAACCTCGCCATTCTCAACCTGTTCGCGCGCTTGGGCTCGGGATTCGATATCGTCTCCGGCGGCGAACTGGCGCGCGTGCTCGCGGCCGGGGGCGCGGCGCAAAAGACCGTTTTCTCCGGCGTCGGCAAGACCGAAGAGGAAATGCGCGCGGCGCTTGCCGCCGGGATTCTGTGCTTCAACGTTGAATCCGAGCCGGAGCTGGAGCGCCTGTCGCGCGTGGCCCGGCAAGACGGTTTGAGCGCACCTATGTCGCTGCGGGTAAACCCGGACGTGGACGCAAGCACGCATCCCTACATCGCCACGGGCCTGGCCGAGAACAAGTTCGGCATCGGCTACGTCGAGGCTCTCGCCCTCTATCGCAGGGCGAAACAGCTCCCCGGGGTCTGCGTGGTCGGAATCGACGTACACATCGGATCGCAAATCACCGAAATCGGGCCGTTTGTCGCCGCGCTGGAAAAGGTGCTCGAATTCGCCGACACGCTGGAAGCCGAGGGGATTCACCTGGAGCATCTCGACCTGGGCGGTGGCCTCGGGATTCGCTATCGCGACGAGGAACCGCCGGGCTTCGCCGAGTACCTGGCGCGCCTGTCCTCGGTGCTCGGCGAGCGCCGCATCAGGCTGCTCTTCGAGCCGGGTCGCTCGCTGGTGGGCAACGCCGGGCTGCTGCTCACCCGCGTCGAATACCTGAAAAGGGGGCCCCTGAAGAACTTCGCCGTGGTCGACGCGGCGATGAACGACCTGTTGCGGCCTGCGCTCTACCAAGCCTGGCACGACATCGTGCCGGTGCGCCCGCGCGCCGCCGAGCCCCTCGACTGGGACGTGGTCGGGCCGGTATGCGAGTCGGCGGATTTTCTTGGTCTCGAGCGCTCGCTCGCCCTGGAGCCGGGCGACCTGCTCGCGCTGCTGTCCGCAGGCGCCTACGGCATGAGCATGAGTTCGAACTACAACTCCCGGCCGCGGCCGGCCGAGGTCGTGGTCGACGGGCCGGCGCTGCACCTGGTGCGCCCGCGCGAGTCGATCGGAAGCCTTTTTGCATCCGAGCGCCTTTTGCCGTAAATTCCGCCTTCTCCTGGAGGAGATTTGCGCCGCCGGTCGCGCGGCGGAGCAAAGTGTCCGTGTGCGCTTGCGCGCCACGGGCTTGCGTCTTTCCCCGGGTCGTTTAATATCGTCAATCGCATGAATCGGTCCATTTCACCGTTGGCTTCGCCTGCGCGCCGCGCGATGCTGTTCGGCAGCGCCGGCCTGATCGTCGCCGCCGGGGCGCTCCTCGCCTATTTCTTCGGCGCCGATATCCGCGCGCAGGACGCCAAGCCGGCGGCCCGGGCCCCTGCCGCGGTGCCGGTATCGGTGGCAACCGCCACGCAGGAGGACGTGGCCGTGCGGCTGCGCGTGATCGGCAACGCCGAGCCGTACGCCACGGTGGCCGTCAAGGCGCGCGTAGATGGGCAGATCGTCGAGGTCGGTTTCAAGGAAGGACAGGAAGTGAGGCAGGGCGAGATGCTGTTCAGGATCGACCCCCGCCCGTTCGAAGCAGCGCTGCGCCAGGCCGAGGCGAACTTTCTGCGCGACACGGCGCAGAAGAATCAGACCCGCTCCCAGGAGCGCCGCTATCAGGAGTTGCTGCAGAAGAACTTCGTCTCCAAGGAGGCCTACGCGCAGATCCGCACCAACGCCGATGCGGCCGAGGCGGTCGCCCTGGCGAGCGGCGCGGCGCTGGACAACGCCAAGCTGCAGCTCGAGTACTGCACCATACGCTCGCCCATCGACGGCTATCCCGGAAAAATCCAGATTCAGAAGGGCAACCTGGTGAAGGCGAACGACGCCAACCCGTTGGTGATCCTCAACCAGGTGCATCCGATCTATGTCGGCTTCGCCGTCCCCGAGCACGAACTCTCCGCGATCCGCGCCCACATGTCTCGCGGGCCGCTTCGGGTCGAGGCGGGCGCGCCCAAGTCGGACAAGCCGATGGCGACCGGGCAGTTGATCTTCGTCGACAACGCGGTCGACCCGAGCACCGGCACCATCAAGCTGCGCGCGCAGTTCCCGAACAACGACCGCGCCTTGTGGCCGGGCCAGTTCGTCGCCGTAAGCCTCAAGCTCTACGATCAGAAGAATGCGATCGTGGTGCCGACGCGGTCGGTCCAAACCGGCCCCGAAGGCCAGCATGTGCTGGTGGTCAAGCCCGACATGACCACCGAAGTGCGCAGGGTAACCGTGGACCGCACCGACGGCGACAAGGCCATCATCGCCAAGGGGCTCTCCAAGGGCGAACAGGTGGTCACCCAGGGCCAGTTGCGCTTGGTTCCGGGCGCCAAGGTAGTGATCAAATCGTAGTTCGGTGAATCTCTCGGAAATCTTCGTCCGCCGGCCGGTGATGACCGTGCTGGTGATGGCCGGAATCCTGATATTCGGGCTGATCAGCTTCAGGCTGCTGCCGGTTTCATCGCTGCCCAACGTCGATTTTCCCACCATCGTGGTATCGGCGGACTTGCCCGGCGCGAGCCCCGAGACCATGGCCGCGGCGGTGGCGACACCGCTGGAGAAACAGTTCACCACCATCGCCGGCATCGATTCGATGAGCTCGGTGAGCGGGCAGGGGATCACCAGCGTGACGATGCAGTTCTCGCTCGACCGCGACATCGACGCCGCCGCGCAGGACGTGCAATCGGCGATAGCGACCGTCGCGCGGCAGTTGCCGCCGACGATGAGCACCCCGCCCTCGTTCCGCAAGGTGAATCCCGCCGACTTTCCCGTCTATTACCTTGCGCTGACCTCGGACACGATGCCCCTGTCGACAGTGAGCGAATACGCCGAGACGTTTCTCGCGCAGCGCATTTCGACCATCTCGGGCGTCGCGCAGGTGCAGGTATTCGGGCAGCAGAAATACGCGGTGCGGGTGCAGGTCGATCCGAATGCGCTCGCCGCGCGCGGGATCGGCATCAACGAGGTCGAGCAGGCGGTGGCGCAGGCCAACGTCAACCTGCCCACCGGCACCCTCTCCGGCAAGGACCGCACCTTTGCCGTGCAGGCGACCGGGCAACTGTTCAATGCCGCCGCGTTCCGGCCGATCATCGTCGCTTACCGCAACGGCTCGCCCATCCGGCTGAACGAGGTCGGGCGGGTCATTGACGGCGTTCAGAACGACAAGGTGGCAGGTTACTTCAAGGACAAGCGCGGCATCATTCTCGCCGTTCAGCGCCAGCCGGGGACCAACACCATCGCCGTGGTGGACGAAGTCAAGAAGCTCATGCCCACCTTCCGCCAGGAGGTTCCCGCCGGCATCGACATCAACGTGCTCTACGACCGCTCGGTCACCATCCGCGATTCGGTCGAAGACGTGGAGTTTTCTCTGCTGCTTGCGCTCGCGCTGGTGGTGATGGTGATCTTCGTTTTTCTGCGCAATGTTCCGGCCACCGTCATCCCGAGCGTGGCGCTCCCGATGTGCATCATCGGCACCTTCTCGGTGATGTACCTGCTCGGCTTCAGCCTCAACAATATTTCGCTCATGGCGCTCACCCTGTGCGTGGGGTTCGTCGTCGACGATGCCATCGTGATGCTGGAAAACGTATCGCGGCACATCGAGGCCGGAAAATCGCCCATGCAGGCGACCCTCGACGGCTCGAAGGAGATTTCCTTCACCATCGTGTCGATGACCATTTCGCTCGCGGCCGTATTCATTCCGGTACTTTTCATGGGCGGCATCCTGGGCCGTCTCCTGAACGAATTTGCGGTCACCATCATGGTCGCGGTGCTCATTTCCGGATTCGTTGCGCTTACGCTCACGCCGATGATGTGCAGCCGCATTCTCAAACCCCGGCACGCCCTGCATCACGGGCGCGTGTTCATGGCGAGCGAGCGGGCCTTCGATGCCGTGCGCAGCGGCTACGGCAGGAGTCTGCGCTGGACCATGGATCATGCGCGCCTCACCATGGTGGTCTTCTTCGCCATCATCCTCGCCACCGGCGTTTTCTACGCGCGCATGCCCAAGGGGTTTCTGCCGAGCGAAGACAGTGGCCAGATGTTCAGCTTCATCGAAGCGCCGCAGGACATCTCCTTCGAGGCGATGAAGGAGTATCAGCACCGGGTATCGGAGATCGTGCGCGCCGATCCGAACGTCGAGGCGGTCATGGGCTTCATCGGCTCGACATCGTTCAACCCCGGGCTGAACATCGCCCGCCTCACCATCACGCTCAAACCGCGCACTCAGCGCAAGCCCGTCGAGGAGGTCATCCAGGGCCTGCGTCCCAGGCTTGCCAACGTGCTGGGGGTCAAGGTTTACCTGCAAAACGTTCCCGCCATCCGCATCGGCGGGCAACTCACCAAGAGCCCTTACCAGTACGTCGTGCGCGGAGCGAGCACCGAAGAGCTGTATCGCTGGGCGCCGATCATCGAAGCCAAGCTGAAGACGGTTCCGGGGCTGCTCGATGTCGCGAGCGATCTGCAGATCGCCCGGCCCCAGGTGCTGGTCGAGATCGAGCGCGAAAAGGCCTCCTCGCTCGGCGTGAGCCCGCAGCAGATCGAGATGGCGCTCAACAATGCCTACGGCTCGCGCCAAGTGTCCAATATCTACACCTCGAGCAACCAGTACTGGGTGATCCTGGAACTCGAGCCGCGCTACCAGACCGACCCCGCTGCGCTGTCGATGCTCTACGTGCGCTCCTCGAACGGCGCGCTGGTGCCCTTGAACTCGGTGGCAAGGCTGAGCTACGGCGTCGGCCCGCTGACCGTGACCCACCTCGGGCAGCTTCCCTCGGTGACGATTTCGTTCGACCTGGGCCAGGGCCTGTCGCTCTCCGACGGCATCGAACTGGTGGAAAAAGCGATGCGCGATCTGCAGGTGCCGGCCACCCTCAGCACCAGCTTCCAGGGCACGGCACAGGCGTTCCAGGCCTCGTTGCGCGGCATGGGCATTCTGCTGGTGATGGCGATTCTGGTCATCTACCTCGTTCTCGGCATCCTCTACGAGAGCTTCAGTCACCCCATCACCATTCTTTCCGGGCTGCCGACGGCGGGGTTGGGCGCGCTGGTCACGCTGCTCTTGTTCGGGATGGAGATCAACATGTACGCCTTCGTCGGCATCATCATGCTGATCGGCATCGTGAAGAAGAACGCCATCATCATGATCGATTTTGCCGTCCAGGCGCAGCGCATCGAGGGGAAAGACTCGCGACAGGCCATTCTCGACGCCTGCCTGGTGCGTTTCCGCCCGATCATGATGACCACCTTTGCCGCCCTGATGGGCAGCCTGCCGATCGCGCTCTCCCTGGGCGCCGGCGGCGACGCGCGCCGGCCGCTCGGTCTCGCGGTGATCGGCGGACTGGTGGTTTCGCAGTTCCTGACGCTCTACATCACGCCGGTCATCTACGTGTATTTCGACAGGCTGCAGGCCTGGACGCGCAGAGCCCGCGTGGTCACACCGTCCCCAGCCGCCCCCGGCGGCTGAGATACGAAGGAAACAGGCGGCCTGATACCTTGACCTTGTTCTTACGGGTTAAGCTGCTTGTAGACCGAGTTCGCGACCCTGAGCAGGGCTTCGCGCCGGATCTCCCCGGAGAGCGCGTAGCCGTAGTTGCGATCGACCCAGTAGAAGACCGAAACGCGGTCTTCCTGGCTGAAGCGAAACGCCGTATCGCGACCGTCGCGTTTTTGCGCCGCAACGTAGAGCGTGACGCGCTGGCCCTTCGCGTCCTGGTACATGAACTGCGCCACCGGTCCCTGCGGCCCCGAAAGCAGCCGTCCGCCGACCAGCTCGAAGCCAAGCGGCGAGAGCCGCGGCGACTTCAGGTCAGTGCCGAGGCGCTTGGACAGCCATGTGAAAAGATGCTTCTCCTCGTCGGCGCCGACTTCGACCGGATGGCGGACCTCGGGCGTGTATACCGCGTGTGCGACCGCGGCCTGACGTGCGAACGACGCGAGCGCCGAGGCCGGCGTCGACACGGTGTCGCGGGCGATCCAGCCCACGGCGATGCCGATCGCGAACAGGCTTGCCGCCAGCGCATAGTGCTGCCAGCGCCTGGCCGCCAGCGCGGCGAGCAGCCGCTCCGGTAGAGGTTCCTTGAGCACCGGGTCATAGAGGGTACGCAGCGCCGCGTTCTGCGCCGCCCAGACCCGCATCTGCTCGCTCTCGGCCGGATGCTCGGCCAGATAGGCCTCCACCTCGAGCCGCCGCGCCTGCGGCAGCACGCCGTCAACGTACGCGTGCAGATCCCTTTCAGCAACCGGATTCATTTCACCACCTTCAGCGACACCGCCGGATTTCCCCCCGCCATTGCCGCGCGCATGCGCTCGCGTGCCCTCGAGAGCCGCGACATGACGGTTCCGATCGGGACCGAAAGCGCCCGGCTCACTTCGGCATAGCTCATCTGCTCGACCGCAACCAGCAAGAGCACCTCGCGCTGCTCCGCCGGCAGCCTGCGCAGCGCCCGCTCCACCTCCGCAAGCTCGAGCGCGTCGCCCTGCGTTTCGCGCACCAAAACTACGGGCACCTCTTCCACCGCTTGCTCGAGCTGGTAGCGCGCGCTGCGAACCTGATTCACGAACACGTTGTGCATGACGGTAAAGAGCCACGCGCGCAGGTCGCTGCCCGCGCGCCACAGGTGGAACTTGTTGCACGCGCGCTCCAGCGTATCCTGCACCAGATCATCGGCCGAATGGCGGTCCCCGACGAGCGCGCGCGCATAGCGCCGCAGACGCGGAATGTGATCGATGATCGAGTGCGCTTCCATGGGTGGCTCGCCTGCCCCGTAAACGGCCGTCATGTCCGGCTTATTCCAGGCCGGAGGGCGGCCAGGAGGCCCTGATCACGAATGCGGGATCGGAACGGGCCCGCGGCGCAGGGCTAAAGCCTAGCGCAGCCCGGCGATGTAGTCTGAAACCGAGGCGATGTCCTTGTCGCTCATTCTCGCCGCGATGGCGCGCATCATGCGGTTGGCATCGTTCGCGCGCGTGCCGTCGCGGAAGGCCTTGAGCTGGGCCTCGGTATATTCGGCGTACTGCCCCGCAAGGCGCGGATATTGCACGGGAATCCCGCTTCCGTCAGGCCCGTGACAGGCCGCGCACGCCGGCACGCCCTTGGCCGCATCGCCGCCGCGATAGAGCTTGCGCCCGAAAAATACGGTTTCCTTGTTCTTCGCCGAACCCTGGCTCGGCTTCTGTGTGGCGAAATACGCCGCGACGTTGCGCATATCAGCGGCGGAAAGGCCGGCAACCATCGCTCCCATCACCGGGTTTTCGCGCTCGGGTTTGGCCCCCTGGGCCGCCTTGTAGTTCGCGAGCTGCTTATAGGTGTACTCGGAAATCTGACCCCCGAGCTTGGGGTTGGCCGGCGTCGGGCTGTTGCCGTCGGCGCCGTGGCACGGTGCGCACACCTGGGTCGCAATGGTCTTGCCTTTCTCCGCATCGCCCCGAGGCAATTCGGCTGCGGCGAGCGCAACTGCGTGCAGGCAAAGAGCCGATGCGAGCAGGGCCCTTGTCATCATGTCTCCGTGGAGCCATCAGGATTCGAATGGTTGCAATTCTACTGCAGCTTAGGCAGTCTCGCTGCTATGAGTCTGTTTCGGCGGGCTATATTCTTCAAGAGCGCCGTGCAAGCGCGCGACCTTCCTGCGCATAGCCGCTGCGAGGTCGCATTTGCCGGGCGCTCGAACGCCGGCAAATCCAGTGCGCTCAATGTCCTTGCCGGCAGGTCCCGGTTGGCGTTCGTGAGCAAGACCCCCGGGCGGACCCAGGGCATAAACTACTACAGCCTGGGCGAGGACCGCTTCCTGGTCGATCTCCCCGGATACGGCTACGCCAGGCTCGCCAAGCGCGAGCGCAAACCGTGGGGAAAGCTGCTCGGAGAGTACCTGCGCAGCCGGTCTGCGCTAGCCGGCCTGGTGCTCGTCCTCGACTGTCGCCGGGCGCTGACCGAGCTGGACTGGAACCTGCTGGAGTTCTTTCATCCCACCGGCAAGCCGATGCACGCGTTGCTCTCGAAAGCGGATAAACTCTCGCGCACCGAGGCGCTGGCGGTGCTGCGGGCGGTGCGCCGGGACCTCGGTTCGCGTTCGCCGCTGTGGAGCGCGCAACTGTTCTCCAGCCTCAAGCGAACCGGGATCGAGGAGGCCACGGAGGTGATCAGCGCCTGGTTCGGTGCGGCGCGGACAGCGCCCGCGCGCGCGAAAAAGCCGCTATAGGAGCATGGTTTTGGGCATAAAAAAGCCCCGGGTAAAAGAGGGGAATAAAACCCGGGGCCAAAATGCCTTAAGGATTAAGGCACCCGCTCAGGGAGGAGAAGCGGGAGATGTCTGCTTTCGCAAACCATCTGCGGCGTTGGACGGCGCCGGTTGCAAAATGGTTCCCGGAAATCCTCACAGGCGCGCGCATCCAGAGCAAGCTACTGTTTTCACAGGGAAAAAAGTCAAGGAGAAGCGATGAATATCTACGGCAACTTCCCCGCAATCAGGATGCGGCGCATGCGGCGGGACGATTTTTCCCGCCGTCTCATGCGCGAGCACGTCCTCACCGCCGATGACCTGATCTATCCCGTTTTCGTGATCGAAGGCCAGGGCAGGACCCAGGCGGTGCCGTCGATGCCTGGCGTTGAGCGCATGACGCTCGACAAGCTGCTTCCGGTGGCAGAGAGCTGCTGCAAGCTGGGCGTGCCCGTTCTGGCGCTTTTTCCGTCGATTGAACCCGCCCTCAAAAGCGCCGACGGCGAGGAAGCCACCAATCCCAAAGGCCTTATTCCTCGCGTGGTCTCCGGGCTCAAGAAGGAGTTCCCCGAATTGGGCGTGATGACCGATGTCGCCCTCGACCCCTATACCAGCCACGGCCAGGACGGCGTCATAGACGAAAGCGGATATATCCTCAACGACCCGACCCTCGCCATCCTGGAAAAGCAGGCGCTCGCTCAGGCAGGGGCGGGTGTAGACATCGTAGCGCCTTCGGACATGATGGATGGCCGTATCGGGCGCATACGCGCCGCCCTGGAAGCGAACGAGTTCATCTACACGCGCATCATGGCTTATTCGGCAAAGTACGCTTCGTGCTTCTACGGCCCGTTTCGCGATGCCGTCGGTTCGGCGAAATCGCTCGGAAAATCCAACAAGTTCACCTACCAGATGGATCCGGCGAACGGCGACGAAGCCCTCCGGGAGGTGGGACTCGATCTGCAGGAGGGCGCCGACATGGTGATGGTGAAGCCGGGCATGCCCTATCTTGACATCGTGCGCCGGGTCAAAGAGGAGTTCCATGCGCCGACCTACGTCTACCAGGTGAGCGGCGAATACGCGATGCTCAAGGCCGCCTTCGGCAACGGCTGGCTGGAGGAAAAGCCCGCCGTGCTCGAAGCGCTGATGGCGTTCAAGCGCGCCGGCGCCGACGGCGTGCTCACCTATTTCGCGCTCCAGGCCGCCGCGTGGCTGAAGCAGTAGCGGCGAGCAGGCGTGCCTTGTCTTTTGCCGGTCCCCGTGTTAATTTGCACTGAATGAACGATCATTCAGTCCGAGCGGGCGCGCAAGAAACGGCGCCCGGCGCCAGGCGAATTGAACGAGGAGTGTCACCCCGATGGTTGCAGCCAAGTACCCCAGCGAACCGCTCAAGCTGTGGAAGAAAGCGAAGGCGTTGCGCGAGCAGTACTACGTCAGCTACGCCAGAGCGCACGAAAAGGGCGGCATCCGCTGGGGCGGAGCCGGCTGGTCCTTCGATGCCATACCCACCGCCCTGGGCGACGACGTCTATCCGCTGACCGGAGAGCCGTACGCGGCGGGGATCTCCCACGATCACAAGTTCGCCAAGGAATGCATGGACGCCGCCGAAGCGGTGGGCTTCGCCCGCGACGCCTGCGCCTACATGCGCATCTACTGGGGCAGCATGCACCTCAACAAGTACATGCTCGGCGGCGAATTCCCCAAGCCCGCGTTCAACTTCCAGACCCAGATCTGCTGCAGCCATTCCAAGTGGTATCAGCACGCCTCGCGCCACGAAGGGGTCCCCGAGTTCTACGTCGACGTCAACATCGGCCCCTACCGGGACATCGACGGCGATCGCCTGAACTATGTGGTGGCGCAGTTGCACGAGTCGATCGACTTCGTCGAAAAGGCGACCGGACGCAAGTGCGACGACGAACTGCTGATTCGGGCGGTGAAAAACGAGATGCGCTCGACCTCGCTGTGGGCCGAGATCTGCAACCTGAACAAGGCCGTGCCCGCCCCGCTAGACGAGAAGACCATGTATTCGCTCTACGTGCTCGCGGTGCTGCACAAGTCCTCGCAGTGGTGCGCCGATTTCTACGCCGAATTGCGCGACGAGGTGGCAGACCGGGTGGCCCGCGGCATCGCGGCCGTGCCCACCGAGCGCTGCCGGATCATGTCCGACACCCAGCCGCCGTGGAGTTTCCTGAAGCTCTTTCGCTATCTGGAACTCTACGGAGCGGTGTCGATCGGATCGCTCTACACCTTCGGCCTGGAAGGCACCTGGGAGACCAAACCCGACGGAACCTGGGGACCGCGCACCACGCCCATGGACAAGGGCATCGACATCACAACGCGCGAGGAGGCGCTGCGCCTGTACGCCGACTGGAACATGTCCAAGCCCCTGTGGCAGCACTTCTTCGACCCGGCGATCAAGACCGAGATGATGAAGACCATCGTGCGCGAATGGAAGGTCGATGGCGTCATGATGCACTTGAACCGCGGCTGCGAGGGATTGTCCCTGGGCGTCATGCAGAACCGCCTCGGACTGGCCGCCGCAGGCATCCCGGTGATGACCTACGAGGGCAACATGGGCGATGAGCGCGAGTTCGACGAAGTGCGCACCCAGAACCGGGTGGATGCGTTCATGGAGCAATTGGGGCTGCGCAAGCTCGCTGCCTGAGACGCGGCTGCGGCCGGTCCCCAGGTTCAAGCCGGGCAAGTCCGAAGCAGCAATGCTGCTTCTGCCTTTCACCCAATCTCCCCGATCAGCGCTCCAACTCCGCCCTCACCCGAACACCATCGCCGCGCCGTGCGCTTCCGCGGCGCCCACGGCAAGCGACCCGTCGGGCATGCGCGCCGGATGAAAGCCGCCGCCGCGCAGACGTTCTTCGGCCAAGGTCCGATCCGCGACGCGGATGAAGAGCGCCGCAATGAGCGGCGCCTGCCGCGCCGACACCCAGACCCCGGGCAGGCGATTGGCGAGGCTCTTCCCCGAGACCACGGCAATCGATGCGTTGTCCGTATCGATCAAGCGACCTTCGGCGATATCGCGCGACGCGACATCGAATATCCGCTCATAGGCGGCGGCAGTAGCCGCGACCTCGGCGCTGATCACGGCCATGGCGGCAAGCGCCGTCGCCCCGCTCGCATGGGGCTGCCACTCGGGCCGCCATATCAACTCGGGCGTCAGGTGCTGGCACAGGAACAGCCGGCTGCAGGGAACGTGCGCCGCGCCGATGTCCAGGGTACGGAACCTCGCTTCGCGTCTGCCCTCGGGCAGCTCGACCGGCCGCGAGAAGTCGATCGGCTCGCTCGGATCGAGTCCGGCGGTCTGCAACTGGGCATGTGCCTTGCGCGCGTCGGCGGTCTTGAGCGCCACCGCCGCCAGCCCCTCGCCGCCGCGGGCGAGAAAATCGGAGATGAACGGCCGCGTTCTCGTCTCCGGCGGCAGCCACAGGAGCTCGAGATAGGTTTCGCCGAACATCACGCAGTGATTCTGCGAGCCGAGCGAATGAAAGCCACGCGGTGTCACCGTGAAGCCCATGCGTGCAAACGTGTCGCGGGCGCAATCGAGATCGCGGACCGCGAAGACTACATGATCGATGCCTTGGATGTGTTTGCGCATGGGGCTTCCCGCTCCGGCCATTATATCGGGCAGCCAGCGCGCGACAGCAACGCGAGCGGTACCCGAGTGCGCCGCTGGGAAAAGACAGATCCTTGTCAGGCGCAGGCGGCTGCGGTAGATTGCAGGCAAAGAATAACAACTCCGGTCGACCTTTCCGGCTGTCCCTTGAGGAGGAGAATACTGGCATGGACACAGAGTCTATCTGCGCGGCCGCCGCCGCGGGCGCACGCTCGCCCTTGAGACTATTCGCTGCAATGCTCGCCTGCGCCGCGCTCGCGGCGGCGAGCACGCCGGTGCACGGGCAAAACTTTCCGATCAAACCGATTCGGGTCATCGTGCCCGTGACTCCCAGCGGCGGCACGGACATGTTGGCCCGTCTCATCGCCGCCAAACTGCAGGAACGGCTCGGGCAGCCCGTCGTCGTGGAGAACAAGCCCGGCGCCGGCGGCATGATCGGGCACGACTACGTCGCCAAGAGCGCACCCGACGGCTATACGGTGATGGTAATGTCGAACGCCATTACCATGGTGCAATCGGTGTACAAGTCTCTGCCCTATGACGTCATGAGGGACTTCGCGCCGATCGGCATCGGGGCGACGGTGCCGGTCGTGGTGGTGGTGGCGAACAAGGTTCCGGTCAATACGATCAACGAGCTTGTGAGCTACGCCAAGGCAAATCCGGACAAATTGTCCTACGGGACGCCGGGCGTTGGCACGCCGCATCACTTGGCCACCGAATGGTTCATGCATATGACCGGCGGCAGAATGTTCCATGTACCGTACAAGGGCGCAGCGGGCATGCTGGCCAATCTTCTGACCGGCGAGGTGCATGTGGCGTTTGCCGCGTTTCCCTCGGCCGTACCGCACGTCCGCGCGGGCAAGATCCGGGCGATCGGCATCGCCGAGCGCGAGCGCCTTGCGCAGTTCAAGGAGCTGCCGACGGTAAAAGAGTCGCTGCCGGATTACGTGGTCAACATGTGGTTCGGCATGGTGGCACCGGCGGGCACGCCGGACGCCGTCGTGAATCGGCTGTCCGAGGAGCAGCTTACGATTCTCAATCAGCCCGAAACGCGCGAGCGCCTCGCCGGCATGGGCTTTGACAGCAATCCATCTTCGGCGGCCGAGATGCGCCGGATCATGGCGACCGAAATCGCGCGCTGGGGCACTGTGGCGAAGGCCGCCGGCATCGAGCCGAAATGAAGCGCGCGTTCTTTTTCACTATGAAAGGCTGACAAGACATGAACGACCTTAGCGCCAATATCACCGTCGAACAGGGGCAAGATGATGACTGGATCGCCAGCTCCTGTGCCCTGTGCTACAGCTCCTGTTCCATCCTCGCCCACCGCGTCGACGGGGTGGCGGTGAAAATCGAAGGCAACCCGGCAAGCGCGGTAGGAAAAGGGCGACTGTGCGGCAAAGGCATCTCGGGAATCATGTCGCATTACGACCCCAAGCGGCTCACCAAGCCGCTTCGCCGCACCAATCCCAAGAAGGGCCTCGATGAGGATCCGCGCTGGAAGGAAATCTCCTGGGATGAGGCGCTCGATGAAATCGCCGCGGTCCTGAAGCGAATTCGCGCCGAGGATCCGCGCAAGCTCGTGATGCAGCGCACGACCACTGTTTTCGCGCAGGGCACGGAGGTCTACAGTTTTGCCTCGGCCTTCGGCACGCCCAACATGTCCACCGCGGGCGCCGGAATCCATTGCGGAAACGGCGCGCACCGCATCGGTGGCATCATGCATTCGTCGTGGTCCATCGTCCCCGATTTCGAGTACTGCAATTACGCCCTGTATTTCGGCGCTTCCAAGGGCCACAGCGCCGGGCACGCCTCGGTATCGAACATGAAGTTCGTCGCCGATGCGCGCGTGCGGGGCATGAAGATGGTGGTGGTCGATCCGATGTGCAACTTCGCCGCCGCCAAGGCAGCAGAATGGGTGCCGCTGCGCGTGGGCACCGACGGGGCGCTCGCCCTTTCGCTATGCAATGTGCTGCTCAACGAACTGGGGATCTACGACGTTCCTTTCCTTCAGGCAAAGACCAACGGGCCCTATCTGATCGGCCCGGACAAGCTCTACGTGCGTGATGCCGAGACGGGCAAACCGCTCATCTGGGATACCTCGGCCAACGCGGCCCGGGCCTACACCGATGCCAAGCCGGCCGACATGGCGCTCGAGGGCGACTTCGAAGCAAACGGCATCCGCTGCCAGCCGGCGTTCCAAAAGCTGAAAGACCATATCAAGAAGTTCACGCCGGAGTGGGGCGAGAAGATCACCACCGTGCCGGCAGCCAACATTCGCCGCATGGCCGGGGAGTTCGGCCGCGAGGCCCGCATCGGCAGCACCATCGTGATCGATGGCGTGACGCTGCCCTACCGCCCGGTGGCGGCGATCGCTTTCCGCGGACCGAACGGTCACAAGAATTCCCTGTACAACTTTTTCGCCATCGACCTGTTGAATCAACTGGTGGGAGCTTCCGACGTGGTGGGCGGGTGTTTGGGGTTCAACCCGGCATTTGCGGGCATCCCGGAGACCGGCCGGATGCGCTACGTTCCCACTGCCGGGCCCGATGGCCTCATGAAGGTCGGAATCTGGCTGGGGGTTTTCCACACTCCCTATCCCATTCATGAGCCGAAGACGCCGCGGATGGCCGGCCTTCAGGACCTTTTCGTCATGGCGCAGTCCTCTCCGTTCATCACCGCCGCGGACCAGGACGAACTGTGGGACAAGTTCGAGTATCCCTATCGCCCGGAGGTGCTGATCAACCTGGGGGCGAACATGCTGATGAGCATTGCCAACCGCGAAACGGTGGCGCGCGCGGTGGCCAAGTACAAGTTCATCGTTTCCTTCGACCTGTTCGAGACCGAGAGCACCCGCTTTGCCGATATCGCGCTTCCTGATCTCGGCTACCTGCAGCAGCTCAATTCACGCACCAGTTTTCCGTTCTTCTTCTGCAGCATGCCCGCCGGAATGGGAGACTGGTCCTGGACCATCCGCCAGCCGGTGCTCGCGCCCGTAGGCGAGCAGCGCGCATTCCAGGACGTGCTCTTCGAGCTCGCCGACCGCATCGGCATGCGCGCCGATTTGAACGCCGCGTTCAACGCCGTGATGGACCTCGCCCCCGAGGTGCGACTGAAAGGCGATCGGCGTTACACGTGGGAGGAGATCTGCGACGCCGACCTGAAGGGCAATTTCGGCCCCGAGCGCGGCCTGGCCTGGTTCAAGGAACACGGCGTCATGAGCTGGGCGAAGAAACCCGAGGAAGTCTATTGGCGGCCTTTCGCCGACGTTCGCGTGCCGATCTACCTGGAGTATCTGCAAGAGCTGGGGGAGAAGACCGCGGCCATCGCCGAGCCGCGCGGGCTGCCGATCGCGCGCGAATACTTTGATCCGCTGCCCGATTTCCTGCCCTGTCCGTCGCACCAGTGCACTGCGCCCGGGTTCGACCTGTACGCTTTTTACTACCGCGACACGCTGCACACGAACAGCTTCACCATGGAAAACGCGTGGCTCGATGAAGCCGCACAGCTCGATCCGTACTCCTACGCCATCGCGATCAACGCGGAGACGGGGAGGAAAAAAGGGCTGCGGGACGGCGAGGTGATCTGGGTGGAAAACGAGAAGGGGCGCAAGGTTCGAGGCCGGGTGAAGCTCACCCAGGCGATTCATCCCGAGGGGCTTGGAATCGCCGGCTGTGCGGGCCACTGGTCCGAGGGCATGCCGGTCGCCAGGGGCAAGGGCGTGTTCTTCAACGAGCTGATAGAACTGGACCGCGAACACGCCAGCCCGATCAATCTCAACATGGACCTGTGCGCGCGGGTGAAGGTATACAAACCATAGTTCGGTACGGTGGATGCAACCCTCCAGTATCGAGGACGCGATTCGGGGAGATGATCTGCGCGATGAATCCGTGCCTGCATTCGTATATCGAACACCTCGAGCGGGACATGCCGACGCAGGTCATCAGGGTGGCGAAGGAGGTTTCGCCGCAGTTTGAAATACCGGCGATTCTGCACCAGATCGAATCCAGAAAGAAGCACCCGGTCCTCATTTTCGAAAAGGTGCGCAATCTCAACGGATCGCTCTCGGAGCTTCCGCTCGTGATCAACCTCTTCGGCGCGCGGGAGCGCTTGGCCGACGCGCTGGGGACGACGGTTCCAAGGCTCGCGCTCGATTACGTTGCCAAGGAAAGGCCGCTGGCGCCGGTCGTCGTCGACCGGACCCGGGCCAGGGTCAAGGAAGTTGTTCGCAGGGGGGCGCCGCCGACCTCTTCGAGCTGCCCATCCTGACCCATCACGAATTGGATCTGGGACCCTATCTCACCAGCCCGAGCGTCTGGATCAAGGATCCCGAGACGGGAATGACCAACTGCGCGATCCTTCGCGTCTACGTGGCGAGCCCGACGCGCCTGGTGGTGAGTTTCGTCCCCACCCGCCACACCCATCACTATTTTCAGAAGTACAAGGCGCAACAGCGCAACGTCCCGATCATTCTTGCGATCGGACATCACCCGGCTTTCTATATCGGCGCGCAGACCAAGCTCCTGGTCGACGAGCCCGCGATCATCGGCGGATTCATCGGCGAGCCGCTCGAAGTAACACCGTCCGAGACCTGGGGCAAGGAGATCATGGTTCCGGCACAGGCGGAGATCGTCGTTGAAGCGGAGATGTCCACCTCGGAACTTGAAATCGAAGCGCCCTTCGGCGAGTACACGCGATATTACGGCCGTCAGGCACGCAAGCCGGCCGCCGAGGTAAAGGCCATCACGCGCAGGAGGGATGCCTTCTATCTGGATGTCATGCCCGGACACGCGGACCATGTGCTTCTTGACGCCCCCATGGTTGAAGCCCATCTTTTCAACAGGATCAAGTCCGTGGTGCCTGGAGTCCTGGGGGTGCACATGCCCGTTTCGGGCACCGCGCGGCTGCACGCCTACGTCCAGATCAGGAAGTCGAACGACGGTGAGGCGAAGACCGTCATCGCGACCGCCCTCTGTTCGGACTACCACGTGAAGCACGTGATTGTCGTGGATGAAGATGTCGATATCTTCGACGACGAGCAAGTGCTCTGGGCGGTTGCGACCCGTTCCCAATGGGACAAGGATCTCGTGGTCATCCCCGGCATGATGGGCACGAGCCTCGATCCTTCTGCGAACGGGGTCGTGACCGCCAAGGGCGGAATCGACGCGACCAAGCCGCTCGACCCAGGGCGCTTTCCGCAAAGGATTCGAATTCCCGAAGCGGTGATGTCGCGAGTCAAACTCGAGGACTATCTTCCGTCGGACATGTTGCGGCAGGTCTGATCGAGCGCTTGTGGCGATCGCCGGCGGACTTCACGGAGACGGAATGAACACCAATGCGTTCGATGTGATCGTGGTGGGATGCGGGGTGGCAGGACTCGCCGCCGCGGTTTCCGCAGCCGAACAGGGGGCGCGCGTGGCGCTTCTGGAGCGTGCGGTCCGCAGCGAGCGCGGAGGCCAGAGCCGCTATACCGAAGCCTACCTGCGCATGAAGAGCGAGCGCGAGGTGAGCGATGATTTCGAGACGCATCTCGCCGAAAACGGCGCCGGCTACGTCGATCCCGATCTGGTGGCAGAAACCGCGGGGCCGCGCGAGACGCAGTCGAACCTCGCAAGATCGCTCGATATCGCCGATCCGGCGGTGATCCATGCGCTCGCCCTGGGAGCGGGGCCCACGGTTGCGTGGCTGAAACAACTCGGCGTGCGCTTCGACTTCCTCCCCACTGCGTACCTCACCAGATCGCAGCCGCGCCTGCTGCCGATCGGCGGCGGGCTTGCGATCCTCGATGCCTTGGCGGGGCGCGCCGAAAGCCTGGGCGTTGCATTCTTCTATGAAACCACCGCAAGCGGATTGCACCGCGACGCGGACGGGCGAGTGATCGGGCTTTCCGCCCGCAGCCGACAGGCGGGGGCCATGGAATTTGCCGGAAAGGTGGTGCTTGCCTCCGGAGGATTCGAAGGCAATAGCGAAATGCAGACGCGCTACCTCGGACCCCGATCGGTGTACCTGCGGCCCATTTGCAAAGGCGGCTATTACAACCGCGGCGAAGGGATTCAGATGGCGCTCGACGCGGGAGCCGCGACCTGCGGGGATTTCGGCAGCTATCACGCCGAGCCGATCGATCCGCGCTCGGGCAAGGCCGAAGCGGCGGTCTTCCTCTTCCCCTACGGGATCCTCGTCAACAAGCAAGCTCGCCGGTTCACCGACGAAGCTCCGGGAACCGTGGATGCGTATTACGAGCGCGTCACGCGCCGCGTCTACGAACAGCCCGAAGGGCTGGCCTACGTCATACTCGACGCGAAGCATACCCGCATACCCAATTATCGCCTCGGCATCCGAACCGACAAGCCGCCGATTGCTGCCGATTCGGTGAGCGAGCTCGCGGCAAAGCTCTCCTTGCCTGCCGGGGTGCTCGCCGATACC
>JACPRN010000187.1 GCA_016189945.1 Betaproteobacteria bacterium
GCGAGGATCGGCATCAGCCAGTACATCGCCGCCATGCCCTGGGGCGGCATCAGATCGAGCCACATGAGCGCCATGGCCCCGAGCGACACCGCGGCAAAGCCGGCAGCGGTCAGGAGATTGGTGAGGTGCTCCTTGATCTCCGCCTCTTCCTCTTCGAGGCTGCGCACCTTCTTCGCATCCCGGACCGTGTAGCCGAGATCGAGCAGCGTTTCCTTGAGCTTGGCCGGCGCGATCTTCATCGGCTCGTACTCGATGAGCGTTTCTTCGTGCGCGAGATTCACGTTCACGTCGCGCACTCCGTCCATTCTGCCGAGCGCCTTGGTGATGCTCGCTACGCAGAACGAGCACGCCATCCCGCCGATCTTGAATTGCACCTTCTCGGTTCCCGCCATGCGGGCGTATGCGTCCGGTGCATTCATGGGGTTCGTTCGCGTGCTCATCGGAGCGGCACCTCGACGAAGAGTCCGAAGGCGATCGACCAGGCGCCGAGCGCGATCAGGACTACGCCCGACCACTTCGGAAAGCGCCCCGCCTGGTGCGCGAGCCAATCGAGCAGCCGCCGCGCCCGGGCGGAAAACACCGCAGCGACAAGCGGCGCCGACAGGGCGAAGCCGAATACCGCGAGCGAAGTGAATCCCGCGCTGACGGTCGCGCCGGAGGCGCCGGTCGCTGCGGCCGCAGCGAGCAACGCCGCCAGCAGCGGCGCCGCGCAGGCGGGAATATTGAGGCCGAACAGCACGCCGAGGCCCGCCGATCCGCGCAAACCCGAAAGCCTGGCGATTCCCGGACCGATCGCGACCATCAGGGCGCCTGCTCGCCCGGCAAGGAGCAACACGCCGAGCAGCGCGTAGAGCACGCCGAGCACGATCCACGCCGTCTTCTGAAAAGCGACGAACCCGGCGCCGACGGCCACGGCAGCGACGCCGAGCAGCCCGATGAACACCGCCCGCGTTACGGCGAAGAGCGCGGTTTGCCTGAGTTTCTCCGCCGCGCCCGCGTCCTCGAGATACTTGATGAAGAGCAGGCTCGAGCCGATCGAGCAGGGCTCGATGAACCCGAACAGTCCCAGCCCGGCGGGAAGAAGCAACAACTGGAACACGCCGAAGTCGCTCACCGCGGAAGCACCTCCGCGCGAAAACCGACGCGCTCGATCGCGGCAACAATGCTCGCGTCATCTCCGATCTCGGCATCGAGCTCGACTCGCGCCTCGCGCGCGCCGAACGAGACCGCGACCCGCTTCACGCCCGGCATTTGTCCGAGGAGGGCCTCGATGGTCTGAGCGCAGCCTTCGCAGTGCACGCCTTCAATGCGATAAATCTCGGTCTTCATGGTTCTCCTCACGGCGACGCTGCGTGCAGCGCCTGCATCGGATCATAAAGCCTAAACCTTGGAGCGCGCTCCAAAGTCAAGTCCCCGGATTCAGCGCCGGCGCGGCCGCCACAGCCGCCGGATGACGAGCACGGCGACCGTCATCCCGACGGCGACGGCGGCGAACGTGAGGAAGTGGCCGGCGCCGAGCCGGCCTCAAGGCGTCCGGGCGAATAGTAAGCGCTCCCGCCATGCTCGACACGATCCGCGGCGTGCGCCGGATCGACTTCCATACCGCAGACAGGATCCCTGAGGGGCGCACGGGGAGTCCCATGCTTTCGTAGTAGCGGATTGTCTTGGGGGGAACGCCTGATTTCTCGGCAACAGTCCCGATGTTCAGGTTCGAATACTCCTTTCCGGATCCCTTCAGGAGGGGCCAGCGACCGCGTGTTGGCCCGGACCGGTAATGGGATCAATCCTTCTACTCGAGCTTGTTCCTCTATTCGGGCTTCTGAGGGCCAGGATGTTGAGGCATCTCCTTCATCATGTTGTTGCAACTCTCCATCATCTGGCTCATTTGCCCCATCATGTTCATCATACCCATCATGTTCGGCATGCCACCCTGACCACCTTGCATCATGCCGCCTGAGCTTCGCGAGTTCGGGGTCATTTGCCCCATCATGTTCGGCATGCCACCCTGACCGCCTTGCATCATGCCGCCCGAGCTTCGCGAGTTCGGGGAGTCGGCATAGGCATACAAGGCGAAGCCGCCGGCGAGCGCGGCGAGCACAGCCGTGGTTGTCAATAGGGTCCTGAAATTGTTACGCATATCAGCTCCTTTCATTGGTTGCGTTCGATATCCTCGGCTCTACAGCGGCCGTCAATGTCTCGAACCTCGACGACTGGGGTTGCGGTCGAAGGGGGTGTCCCGGCGCCGCCCTGAGCGCCCGAGTTCGACGGGGTCGGACCCGATGGCTTACCCATCTTGTTCACGCAAAGCCCGAGGGCGCACATTGCAGCACACGGCGCGAGGGCGAGAAGCAAAGGCGCAATCCCGACGGCGACGAGCCAGCTCCAGTTGAGCACTAGGCCCGCACCCAAGATTGCCACGGTCAATAGAATCAGGCCCCGGCGCCCGCTGAGGTAATACCGAACCAGGTCAATGGTGGCGTTGACCAAGGACGGCTCGCCCGCTTTCGTCGTTTCAGTCGATGTGCTCATCGTGTCGCCTCGGTTGGTCGTATCCATCACCCCCCCTAACTCTAAACGGAGAAAAAAACCATCGGACCTAGCACGAACATGCCGGCACGCGGCGCCCGTTCCAGTAATCCCACACGTTGCTCGCAATCAACGCGGCGAGACCGGCATACACCAGCGCGGCCGAAATCCACACCCCGGCAAATGCTACGAGAGCGCCGATGAGGCCGGCCCGGAAGGGAGCCAGGTTGCCGTGCGATCGCGCCGAGCGGTAGAGCAGCCAGACGCTTAGCGCCAGCAAACCCAAGTACAGCGGGATCAGAAACGCGTCGTTGATCAGGAACCCCGCGCCGATCGCGGCAAGCACGGACAGCGCTGCGGTTACGCCCAGGCAACATGCCGCGGCGAAACCTGCTCCGGCGACCGAGGCGCACTGTTTAAAAAGTTCCTTCATGATCGACCGCTCCTTTTCGTATTTCATGACACACGGCACGCCCCGCGCAATTACCCCGCGCAGCACGACAACTGCTTTACGTCCTTGAAGAACGTCTGAGCGCAGAGTTTCAGACCCTCCACCATCGTCAGATAGGGGAAGAGCTGCTCCGCGATCTCGTTCACCGTCATCCGATTTCGGATTGCAAGCGCAGCGCTCTGAATCATCTCCCCGGCTTCTGCAGAGAGTATCTGCGCTCCCACCAACCGGCCGGCGCCCTGCTCGGCAACCAGCTTGATGAATCCGGTGGTGTCAAAATTCGCGAGCGCGCGCGGAACGTTGTCGAGCGTCAACGTGCGGGCCTCCACGGCCAAACCGCGCTTGCGGCTCTCGGCCTCGGTCAGGCCCACCGTAGCAACCTGAGGATCGGTAAACACAACCGCCGGCATGCTCGAGAGATCAAGCGCAACGTCCCCACCCAGCATATTCAGAGCCGCGCGCGTACCGGCAGCCGCCGCTACGTAGACGTATTGCGGTTGATTGGTGCAATCCCCGGCTGCATAAATATGCGATACGGAAGTGCGCATGTGCTCGTCTATGATTACCGCGCCTTCCTTGTCGGTCGCCACCCCTGCGCGATCCAGTCCAAGACCACGGGTGTTCGGGCGCCGGCCGGTGGCCACCAGCAGGTGATCGCCGGTGAGGGTTTCGGCGCCCAAGTCGACGCGGAACGATCCGCCGTCATGGCGCACGCCCTTGATGGTCGTGTGGAGCAGAATGCGCATGCCTTCGGCTTCGAGCGCCGCCTGCAAACCTGCGCCGATCGCAGGATCTTCCTTCGACAGTAGCGTCGATCGCGCCAGGAGGGTCACCCTGGAGCCCAGCCGCAAGAACGCTTGCGCAAGCTCCACCGCGACCACCGAAGCCCCCTGGACGATGAGATGCTCGGGCAGGTGCTCTGCGACCAACGCCTCGGTTGAAGTCCAAAAAGGTGTCCCCGCGAGCCCTGCAACGTCGCTCACGTTCGGCGAGCGTCCCACGGCAATCAGCACGCGGTCCGCCCTCAGGCGCTCGGTACGGCCGTCCGCTCGGGTAACTTCTACGCTATGCGCATCAACGAATTGCGCCCGCCCGCGCACGAGATTGATCGCCGGATTGGACTCGATGATGTTCTCGTACTTTGCGTGCCTTAGTTCGTCCACACGCGCTTGCTGCTGAGCCACAAGGGCCGGGCGGTCAATACGCGGCGCCAGCTTGCCCAACCCGGCAAAGGGATGGTGGCTCTGTTGGTGCGCAAGCTGCGCAGCGCGGATCATAATCTTCGAAGGGACGCATCCGATGTTGACGCACGTGCCGCCCAGCGTGCCGGATTCGACCATAGTGACCGTAGCCCCACCATTCGCCGCCTCGATCGCTGCGGCGAATGCACCGGAGCCGCTGCCGATAAGCACGACTTTAAGAGCTTGCGAGTCGCCGATGCCAGGTTTGGACGAGAAAAATCGCTTTACAACGCCCGCTACCGAACGCCCGGTCCCGCTTTCTCTCTGCTTTGCGGAGATCGTGTCGTTGTGGTCCAGGAGATCGGCGCCATATCCTTTGGCCCGGACCGCTTGAATCAACGCAGCACCGTCAACGGCGTCTTCCGCCTCGACGGTGGCCTTGCCATCACGATACGACACGGCCGAACGTACGACACCTTTAACATCATCGAGTGCCGACTGGATAGTCCTTACACATTGGTCGCAGGTCATCCCCGAGACCAGAAGATCGAAGCTTTGCGTCATGTTCCGGCCTACCTTAGCGTTGAGGGGTAACCCGCATTTGCAGTTGCTTCGCGAAGTGACGAAGTCGAGAGCCCCGCAAGACCCAGGAACGCGCCCAATCCGATTACGAGCAAACGACGAAACATGGTCATCCTCCTAGTAAAAGAGCGGTGCGAAATACGGGAATACGAAGGCCAGCAGCACCAGGGCCGACACCACCCAAAACATGATTTTGCACATGCGATTGGTTTGCGGCATCGCGCATAGCGTTCCCGGTTCACAGGCTTCCGGAGCAGGCGCGCCGTAGATCTTGCGGTAGGCAGGCACCATGAACACGATGGCGACCCCAAGAGCTATGGGCCGGTAAGGTTCGAACGCCACAAGATTCGAAATCCACGCGCCGCTTATTCCTACCGATACCAACACAAGTGGTCCAAGGCAGCATATCGAGGCGACAACGCCGCCAACACCCCGCCCGTCAAAGTCAATTTTTCGGTGCCACTCTCTGCCATCTCCACTCTCCTGAAAGTCAGCGCTGAGGGCACTTTAACGCCCGTACTATGGTACAGAGTCAAGCGCCTTCAACGCCTTGCGGATTCATAATTGAGCAGCGCCAGGATCACCACCCCGGCCATCAGCGGCCATGGGCCGGGGAGCGGTCGAAAAGCAGCGGCCGCAGATTGCAGCGACGTTGACTCGCCCGATCGTTCCCATGCCCGGATGAGGGCATAAAGAGCGGCCAGCGCAAAGAGCTGGATGGCAACTGCGCCGGGCCAGCCGAACAGCGCTCCAGCCCGCGGCAAGCACCGGCGCGAACATGCAGGTCGCAACGCCGAGCATCACCAACTGCGCGCGCACGCCCCTCCCGTCTCGATTCAACAGAAGCCGGCGATAAGCCGCAGCGAAGCCGAATGCGGCGTGATACAGCGTTATGCCGCACAGAGCGCCAATGACAAGCAAAAAGGCAATCCGCGGTTCTCGCCCGCCGAGCGCGAGCCCAAGCCCCAGGAGCACGCTGAGGCCGGCCAGGAGCGCCATGCGTTGCCCTGGAACCGCCAGCGCCAGACCGGATCGAGTCGGATCAATTGCCTGCGGCATCGCGGACGATCTTTTCCATGATCGGGTCAAGCTCGCGGGCCAAAGCGTTGAGGTCGGCGCTGCCATAGGGGGCGAACACCGCGCTGGGCGTGCGCCAGGTCACGCTCGTTCCGCCGTCCTGGTCCTCCGTTACATTGTCATGGCGCTGGTACGCGCGGCGATCGAAGCAATCGCCGGCCAAGTGCCGATTGCACCGACGAAACTTGATCATCGATGCTGATGCGCAATGACCGGTGCAGCCGAGGCGGTTATTTCTTTGCCGCACAGGGGTTCTTTGCGGCGCACGGATTGCCGGCGGCGCAGGGATTTTTCTTTGCGGCGGCCGGTTTCGCGGCGCAGGGATTGGCCGTTTTTGCGGCGCAGGGATTGGCCGGTTTCGCCGTAGCGGCGCAGGGATTGGCCGGTTTTGCCGCACAAGGGTTTTGCGCTAAGGCCGGGCCGGAAAGGCCCAGAGCCAACGCGCTGACAAGAGCAATGCGCAGCGACTCATTGCGAATAGTCATGGTAGTTCCTCCATAGGTGATGAGCGAAAGGCGCGAGGCGGTTGCTATCCCGCGTAAGGCTTAGTCGAACCGGCCTGGAAATCCTTACAGTCCCGCGGCCAAGGAGCACCGATAGCGATCGGACCCGCGACGGGCGACGACCCGAGGTTCTTTTGTAAGCTCAGGACTGCTGCGCCGACTAATGATCGGCTACGCTACGTAGGACATCCTGCTGCGCGCCTGGCGCGGGGGTTTCAATGTGAAGTCGACAAACGAATACCTGCGGGACCCGCTCACCGGGTACGCAGGCGCGGGAAGGCGCAATTGCTTTCCTGGTTTTTTTCCTGCGTTTGTTCTCGTAATCCTCGCGGCGCTTGCGGGTTGCGGCGAACCCGGTCAGCCGGCCGCGCCGGCAAAGACCGCTTCGCAATCCGCGCGACCAGACGCGCCCGCTATCGACAAATTTCTCGACGCACACTGGGCGCGGCCGCTCGCGCGACAAGGACGCCCACCGGCTGACTTCACTGCGACCGGCATCTCGCTCGATCCTGAATCCTGCGGTAGCTGCCACGTCGCCCAATTCGACGCCTGGCGCGGCAGTCTGCATGCTGCGGCAATGGGTCTCGGTGTTCTCGGTCAACTCGCCGAAATGGATGCCGGCGCTCGAGACGAGCACCGGGAATGCATTCGTTGTCACGCGCCGCTTGCCGAACGGGCGGACAGCCTCGCCGCCGCTCTGGCCTCGGGCCGGGGCCTCGCGGAAGCGCCGCCGGGCGGGGCAAAGCCGTCGCATCAACACGGCCTGAGCTGCGCCGCCTGCCATGTTCGTGGTTACGAGTGGTACGGGCCACCGCGCCGCGATGGTTCCACCCCCGGGGACCGAGCCAATCTTCCGCACGGCGGGTGGAGCGCCAGCCGAGCGTTCCAGGATTCACGCTTCTGTGCCGCTTGCCACCAGTTTCAGCCGGACCAGTACGCGCTGAACGGCAAGTTGATCGAGAACACCTACGAGGAATGGAAAGCGAGCCGCTATGCGCGCGAAGGCAAGACCTGCCAAAGCTGCCATATGCCGGACGGCCGGCACCTGTGGCGCGGCATCCATGATCCCGAAACCACCAGAGCCGGGATCACTATCGATGCGGTCAAGCCAACGACAGACTCAGGCCGCGTTCGTGCAGCCCTCGGCATCCGCAATTCCGGCACGGGCCATCATTTCCCGACCTACGTCACCCCTAAACTCATCGTCGAAGGCGCCCAGGAAACAGCCCAGGGAAAGATCCTGCCGGGAACGCTGCAGCAGATGTTTATCGAGCGGCGGGTGAAGCCCGATCTGAGCGAGGAATTGTCCGATACCCGGCTTGCTCCGGACCAGAGCGTTACTTTCAATTACGGCGCCGCTCTCGCTCCCGGCGCTCGAACCCTGGTGCTGCGCGTGCGCGTCGAGCCAGACGCGTTCTACACCGAGCTCTACCGCGACCTGCTCGCGAGCGGCTCGGCCGGCAAGGGGCGGCGTCTGATCCGCAAGGCGCTTGAAAATTCCATCGCCTCCCGATACACGCTCTACGAGACCCGCTATCGCCTGCCTGGACAGTAAGTCCTGTCGGGTACAATTCCCATCGTTGCACCTGAAAGTCGAGCCCCGGCACGCTGCCGATGAATGGAGGGTAATGACCATGGACCAAGCGCAGTACAACTACAGCGAATTCGTCGCTTCACCGAAGGAGTTTCTGGAGTTCGCCGAGCATGCTCCCAAGGCGACCATGCGCGCGCCGTCGTTTCCGCTGGAAGACCTCGCCACCGGCGAAACCGTGGAAATGAAGGATTTGTCGAAGGCCGGCATCGCGGTCATCGAGTTCGGCTCCTTCACCTGACCGTTCTGCGCGATGGCGGCGGAGTCGATGGAACGGCTCGCCGACCAATTTCTACAAGACCGAAGAGGAATCCGGGGATAGATAGGAAATGCCGCGGAGGCGCCCCCCTATTTCGGTCGGTGAGTTCCGGGATCCGGCCGCTGGGGGAAGCGGGCAGTCAGGATCGCGGCCTGTCATGAACCGGTCAGTCGGCGAATGGGGAAAACAATTACGCGTCGAGCGCGCGGAGCATCATCGCTGCAACGTCTTCGAGCGCTTTGCGGTCCGGATTCGCCTTTTCCCACCAATCGCAGGCCCTGGATACCCGCGGTCAAAAAGCGCGACAGCACGGCCACATCGGGTCGTCCACGGAGGCAGCCTCGAATCCCTTTGCCCTGAAGCTCTGCAGCGCAGCCCATATAGTCTAGAATTCCGGTATGCAATTGCCATTTGCCTCCGTTGCACGGCAGGTGCGTTTCAGCTCCGATCGCCAACAGGGACGGATATGTCGAAAGCGCAAGAGTCGTCAACCCAGGTCAAATCCCATGAACTCGAGGAACACCGGGCATCCCTGTTCAAATTTGCCATGCTCCATCTGCGCAACGAGGCTCAGGCGGAGGACGTCGTGCAGGAAACGCTGCTCGCGGCCATGCAGGGAGCGGAAAAGTTCGCCGGCAACTCTTCGGTTCGTACCTGGCTGACGGGGATCCTGAAGCACAAGATCCTTGACCAAATCCGCAAGTCGTCGCGTGAGCGCGCTGCGGAGATTCATTACGACGAGGATTCTTCTGAGGACTTCGATGCGCTGTTCAATGAGCGTGGCGCGTACGCCGCGGTCCCGGCAGAATGGGGCAGCCCGGATACGGCGCTCTCGCAGAAGAACTTCTTCGAGGTGCTCGAACGATGCATGCAGGGATTGCCCGCGAACACGGCCCGGGTCTTTGCGATGCGGGAGATCATGGGCCTGGATACCGTCGAGATCTGTAAGGAAACCGGCATCAGCGCGACTAACTGTGGAGTATTGCTGTATCGCGCGCGGATGGCCCTGCGCTTGTGTCTGGACCAGCGTTGGTTCGGCAGAAACCGATAAATAGCCATGTCAAAATTCATGCTTACGTGCAAGGAGGCAAGCCGGCTTACCTCCGAACAGTTTGACAGGAAGCTCGGCGTGGGCCAATGGCTCGCGCTCCGCATGCACTTGAGACTTTGTCAGGGGTGCAGTCGGGTCAACAGGCAGTTTCAGTTCCTTAGGCGCGCCATGTCGCAAATGCTGGACTCGGCCGCCGACAAGGATGGCGCCGAGGGGGGGTGAATCGCGCGGAAATCACCCCCGTCTCGTGATAGACGTCGGTGGATTGTCAATGGGCCCGGATCTCCGGCAGAAGTGATGACCGGATTCCGTGCGGCTCGGGGTGGGATTGAGCTATGCCGTACATGACGGCCGCCGAGATCGCGGCGTTCGCGCCTGATCCATTGCCGGACGGGATTCCCGCTCAACGATCAGCGTTCCCCGCGATCCTGGCACAAGCAGCGGGAGATCTTGCGCGCGACCGGCGCGCCCTGGCGGAGAGCCCGGCAGCCGGAGCAGGGGTAAGATTCCGGCATCCCGGTCGGAGGGGGAGGTTGGAACATGCTGCGAACGGCGTTGCGCTGGCTCGGTGTGCGGTTGGCAGGCTACCTTTCGCAGCCCGGACGGACGGTCCCCGCGGCGGCGCCGACGGACCTTGACCTGCTCAGCCCGGTGCTGCAGCCCGGCGACGTTCTGCTCGTGGAGGGCACATCCCGCCTGAGTACGGCGATCAAGTATCTGACGCAGTCGACCTGGTCGCATGCGGCGCTCTACATCGGCGACGCGCTGGCGGCGGCACCGGGGGACGGGGAGGCGCGCTGTTTCATCGAGGCCGACGTCAAGGAGGGTGTGCGCGCGGTTGCGCTTTCGGCTTTTTCGGACCTGCATCTGCGCATCTGCCGGCCGGTCGGCCTTAGCGCCGAAGACCGGAAGGCGGTGATCGGCTACTGCATCGAACGCGTGGGAAACCAGTATGACCTGAAGAACGTCCTCGACCTCATGCGGTACCTATTCCCGACACCCCCCGTGCCGACCCGATTTCGGCGCCGGATGCTTGCTTTGGGAAGCGGCGATCCCACGCGAGCCATATGCTCGACGCTCATCGCACGCGCTTTCCAGAACGTGCGCTATCCGATTCTGCCGGCGATCACCAGGGAAATGTCCTCGGACCCGAACTGCTCGAACTGCGTCGACGAAATCCTGCACATCCGCCACTACAGCCTGTTCGCGCCGCGCGACTTCGACGTATCGCCGTACTTCGAGATCGTGAAGCCGACGCTGGAGGCGGGCTTCGACTATCGGGCGTTGCACTGGGAGGACGCTCAGGGGCAGCAAGGCGAGGGCGGATAGATTGACGTGAGTCAAATGGCCTCGGGCCGTCCGCTTGGCCGAGAAGTGAAGGATGGTTTCCCGGCGACCCGGCTATCGGGTGCCGCGGCGTACCCACCCGCTGCGAAAAGCGCCGCCGTGGGGATAACCGATCGCCGGCCGCGCGATGAAAGCCGGCCTGTTCGCGAAACCCGGCTTGTTTACGAAGCCCGGCCGATGCAACGGCCGATTCACCCGCCGGTGCACAAACACCGGCGTAGCCACAAAAACCGGCGCCGGCACGACGATTGTCGAATAGGCGGGTGGCCAAGGATTGGTGTAGCCGGCGTCGAAACTGCTGGTGTAGGCCGGTGCCGGCGGAGGCGGCGTCGGGTAATAGGCACTGGAGTCGCTTGCCTGAGCTATCGCCTGTTGCGCCACCGCCTGCGCCTCGAGCGCATCCTGCTGCGCCTGGACTTGCCGCTCGAGATCGTCGATTCGCGCCTGGAGCGCCTGCTCGGCCGGGCGCGGCTGCGAAACGGGCGCGGGCGCTTGCGCGGAGGGCTTGGCTTCCTTCACCAGCAGCTCCATCTCCCGCGCTCGATCGGGATTGACCGGCCGGACGTTGGAGACGACCGTGTTGCCGCGCTCATCGGTCCACTTGTATATGTCGCCGCGAACGCTCGCCGGCGCGATGAGGGCCAGGAAGACCGGAATGAGGGCAAGGGCGCGAGAATAGGGAACACCGCGTTCGAGCCGCGAATCGTCATCCCGGGAGCGGGCGCAGTGCGTAGCGATGGCCGACATGGCTTGCCGAAGTAACGCTGCCTATGCCTGCATTCTAGTCGGCGCTCGTCAAGCCATGTGTAACCGATTGTGAGCGCGGCGCCTGGCCCGCTGGAGCCGCAGCCTGCCGCGCGCTGCTTCTCTGCGCCTCAGCGCGCACCGAGCACTTTGGCGGCCTTCGCCACCGCCTGCGGCTTCACCCAGAATACGGCGCCGTAGCGTCCTTTGCCCGCGGAGACCGCGTCCATCGCGGTCATGTTGATGCGCGCCGCGGCCAATCTTTCGAGCACGCCGACCAGGGCCCCGACGCGGTCGTCTCCGCGCAGCAGGAAGACGGTTTTTTTCTTGCCTAGGTCGAGTTTCATTTTGCGCGCCGCTTTTTTGAGCTTGGCCGCGTTCTCGGGGACAAAGTCGACCTGTGCCTTGCCGCTGTCCGGGAAGCCCGTGAACGCGAGCAGGCTCACGCCCTCGTCGCGCAGCGCCTTCAACAGCCGCGCGCCCTCGCCGGGGCGATTGGATACCTTGATCGAGAAGTAATCTGCCTTGCGGATCGTGTCTGCCATGACTGTCACCTCGCAGGAAAGCGGACCCTGTAATCGAGTCCGGTGCGTTAGGAATAGCACCGCAGCAGGCCGCTGGCAAGAAAAATCGGAGTCAGAATCCCCGACCCCAATCCTTCTCCAGTTCTGCGAGTCGGCGCAGGTCCTCGGGCCTATCGACGTCCCAGAGCGGCGCCAGCTCGCGATAGCGCAGCGCGAGCTGCTCCAATCGCACGCGAGTCTGCGCGCACACCTGCGCCTCGCCCCAGCGCACGCCGGTGAAGAGCTGCGGCGCGGCCCGGCGCAGCCCGATCAGCACATAGCCGCCATCCTCGGCCGGCCCGAGGACCGCATCGCAGCCCGAGGCAAGCGCGGCGTCCGCCTCGCGCAGATAGCACGCGGTCATGGCCGGAATGTCGGTGCCGATCAGCAGCGCGCGCGCGCTCTTGCCCAGCAGCGCATCGAACGCCCGCAGCATGCGCTCTCCCAGATCGCCCGGGCCCTGCGCGGCAAGGCTGACGGAGTAGCGCCGCGCGCAATCGAGAAAGAACGGATGGTCGGGGTCCGGCGTGCACCAGAGCTCGACGGGGCCCAAGCCGGCTTCGAGCGCTGCTCCGAGCACGCGCTGCACGAGACGGCGCTGAAGCTCAGCCGCAGCCGCGGCGCCCAGCGCCGGGATAAGCCGCGTCTTCACCTTGCCCGGCTCGGGCGCCTTGGCAAAGACGGCGATGGTCGCGCTACCTGCGGCCATAGTAGGCACGGGCAAGCCGCTCCGGTTCGGCGCCGAAGAAGAACCGCAGCCGCAGCCAGCCCATGAGCGCAATGGTACGCACGATGCCGTGCTCGCGCCAGCGCCGCCCCGAGGTCACCGCGACCGCGGCAAGACACAAGGGCCGCGAGAGCGGCTTCAGCCGCCTGCACAGCGCGATGTCCTCCATCAGCGGCAGCTCGGGGAAACCGCCCGCGCGGCAAAACGCTTCGCGGCGCACGAATATCGCCTGGTCGCCGGTCGCGATCCCGGTGGCGCGCGAGCGCAGGTTCATCATGAACGCCACCAGCGCGAGCAGCGGCTCGCGGCCGTCGATCCTCGCATCGAAGCGGCCCCAGAGGCGGCCTGATCGCTCCAGGCCCTCGCGCATCGCCGCGTCGGCCTCAGGCGGCAGCAGCGTGTCCGCGTGCAGAAAGAGGAGAACGTCGCCGCGGGCGAGCGCCGCGCCGGCGTTCATCTGCAGCGCGCGCCCGCGAGGCGCAGCGAGGACGCGATCGGCGAGGTCGCGAGCAAGCCCGGGCGTCGCGTCGCTCGAGCCGCCGTCGACGACGATGACTTCATGCCCGCGCGCGCGCAAGGGCGCAAGCGCCTGGAGCGCCGGCACGATGATCCCGGCCTCGTTCAGGACCGGAATGATGATCGATAGACGCATCTTCTGCCGTACTTTTCAATCTTCAACAGGTGTCGAGCGCGCCTCCGCAGCTCGATCCCTGGCCGGCGGTACAGCCGAAGCAGTGGTCCTTGACCACGATAGCATTGCCCTCGAGGTCCCGGCCGGTCAGATCGGCGATGTTCACTTTCGGCCTGCCGGCAAGCCGCAGCGGAAGTCCGAGCATCTGGTTGAAATCGCAGTCGTAGACGGTGCCCTGCCAGTCGACCGAGATCAGCGTGCGGCACATGACCGCCTCCAGGTTCTCCTGGCGATGCGCATCGCGCAGCAGCCGCATGTAGGCACTGAACTGCCCCTTCGAGATCAGCATCGAGCCGAAGCGCTGGATGGGCATGTTGGTGATCGTCAACAGCCGGTTGAATACGATCCCGAAACGCTCGCCGAGCTGCTTGCGGTAGGCCTCCTCGAGCCCGCTCTGCGCCGGCGGCAGGCTCGGCCCTTGTGGGTTGTAGACCAAGGCAAGCGCAAGGCCGCTGCCTTGAGCGCCGTAACCCAGGGCGTTCAAGCGGGCGAGCGCGCGGATGCTCGCCTGAAATACGCCCTTACCGCGCTGGCGATCGACATTGTCCTCGAGGTAGCACGGCAGCGAGGCGATGATCTCGACTGAGTTGGCGGCGAGAAACTCGGCTAGGGTTTCCTGGCCCGGCTCCTCGAGCACGGTCAGATTGCAGCGGTCCATGACATGCGCGCCGAGCGTGCGCGCGCGCAACACCACCTCGCGGAAATGCGGATGCAGCTCCGGTGCCCCGCCCGTAATGTCGAGCACCGGCACGCCCGAGGCTTCCAGATAGCGCAGCACAGCCTCGAGCGTCTCGCGTCCCATCATCTCGGTTCGCGCCGGGCCCGCGTTCACATGGCAATGAACGCAGGTCTGGTTGCAGCGATAGCCGAGGTTGACCTGCAGCGTCTCCACGCGCCGCCGCCGCAAGGGCGGGAAATCGCTCACTTCCAGCAGGGGCAATGTCGCGTGCATGCTTCGCGTGCCGATAACGACTTTAGCGCAGCCGCCGCGAATACAGGCGCCGGCGTCTGCGCGAAAGCGATCGTGTTATAGTGAATCTCGCCATGGGACACCGCCTTTCCAAGATCACGACCCGCACCGGCGACAAAGGCGATACCGGCCTCGGCGACGGCTCGCGCACCGGAAAGGACAGCGCGCGGATCGAAGCCATCGGCACGGTGGACGAGCTGAATTCCTGCCTCGGCGTGCTGCTCGCGGAAGACCTGCCGCAACCGATCCGCGACGAGCTTCAGGCGGTGCAGAACGACTTGTTTGACCTCGGCGGCGAACTTGCCGTTCCCGGCCACGCCCTCATGCGCGACGAGCAGGTCAAGCGCCTCGAGGCGCAACTGGAGCGCTTCAACCGCGAGCTTGCGCCCTTGAAGGAGTTCATCCTCCCCGGCGGCACTCGCGCCGCCGCCCTTGCGCACCTGGCGCGCACGGTCTGCCGGCGCGCCGAGCGCGCCACCGTCGCGCTCTCGCGCAACGAGCCCGTCACTGATACCGCCCGCATCTACCTGAACCGGCTCTCGGATCTGTTGTTCGTCTTCGGCCGCACGCTCAACCGCGCCGGCGGGTTGGCGGACGTGCAGTGGACGCGAGGCAAGACTTCCGGAGGTTGATTCCCGTCGCCCTGTCGTTCGGCCAGCCGCACCCGAACCCCGGACAGGGTTTCTTTTCAAACTGGGATACCGAGCCCTGCCGCTGCGCGAGCGTGCATATCCCTCCAATTTCCCTCCATTCCGGGGAAAGCGGGAACATTTCACGAATTGCGTTGTTTACACAAATGTGCTTGCGGCCGCAGCAATAGGGGTAACCC
>JACPRN010000182.1 GCA_016189945.1 Betaproteobacteria bacterium
AAAGCGATGGGCTGATACCTGGGAAGCCGCTGGCCGGGCGCTGGAGGCTTTGCGGCGCCGCGAGCTTCAGGCGATGACGGACGACGACGTCCGGCGCGCAGTCGCGAATTTGTTCCCGGATTCAGGGGCCGCCGACCTGCCGGCGCGGACGACCTCCGGGCTGGTCGAACAGCAGCGTCTATTCGCGAAGCTGCGCGAGTCGGCATGAGCGCGCTGCTCGCCGCAGCAGTCGAAATCCAGCAATTCCTCCGCGATTCCGGCGAGCGATTCTGCTTCATCGGCGGGATCGCGCTTCAGCGCTGGGGTGAACCCAGGTTCACACGCGACGTTGATGTCACGGCGCCGCCCACCCCGCGCGCTTCTACGCTATGCGCCAGTCGCTGCCTTCGAGGATCTGCACCACGCGCGCGAGAAATTCGGCCGCGAGTTTCCCATCGATCATGCGGTGATCTACGGTCATGGTCAGTTCGGACACCGGGCGCACGGCTATCGCGCCGTTGCGCAACACGGGCACTTCGCGCGCCCGCCCGACTGCGAGTATCGCTGACTCCGGCGCGTTGAGGATGGCGGTAAACCAATCCGGCCCCTGAAGCCCCAGGTTGGAAATGGTGAACGATCCGCCGCTTGCGTCCACCTGGCGCAGCCGGCCGGCGCGGGCGCGCTCGACCAGCTCGGTTCTGCGCTGCGCGAGCTGCGCGAGCGATAACTGGTCTGCACGGTGGAAGACGGGCACCACCATGCCGTCGGCAAGGGCCACCACCAGGCCGATGTGCGCTTCGCTCATCGGTTGGATGTGCGCATCCGGCGAATTCGGGTCACCGACAAATATTCCGTTCATCGCCGGAAACTCGATCAGCGCACGCGCCACTGCCTGCAGCAGGAAGTCATTGATCGATAAACCGGACGATTTGGCCCGAAAAGCCATGATCTCGGTCCAGTCCACGGTCCGGCCGACGGCGAACTGGGGAATGGTGGCGTTGCTGAGCGCCACCGCGCGCGCCATCGCCCTGCGCATCGGCGAGAGGGCAATCCGAGCGCCGGCGGCGACCGGCGCTGCGACTTCTTTCGTTTTCCTCGCCTCGATCTCCCGCTGCACGTCCTCCAGTTGAATGCTTCCCCCGGGGCCGCTTCCGCGCACTTGAGCCAGGTCGACACCTCGCTCCGCAGCCAGCCTCCGCGCCGCGGGCGATGAGCGCACTGCGCTCGAGGGCGGAACCGCTGGTTTGGATACTTCGGGCGCCGCAGCCACTTTCGGCGCCGCTGCAGCAGGCCGCTCTGCCGTCTCGGTTTCCGCTTTCCCGTCTTCCACCCAGGCGAGTTGCGCCCCCACCGCCACTTCCTGCTCGGGGTGGACCAGAATCTCCACCAGCTTCCCGGCCACCGCGGATTCGATTTCGACCACGGCTTTTTCGGTTTCGATTTCCGCCAGCGGCTCGCCCGGCGCAACGCTATCGCCGACCGCCTTCATCCAGCGCAGCAGCTTCGCCGTTTCCATCACCAACCCCACGCGCGGAACTTCAACCAGGACTCTTGTCACGATCGCTGCCTCCGTTAGCGCACCAGTTCACGCACCGCTGCTTCGATCTGGCGGCTCCCGGGAAGCAGTGCGCTCTCCAGTTCGGGCGCAAAGGGAATCGGAGCGAAGGGACAGCCCACTCTGGTAATCGGAGCATCGAGTTCGTAGAAAGCTTCCTTTGCAAGGCGAGCGGCGATCTCGGCACCGACGCCTCCCACTTCAACCGCCTCGTGCGCGATGACCGCACGGCGGGTCTTGGCGACCGACTGCGCGAGCGTCGGCATGTCGATGGGGGACAGGGTGCGCAGGTCGATCACCTCTGCGGATATGCCGTTCTTGGCGAGATTGTCGGCCGCTTCCAGCGCCGAGCGAACCATCGCCGAATACGCGATGAGGGTCACGTCGGTGCCGCTGCGGACCACCCTGGCCCGCCCGATGGGTATCGGCCCGGCGTCCTCGGGCAAGGTCTCTTTCATGGCGTACAGGCGCTTGTGTTCGACGAACAGAACCGGATCGCCCAGGCGCACAGCGGACTTGAGCAGCCCGTACGCCTCGACCGGCGACGAGGGCACCACCACCACCATCCCCGGGACATGGATGAACCACGATTCGAGGCTTTGCGAGTGCTGGGCCGCTGCACCGCCGAGCGCCCCCGCCTGGGTCCGCACCACCATCGGCACCGAAAGCTGGCCTCCGGACATGTAGCGATACTTGGCCGCCTGGTTGACCAGGCAATCCATGGCGAGGGTCGCAAAATCGATGAACATGATCTCCAGCACCGGCCGCAGTCCGCAGATCGCCGCGCCGGTTGCGACGCCGGTGATCGCCGCTTCGCTGATCGGGGTGTTGCGCACCCGCGCCGCGCCGTATTTCTCCACCAGCCCTTTGGTGACACCGAAAGCACCGCCTGCCGCTACATCCTCGCCGAGCAGGTGCACGGCGCCGTCGCGCGCCATTTCCTCGTCCAGCGCGCGCCGGACGATGTCGATAAAGGTCGATTCCATTCTTGTCTACGCCTGCTGCGGCAGAACAGCGCTCGAAACGTAGTCCATGACGCTCGCCGGATCCGGGCGCGGCGCGCGCCGCGCGCGCTCGACCACTGCCGCCATTTCCTCTTTGACGCGGGCGGCGATCGCCTCCAATTCGCCCTGGGGAGTTCCTTTCCCGACCAGGTGGCGCTGCAGCCGCTCGATCGGATCTTTTTCCCTTACGGCAGCCAGCTCTTCCTTGGACCGGTAGCGCTGGGCGTCGCCCACATAATGGCCCGCCATGCGGAACGTCATGCACTCGAGCAGCCACGGTCCGCCCTGGCCGCGTACCTGCGCAACGGCCTTTTGCGCGGCATCGTGCACTGCGAGCACATCGTTCCCATCGACCGTCTGCGCGGAAATGCCATAAGGCGCCGCAAAAGCGCTCACCTTCCCCACCTTGCTGTGTTCTTCGCGGCTGGTGAATTCGGCATAGCCGTTGTTCTCGCACACCAGGAGCAGCGGCAGGTTCCACAGGCTCGCCATATTGAGCGTTTCGTGGAAGACGCCCGCTCCGGTGGCCCCGTCGCCGAAGAACACGGCGGCGATCCGGCCCTCGCCTTGCACCTGAGCAGCCCACGCCGCGCCGGCTGCCAGGGGCAGATTTCCTGCCACCACGCCGGTTGCGCCCAGGACCCCGTTCGCCGCGTCGACCAGATGCATGGAGCCGCCGCGGCCGCGGCACAGGCCCGTGTCGCGGCCGATGATTTCGGCGAACACGGCAAAGGGATCGCTTCCCTTGGCGATCACGTGACCGTGCGCGCGGTGGCCGGAGAACAGATAGTCGCCCGCGGAGAGATTGGCGCACACGCCCACCGCGACCGCTTCCTGTCCGGTTGAGAGGTGCGGGAAGCCAGGCACCTCGCCTGCGGCAGCAAGCCGCTGCACCTGCCCCTCCAGAAGGCGAATACGCCACAACTGTTCGTAGAAGTGGTGCAAGGTCTTTAGAGTCAGTTCTGCCATGCGTGGCCGCCCTTCACTTCTTGTTCCCCCTGTCGGCAAATGTTGATGTATTTTATGATAACTATGCTATATTG
>JACPRN010000191.1 GCA_016189945.1 Betaproteobacteria bacterium
GGTACCGATCTGCAGGGCGCTCTCGCGGCCGGCGTGAGCTTTCTCGGGATTTCGTCGGCGCCAAACCATGCTTTTGCGGCGACGGTGCCGGTGCTGCCAGACCTCGCCCGGCTCGCAGATTTCCTGACCACACCGGCGCCGCAGTAAATGCACGGCCTCATTTTTTGGAGTTGACGATGGCTCTACCCGCCGCGTGTCCGTTGTGCAAAGCAAGCAGGGAGACCCAGCGCGTGGTCACATCGCACGTCTATGGCGATCGCGCCGGGCGCGCGTTTTTTCGTTGCGATGCGTGCAGCGCGATCTATCTGTTTCCGCGCCTGTCACCCGGGGAAGAGCGCGCGCTCTATACCGCCGAATTTGAATCGTTCATGATCAGCCGGTCGGGCGACGCCGGCGGATGGGCGCAGCCGGAACGCCATATCGCTGCCAATCAGACGACCGTGGCGCGTCGCATGAACTACCTTCGTCCCGTGCTGCCTGCGAAAGGACGGATACTCGAAATCGGTTGCTCTTCCGGGTTCATGCTCTATCCGCTGATCGCGGACGGCTATGAATGCGCAGGCGTCGAGCCGTCGGGGGTGTTCGGGGATTATGTGCGCTCGAGAAACGTGCCGTGCTTCGAATCGGTTGAAGCCCTGCTCGCCGATCCCGGCAATCAGCCCGGTTTCGATGTCGTGATGCATTTTTTCGTGCTGGAACACACGGCCGAGGCTGCGGCCTTTCTCGAAACACAGCTGAAACTGCTCAAGCCGGGAGGCGTGCTGATTATCGAGATCCCGAACGCAGCCGACGCTTTGGTGACGGTTTACGATATTCCGGCTTTTGAGCGCTTCTACTGGTCGGTCGCGCACCAATGGTATTTTACCGAGACCTCGCTCAAGTTCCTGCTCGACCGCTTGGGCGCGCCTTATGAAATCCTGCGCGATCAGCGCTACGATCTTTCCAACCACATGGGTTGGGCGCGCGACGGGAAACCCGGCGGCATGGGGCGCTATACCGACAAGATCGGCGGCGAAATCGAGGAGGCCTACAAACAGGCATTGATCAAATCCGGCCATTGCGACACCTTGGTCGGCATCGTCAGAAAGCGCTGAGCATGAGAATCCTGGTGACGGGAGTCGGCGGGTTCATCGGATCACAACTGGCGCGGCGCCTGCTCGCCGAGCGGCACGAAGTGATCGGCGTGGACGATTTCTCGGCCGGATACCGCCACAACGTGCCGGCCGGAACGGAATTGATCGAAGGCGACCTCGCGCGCGCCGCGACCATCGCTGCGCTGCCGCGGAATTGCGCGCTCATCCTGCATCTTGCCGGCCAATCGTCGGGCGAGATCAGCTTCGACGATCCGGTCGCCGATCTGCAGAAGAACGTGGTAACGACTCTCAACCTGATACGCTACGGCGTCGAGAACGCCTGTCAGCGGCTGGTCTATGCGAGTTCGATGTCGGTCTATGGCGACGTGCGCGACGTCCCGGTTCCCGAAAGCAGCGAATGCCGCCCGCTTTCGTGCTACGGAGTCGGAAAACTTGCGGCCGAGGGTTACCTGCGGGTGTATGCCCGCAAGCTGCCGTTCGTGGCGCTGCGGATGTTCAATGTTTACGGCCCCGGGCAGGACATGCAAAACCTGCGCCAGGGCATGGTCAGCATATTCCTCGCCCAGGCACTGGAGAGCGGCCGCGTGCACGTCAAGGGCAGCCTCGAACGATACCGCGACTTCGTCTATATCGACGACGTGGTCGAAGGCTGGTGCCGTGCCGCGCTCGCTCCCGCTGCGGCAAACCAGATGCTCAACCTTGGCACCGGCGCCCGAACTACCGTAGCCCAGTTGCTGGAACGTATGCGTGACCACGTGCCGGATATGACCTGGTTTGTCGAGGGCGCCACGCCCGGCGATCAGGCGGGAATCTACGCCGATACGGCGCATCTCGGGAACGTGCTGGGCCTCACACGATTCACCGCGCTCGACGCAGGAATGAAACGCTTTGTGCAATGGGCCCGGGAGCACACCGCCGTGGGCGCGTCACATCGGCCGCGGGGCCGCTGATCGCGGCGCGGGCGCGGTCCACCGATCAGACATGAAGCTGGACCTGAGCCATGGCGCCGTGCTCGATCCCGCGCATCGCGACAGTCTCAACGCGATCGCGCTCGAAATCCGGCAGCCGTTCAATGAAATGGTGCGCCGGTTGGGCGTCGCGCACGGTGACTCTCTCGACTGGTGGGTCACGCCGATCGCCTGCCGCAACATTTTTGCGTGCGCGCTGTTCTCGCGCTGCTGCCAACTGCTGCTCGCGTTGCGCGTGGCGGAGGCGGGCGGCACCGTGCGTGAAATCATCGTCGGCTCGCCCGGTCTCGCAGCAGCGCTCAAGAAAGCGCTTGCCGACCGCGGTCTCAGCGCGACAGTCCAGGTGCGCCACGGCACGCTGTGGTGGCGCGCGAAGTTGTTTTCCGGCATGTGCTACCGGCTGGCCGCGGCGGGTTTCCATGCCTTCAATCAGATTCTGTTTGCGTGGGTATTCCCGCCCGCTTCCCGATTTGCGCCTGCTGCCCCCATCGTCCTGATCGAC
>JACPRN010000193.1 GCA_016189945.1 Betaproteobacteria bacterium
GCATGGAGCAGGCCTTCGCAGGCGCCCACGTCGTCTACCCCAAGTCCTGGGCGCCGTATCGCGTCATGCAGCGGCGCACCGAGCTGCTCAAGAACTCCGACCAGGAAGGGCTCAAGGCGCTGGAAGAGGAGTGCCTGGCCAACAACGCCCGTTTCTCGCGCTGGGAGTGCGACCGGGCCAAGATGAACCTGACCCACGAGCGCTCCGCGCTCTACATGCACTGCCTGCCGGCCGACATCTCGGGCGTGAGCTGCAAGGCTGGCGAAGTGAGCGCCGAGGTCTTCGAGCAGTACCGCATCCCGACCTACTTTGAGGCAAGCTACAAGCCGTTTGTCATCAGCGCCATAATGTTCCTCACGCGCCTTCGGGATCCGGGCGCGAAGCTGGAGACGATCATCCGCCGCGCCAAGAGCCTCTCCATCTGAGTATCGGCGCGGCCTCCTCTCGCCGGAGGCTGTCATGAAGAAGACGGTGGTCATCGCCCTGGGCGGGAACTCGTTCATCTCGGACCAGACGCATCAGTCGGTGCCCGACCAGTACCGGGCTGCGGAGCGGGTCTGCGCGCACATCGTGCCCCTGCTCCGGGATCCGGATCTGCGCCTCGTCCTGACGCACGGAAACGGCCCGCAGGTCGGGTTCATCCTGCGCCGCTCCGAGTTGGCCGCCCTGGAGCTGCACCAGGTGCCGCTCGACGCCTGCGTGGCCGATACGCAGGGCGCGCTCGGATACCAGCTCGAGTGTGCGTTGCGGAACGCACTGCGGCGCCACGGCCTGGCGCGGCTGCCCGCCGCCGTGGTGACGCTGGTGCTGGTCGACCGCGACGACCCCGATTTTGCTCACCCGACAAAACCCATCGGCGCCTTCCTCTCGAAAGAGCGCGCCGAGGAGCACCGGCAAAAGGACGGCTGGGAGGTGATGGAGGACGCCGGACGCGGCTGGCGGCGCGTCGTGGCCTCTCCTGCGCCCAAGGCCATCCTCGACCTGGAGGCGGTCCGGACTCTGCTCGATGCCGGCTTCGTCGTGGTCGCAGCCGGCGGCGGCGGCGTCGCCGTGGTGGAGGATGAAAGCGGCGAGATCTCCGGCGCATCCGCCGTCGTGGACAAGGACCTCGCCTCGAGCTTCCTTGCGCGCGAGCTCGGTGCCGAAGTGCTCGTCTTCGCGACCGGCGTGGAGAAGGTCTACCTCGACTACGGCAAGCCCGAGCAGAGGGCGCTCGATGCGATGACGGTAGCGGAAGCGAAGCGCTACCTGGCCGAAGACCACTTCAAGACCGGAAGCATGCTCCCCAAGGTGCAGGCGATCATCGAGTTCCTGGAAGCGGGCGGCAGGCAGGCGATCATCACCGACCCCGAGCACATCGAGGCGGCGATCGAGGGCCGCGGGGGCACGCGCGTCACGCCCTGAAGCAAGCCTGAGCCGCCAAGGCTCTGAAATTTTCTCCCGGGGGTGAAATTGACCTCCTAGATTGCAGATTGGCAAAAAGTCTTGACTATTTTCCAATGTGCTGAATAATGGCCGCATGCGAAGGTACCTGCAGGCATCACTCAAAGCCGACCTCGCCAGGAAGCTGGTGTTCCTCGTGGGACCGCGTCAAGTGGGCAAGACCACGCTTGCCAAGGCGCTGATGCCGGAGTATCCGCGGGCGCAATATCTTGACTGGGACGTGCCCAACGATAGCCGCATTATCCGGAATCAGAGCTGGAGCCCGCGCGCGAAACTGCTCGTGCTGGATGAGCTTCACAAGATGCGCGGCTGGAAGACCTATCTGAAGGGCGCCTGGGACGGCAGGAGCGCGGGCCAGGCCATCCTAGTTACCGGCAGCGCGCGCATGGACACGTTTCGCCAGGGCGGAGAGTCGCTCGCCGGGCGCTATTTCGCGCTGCGCCTGCATCCGGTATCGGTGCGGGAGTGGTGTGCGGAATCAGGTGCAAGGCCCGAGGATGCGTTGGACCGGCTGCTCGAGCGCGGCGGGTTCCCGGAGCCGTTCCTGGCACAGAACGCAAGCGATGCGGATCGCTGGCGGCGGCAATACCTCGAGGATTTGATCCGGGAGGATGTCGTCGAGTTTTCCCGCATTCACGAGTTCCGCGCCATGCGCCTCTTTGTCCAGATGTTGCGCGAGCGGGTCGGTTCCCCCCTGTCGCTCGCTTCGATGGCGCGAGACCTGCAGGTTTCGCCCACCACGCTCGCCAAGTACCTCGGCATCCTGGAGGCCTTGTACGTCGTCTTCACCGTGCCTCCCTACCATCGCAATGTGGCGCGCGCCATACTGAAGGCGCCCAAGGTATATTTTTTCGATAACGGCCTCGTGGCAGGAGACGAGGGTGCACGTTTCGAGAACGCCTGCGCGGCCATGTTGCTCAAGCATGCGAATTACCTGCAGGACATCGAGGGCCGCGCGGCGAGCGTGCATTACGTTCGCGACAAGGAGGGCAACGAGATCGATCTGGTGCTCTGCATGAATCAGGCGCCGGTGCTGTTTGCCGAATGCAAACATGCCCATGCCGCGGTCTCGCGCTTCATGGCGAGCCTCGTTGCGCGATTTCCGAGGGCGCGGGCGCTGCAATTGGTGAGGGAGATCAGGCAGGAGGAAGTGCGCGCTGCGGTCTCGGTGGTTAGTGCGGCCGCCTGGCTGGCGGAGCTGGCCGCGTGAGTGCTGCCGCTCGCGCGCGATTCAGCGGCCTTTGCCGGTGAGCAATCCCATGAGCAGGAACCACGCGCAGCTTGCCCGGAGCGGGGGCGTCGCATGCAGCAACCACGGCAGCCGGGAGAGCGCAAAGACGCCCGCGTACGCGCGCATGATGCCGCGGCGGTTTCGCAGGCGGTCGGAAAGTCAGATCGCGTCCTCGGTGGCCGGAGCCACGTTCGGTGCTCGGCGAAGATAGTGCCTCAAGTTCGCAGGCCTCGCTTTTGCAGCGCGACGGCGAAGGAATTCGGCCGCCGTTTCCATGGCACCGACTTTCTCGGCGACGGCAACCGCGATGAACTGATTGAGCGACACCCCATCGGCTTTCGCGAGCCGCGCCGCCGCTGCCTTGACCGAATTCGGCATCTTCAATGGATACGCACTCTTGCTCATGGCTTGGTCTCCTCCAAATACTGCTGCGGAGTGACGAGGTGCAGGTTAAACTGCCTTGCCGCACTCTGAAAATCGCGGATGTTGTGGGTAATCAAGGCATCCGCCCTTCCATTGACCGCGGCTTCCAGTACCAGTTCATCCGAAGGATCGGCTAGCTGCGGACGCCATCGGAAGTGGACCTCTACCGGCTCCGCAGCGCTCGCGAAGGCGGCCAGTGCGCCCTCGACATCGTCCTCGTTCATTCCCGTAGCCAATCGATGCTCCGGGCGGAGCAAGACGTCTTCGTATTCAAGGAACAGCGCGGTCGTAACCAGAGGCCGGAGAGCGCCTTTCGCGACTTGCTGCAGGAGCAGATTGCTTGCGCCCTTGCGGCTTCTGAAAGCTGCAACCAGGACCGAGGTATCCAGCACCACACGCTTCACATCCTATAGGATAGCACATCTCATAAGATGTATAAGGCATAGAGCTGGGTGTCGTAGGCCATTCCGAAGGCCAGCGCTTTTCGGCGAAGGTGCCTGAATAACGCTCAAACTTTGTGCTCCACGTGTCAGAAAACGACATCCAGCTTTGGACGCTCTTTGCCGCCGCCGTTCCGGTGAGCAGCGCCGATCCAACCAACGCGCGTGCCTTCATCGCGGCCCTCACCCACCCGGACATGCGCAAGCACTGGACCGACGCCGGCTTCGAGCAGGTCTCAAGATGAAGGGATAGTCGAATCAACCCGGCGGCCAAGTCTGAAGGGCTTGCCGGCGCGCCGCAATCCGGTGCTTGAACCCGCCCAGAACCGCGCACAATGCCAATAATGTCCAATGTCGGGCGATTTAGGATTACGCATCCTGTGTTGCTACGCGCCCACCGGGTGATCGAATAGCCCATCCTGACCGGCCAGCGTCGCTATGGAGCAAACACGCGGGCGGCCGGTCATGGCCGGACTCGGTCAGCGGATTAGCAGTGCAAGTCTTGCCGAATCCTTGCACAGCGCGTCTGCCCGGGCTGGGCGCCGGGCGCGCTGCTAAGTATGGGCTGTCCGCTTCCTGCTAGAAGTGCTCCCCTTGGGCCATTTCGCCGGCGCGACACCTGCCATTGGCGTCGTGCCCGCTTGCTTAACTGTCATGGCAGGAAAATAGGTTTGCTTTGACGTCTTGTTCTGACCGAACTTGAATGTCTCCAACGCGCTCCTCTTCATTCTTGCGCTCCCCCCAATGTAATCAGCCTTGCGAACGGGTGATGAGGGTGACACAAGATACCTATTTCGCCAACGCACAACC
>JACPRN010000184.1 GCA_016189945.1 Betaproteobacteria bacterium
CCGCAATACGGTACAGAACTACGGCGTCAGCCCCAACCCGAACCTCAAGCCCGAAACCAGCACCGGGCTCGAGATGGGTTTGCGCCTTGCGCAAGGCGCTCTGCGCGGCCAGATCGCCGCTTTCGACAATCGCTACCAGAACTTCATCTCGAGCGTGCGCCTGGCCTGTCCCGGCGATCCGAATTGCATCGCCGGGCTCGGCACCACCTTCATGTCGGTCAACCTGTCCAAGGTGCGCATCCACGGCTTGGAGGCGCGCCTTGCGTGGGACTTCTCACCGGGATGGCGCGTCGAGGGCGCGCTCGCCCGCGCGCGCGGGACCGACGAGAGCGCCGGCCAACCGCTCGACACCATCGAGCCGACGCGGCTCTCGCTCGCGTTTGCGCGCGATGCGGGACCCTGGGGTGCCGAAGCGCGCCTGCGCGCCGCCTCGGCCGTGAAGCGTGTCAACGACTTCAGCGGCGCGACCTTCTCTCCCTGGTTCCGCCCTCCGGGCTACGGGGTCTTCGATCTGTCGGCGTGGTGGAAACCGAGCCGGCAGACCCGGGTCGCGCTGGCGCTGAACAACCTCTTCGACAAGAAATATTGGCTCTGGAGCGACATCCGGCTTGCCGATGCCCGCAACCCTGCCGGCGTCGACTTCTACTCGCAGCCCGGCCGCAACGCGGCGGTGCGGTTCGAATACGTCTTCTGAGGAGAAACACTATGTCACCCCTACTCATCGCAGGCGTCATGGAGCACGTTGCGTGCTACCTGCAAAGCGGTTCGGCGCAAGCCGCGCACCGCGCAGTCCTTTTACTTCAGCGCTTGGCACTCGACTCGGAAACCGATCAAGCCCTCCGAGCGCATGCCGAGGATCTTGCCGAGGCGATTCTTAACCAAGACAAGGCACTCACATGAAAATGCAACTACTACGCCGTCGCGTCTGGATCGCAACGATCGGACTCGCCGTAGGCCTTTGGGCTCCGGCGGCAAACAGCACGCGCGCAGCCGAAACCGGTTTTGTCGCCCTTGCGGCGGACCGCGGATTCCAGGGCAACGAGGAGATCCGCGATGCGTTCGACGCGTTTGCGGCCGGGCGCAACGCGGAGCTGGTATTCGTGACCGACGCGCGCACGCAGGACACGCTCGATCGCGCGCTGGGGCGGCTGTCGCAGCGCGGGGCGACACGCGCGCTGGTCCTGCCGGTATTCATGTCCGCGTCCGATCCGCAATGGCAGCGTGCAAAAGAGTACCTCGCAAAGCAGTCTCTGCCGGTCGAATTGGCTCGACCCTTCGGCGAGACCTACCTCGCGGTCGAGGCGCTCGCCGAGCGGCTGCGCGCGGTCCGCGACCCGGGGAAAACGAAGCTCGTCGTCGCCGGCTTGGGCGCCGATGGTCCAGAGGCACGAAAACTCCTCGCGCGCGATTGGCAGCGCATCGCCGATCTCGCCGCGCAATCTCTCGGGTTTTGGCGTATCCAGGCGGTGGTGTGGGACGACGGAAAAGCGCCGGATCGGGAAGCGAAGCGCGCCGAAGCGCGCCGCGCGCTTGCCCAAGCCGTGCCAGGCGGAGACCGCACCGTCGTGGTGCCGTTTCATTTCGGCCGGCGCCTGGACGGCATGATGGCCTACGAAGCGGATCTGAAGCGCGCGCTCCCCCCTGGCGCCGAGATATTGGCGCCGGGCCCAGGTCCCGAATCGTGGCTTGCGACCTGGATGGCGCGGGAGGCGAATCTGCATTCGACGCTCGATCCCCGCGAGGTCGGCGTGATCCTGCTCGCCCATGGCTCCGATTACCACTGGAACGAGACCATGCGCGAGGCTGTGCGCCCGCTCGAGGCTCGCCATCCGGTCGAGTACGTGTTTTCGATGGCCGATCAGGCGCTCCTCGAGCGCGCAGTGCGGCGCCTGGAAAAGCGAGGGGCGCGTGCGGCGATCATCGTGCGCGTGTTCGGGCTCGTCTCAACGTTCCGCGACGAGGTCGAACGCATGATCGGGGCCGATATCGAAGGAAGCAGCGCCGCGGGCGCGCGGTCCCACGCCGCGGACGGTCATGCGCCCGGTCACGACCATGCGAGTTCCGCTGCTCTGCCGAGGATTCGCTCGGCCCTCGCCATGGCGACAGCCGGCGGACTCGAGGCCGATTCCCTGTTCGCCGCCGCGCTCCTTGATCGTGCGCGAACTCTTTCGCGCGATCCGGCGCGCGAAACGGTGATTCTCACCGGGCACGGCGCTGGGACCGAGGCGAAAAACGAACAATGGCTGGGGATCCTGGATCGGCTCGGCGAGCAAATCAAGGCCGGCGGAGTGCCTTTTCGCGACGTGCGCTACGCCACCTGGCGCGAGGACTGGCCCGACAAGCGCGGTCCTTGGATTGCCAAGGTGAGGAGCATGGTGATGGAGGCCGGACGTGACGGGGGCCGCGCGCTCGTGATTCCGGCACGCACCAACGGCCGCGGCCCGGAGCAGGCCTTTCTCGAAGGGTTGACTTTCGACCTCGGCGAAGGATTTGCGCCGCATCCGCTGTTCCTGCGCTGGGTCGAAGCGCAGGTCGAAGCCGGCACGTCGGTGCTGCGAGAAACACGCTCAGCTCGGTGAGGATCCTTTGAGCCTGCGAGCAGATTCCGGGTAGGAAGCCCCGATCGTCGCTCGGATCGCCGCGGCCGCGAACTGCGCGCGCCGGCGGGCCTGCCGCTTAAGCGCCAAAGTAACGCGCCGCAGGCGCAAGCCACCGCTATAATTCCTCCGCGACCGGCGCTTCGCCGGCCGCACAGCGGCGCGGGAACCGAAAGTGGGCAAAATCATTTTTTTCCTCATCCTGGCGGCCGTCGCCTACCTGCTGTTGCGGGCGATGACCCGTCCCAAGCGGACCGATTCCCCGAGCGCAAAGACCGCCGAAGGCAGCGTCGAGACCATGCAGGCCTGCGCGCGCTGCGGCGTGAACCTGCCGAAGAGCGAAGCGCTCGAAGCCGACGGCCGATTCTTCTGCAGCGAAGAGCATCGCCGCCTGGGCGCGAAATAGGCCGCTAGCGTGCAGTTCGTCCTGAAACTCCCGCTCGCCTCTGCGCTGCCGCAGGTCGAGGCCGGCGAATCCTTCTGGGGCTCGCTGAGGTACTTCAATCTCTACCGCATTGCGGTCGGGGGGCTGTTCCTGCTGGTCGTGCTCTTCTACGGCGACACGCTCAATCTGGGCGCGCACAACCTGCGCCTTTTCGTCTTCGCCAGCGCGATCTATCTCGGCGCGGCGCTGGTCTTTCACGTGGTGCTGAGCAAGTGGCCGGCGCATTTCAACGCCCAGCTTACGCTGCACGTGCTCGCCGACATCGCCGCGCTCACGCTGCTGATGAACGCCTCCGCGGGCGTTCGCAGCGGCCTGGGCGTGATGCTGTTCATTTCGCTCGCGGGCGCGGCGCTGGTGAGCCGGGGCACGCTGATGCTCTTCTACGCCGCGCTCGCCTCCATCGCGGTGCTGCTGGAGCAGTCCTACTGGGTGCTGGTGTACGACTTCAGCACCGCGAATTTCGTGCAGCCGGGGCTGATGTCGATCGGCTATTTCGCCACCGCCCTCATCACCAACCGCCTGGCGCGACGCGTCATTATGAACGAGCGCGTGGCGCGCCAGCGCGGCGAGGACCTCGCCAACCAGTTGCGCGTCAACCAATTGGTGATCCAGGACGTCCAGGACGGCGTGCTGGTGGTGGATTCCAACGGCCTGGTGCACCAGCACAACCGGCAGGTGAAAGCCCTGCTCGGGCATCCGGCGCCGGAACTGGATCAGGTCGACAAGTATTCGGAGGAACTCGCCGCGCACCTGGCCGCCTGGCGCAGCCGCGCCGGACCCGCCCAGGTGAGCCTGCGCTTTCCGGACAGCGGCAAGCTGGTGCGCGTGCGCTTCGTCGATGCAGGGATTGCGGGCGGGAGCTTCGCGCTCGTGTTTCTGGAGGACCTCTCGACGGTGCAGGAACAGGCGCAGCAGCTCAAGCTCGCCGCGCTCGGACGGCTCACCGCGAACATCGCCCACGAAATCCGCAATCCGCTCTCCGCAGTCACCCATGCCGCGGACCTGCTGCGCGAGGAAAGCCAGGGCGCCTCGCGCGACCGGCTGGTCGCCATCATCCGCGACAATGCGCAGCGCCTGGACCTCATGGTGCGCGATGTCCTGCAGCTTTCGCGCCGCGATCGGGTGCAGACCGAAACCATCCGGCTCAGGGGTTTTCTGGCCGGATTCATCGACGAATTCGCGCAGAACGAGGGTATCGCCCGCGATGCTTTCGTGGTGGACGGGCTCGAAGATCCCGCCGTCGCCTTCGACCGGGCGCATCTCATGCAGGTGCTCTGGAACCTGATGCGAAACGCGTGGCGGCATTGCCGCAAGCAGACGGGGAGCGTGAGAGTGCGCGTACTGGATCGCAGCAATCGGATAGAATTGCACGTGATCGACGACGGCCCGGGAGTGGCGAAGGCGCTGCAGGCGCAGTTGTTCGAGCCGTTCTTCACCACCTTCAGCGGTGGAACCGGCCTCGGACTGTATATCGCGCGGGAATTGTGTGCCGCCAACGGCACCAGCCTGGACTATTTTGACCGCAGCGGGGGCGCGGACTTCGGAATTCTATGGCAGGGAACGCTGTAAGTCGCCGTCCCGAGCGGCGCTCGCCGGCGAACGTGCGGGTGGTCGACGACGAGGCGGATATCCGCGAGTTGCTGCAGATTTCGCTGCTGCGCATGGGATTGGGCGCGGAATGCGCCGGGTCGGTCGGCGAGGCGAAGGCGATGCTGAAAGCGCACGCTTTCGACCTGTGCCTCACCGACATGCGCCTTCCCGACGGCGACGGGCTGGAACTGGTACGGTTCATCGGAAGCCAGTGCGAAGACCTGCCGGTTGCCGTAATCACCGCCTTCGGAAGCATGGAAAACGCGGTGGCCGCGCTCAAGGCCGGCGCCTTCGATTACCTCACCAAACCGCTTGCGCTCGAGCAACTGCGCACGCTCGTCAAATCGGCCCTCGCCCTGCCGCCCAGGGCGGCGGCCGCGCCCGGCCCCTACGAACTGCTCGGATCGAGCGCCGCGATCGAACAGGTGCGCGCCACGATCGACAAGCTCTCGCGCAGCCAGGCGCCGGTGTACATCACCGGCGAGTCGGGAAGCGGCAAGGAGCTCGCGGCGCGCCTCATCCACGCCAAGAGCGCGCGCGGCAGCGGGTCCTTCGTCGCGGTCAACTGCGGGGCGCTGCCGGAGAACCTCATGGAGAGCGAGTTTTTCGGCTACCGCAAGGGGGCGTTCACCGGGGCCGAGACCGATCGCGAAGGATTTTTTCACGCCGCGAACGGCGGCACGCTGTTTCTCGACGAGGTGGCCGACCTCCCGCTGCCGATGCAGGTGAAGCTGCTGCGCGCGATTCAGGAGAAGCGGGTGCGCAAGGTCGGCGACACGGCCGAAGACGCGGTGGACGTCCGTCTGGTCAGCGCCACGCACCAGAACCTTGCGGCGCTGGTCGAGTCGGGGCGATTTCGCCAGGATCTCTATTACCGGCTCGCGGTGATCGAGCTGCGCATGCCGCCGCTGCGCGAGTGCCGGGAGGATATTCCGCTGCTCTCGCAGGCGATTCTCGCGCGCTTGGCTCGCGCCGGCGGCGCCAGATCGGCGGCCTTGTCTGCGCATGCGCTGGCTGCGATCCAGGCCTACGATTTTCCCGGCAACACGCGCGAGCTGGAAAACATCCTGGAGCGGGCCACCGCGCTTGCCGCGAGCGACGAAATTCGGGCAGAAGACCTCCAGCTTGCGCCGCCGCAACTCGCGATCGAGCCCGCGGGGCCCAACGCCAAGTGGCCGCTGCAGGAATACCTCGACCGCGTCGAGCGCGAAGCGATTCTGGAAGCGCTCAACCAGACGCGCTTCAACCGCACCGCGGCGGCGCGCCTGCTCGGCATCACTTTCCGCGCGCTTCGCTACCGCATGGAGCGGCTCGAAATCCGGTGAATGTCACCGCCGAGGGCGTGGTTGTCGAGGCGCAGCAGGTTTCCTCGCCCAACTGCGATGAGCGCCCGCCGGGCGAAGCGGTTACCCTCGTTGTCCTGCACAGCATCAGCCTGCCGCCGGGTGAATTCGGGGGGAGTGAGATCGAGGGCCTCTTCACCAACGCCCTGGATTGCGGCGCCCACCCCTATTTTGCCCGCCTGAAGGGGCTCCAGGTGTCGGCGCATTTCCTGGTTCGGCGTGACGGCGAGCTGATTCAGTTCGTTCCCTGTTCCCGTCGCGCGTGGCATGCGGGGCGCTCTGCCTGGCGGGGCAGGGAGCAATGCAACGACTTCTCCATCGGAATCGAGCTGGAAGGAGCCGACGGCGTGCCGTACACCGATGCGCAGTACGAAGCACTCGCCGCCCTGGTTCCTGCGCTCGGCGCTCGCTATCCGATAGGCGAAATCGTCGGGCACAGCGACGTCGCGCCCGCGCGCAAGACCGATCCGGGCGCCGCGTTCGACTGGCCGAGGTTGCGCAAGATGATCGCGCCGAAATCGCCCGCGCACTGAAGCGATTCCACGCGCGCAGGCGTTGCAGTGAGTGGCGGCGAATGCGCTCAAGTGCGCGCACGCGGCGCTTTTTTCTTACGCGACGGATGCTTGCGCGCGCTGAAACAGAAAAAAATGCTTGCATCCAAAAAAATTGCGCACTAGAATTAGTTGCAAATGGATGGCGGACTACTATATATTGTGGTCAATGTGCAACTCAGAACATGCCGCTGCGGGCGAAGCATCAACGGCTGCATCGGCACGATTCCCGAGGAGACCGATTGAGGTGCCAATGGTCGCTGATGCGATGACCTCTCAGGCTGTGCGCATGGCGAGTTTCCGCGGTTTTCTTCTCCGGCATTCAACTTTCCTTTTCCGGCCGAGGCGGCCTGCGCCGCAACGTTGCGGGGGCGGGAAACGGATATCGCCGAGTTTCACCGGTGGACGTGAGGATGTTTCCCGCTGCAGGCATCGGACCGCCGCACCCGAGAGGGAACTTGCGGCCGCGTCGGCGCAGCGGGACTGTCAGTTGGCCACGACCCGTAAAGCAAGGGGGCGGCGCGCTCGATGCGGGTGCGCCCGATGGTAACGTGGGATGCCGGCGTCGGGGAATATGGGCATCCCGGATCAGGGCCTGCGCTTCGAGCAGGCTTGGCAAGAGATTCAGCGCGCCGGAGTTCATCCCGGCGCCTGATTAGCCCGTGCTTGTAGCGGCGGGTTCTTGTTGTTCCTTTAACTCTTGATGGAGGTTGTTATGGCTACGAAGAAAAAGGCGAAGAAAGCGGCGAAGAAACCGGCTAAAAAGAAGAAGAAGAGAGCAGCCAAAGCTGCGAAGAAGAAGTCGGTGAAGAAAACCGCCAAGAAGAAGACGGCGAAGAAGAAGCCGGCGAAGAAAAAGAAAGCGGCCAAGAAAAAGGCCGCCAAGAAGAAAAAGGCGAAACCCGCTGCAATGGGAGCTGCGCCTGCGGCACCGGCGGTTCCGGCCGCCGAGCCCGCTGTGGCAACACCCGGTTCAAGGACTGCTTTGAACCCGGTAGCAGCTTGGCCGTTTCCTACAGGCTCCAGGCCGTAGGCGGGTTGCGAATGAGCTGCGGGCGGTCGGTCTTCGGACCGCCCGCAGCCATTCGGTTAAAGGATGACATCCCGGCTTTGCTGCTGACGTACGGGCGTATTTTACCAGGTACGCCAGCGGCAAAGCCGGGATTTTTTGTATCATGGGTTCGCTCGAGCGGACCGGCCCGCTCTGACCAAGCCCTTGAAATCGCCGGAAAATTTCGCTTGACCAGCGGCAAGCGATTCATTAAGATGCGGCTTTCGCAGCGCGCCCATTCAGTACTCTAATCGGCTGGGGCAGCCGCTTCCAGAAGCGCGGCAAGCGGCTCGAACAGCGTCGGCAGTCGAAGGTGTCCGGTCCGCCGGAACAGGCGGAGCACCGGTAAAAGTTAGCCTAAATACAAGGTCTTATGGCCTGACGAATGTCAGGGCATGCGAGATCAGGAGGTCCGCGACAGAGGGCCTGAAACGGAGGTGTGCGATGAACACAACTGCGTCATGGCGAGGTCTGCAGCAACGCGCGGGAATATTCCTCGCGCGCCTGTACAACGGGCTGGCATTTCTCGGCACCGGCGCCCTGGTATTCCTGCTCGCGCAGGGAAATCTGCTCACAACGGAACCGGCGGCGCGCGGCTCTGCCGCTTTCGGCAGCATCACCTACGAGAGCGTTGCCGGGCTGGGCGCCGGCGACGAAGCGCATGATCCGAAGTACCATGCCATCGCGAGCTACCTGTCGAAGAAATACAAGGTGGCCACCGATGCGACGGTGCAACTGGTGGGCGCCGCGTACGACGCCGGGAACCGCGTCGGTGTCGACCCTCTGCTGATATTGGCGGTCATGGCGATCGAATCGAAGTTCAACCCGATCGCCGAAAGCGTGGCCGGCGCGAAAGGCCTGATGCAGGTCATCCCCAGGCATCACCAGGACAAGTTCTCCGAACACGGCGGCGAGGAGGCCGTACTCGACCCGACGACAAACATTCAGGTCGGGGCGCGCATTCTCAAGGATTACATCCGCCGCACCGGAAACCTCGAGGCGGGGCTGCAGCTCTACGGCGGCGCGCTTTCCGACGCTTCCGGACAGTACGCGCAGAAGGTGATCGCGGAGAAGGAGCGCCTGCGCCAAGCCCTCCAGCGCTTGGAGAAGCAGCCGGCGAAAAGCCCCGCGTAGCGCGGTGCCGAGGAAGGCCCGCGCTCACAGCATGCCGGCGATGCGCCGCACGCCTTCCTCCAGCTCCTCGAGCGAGCGCGTGTACGCAAAACGAACGTGAGCGCGGGCACGGTAGCTTCCGAAATCCACGCCCGGGGTGATCGCGACCCCGGCCTCCTCCAGCAGGCGCAGCGCGAATTCCTCGCTGTCGGCGGCGAATCTCTCGCATCCCGCATAGATGTAGAACGCGCCGCTCGGCGTAACCGGAATTGCGAACCCCAGATCGCGCAGCGCGGGCAGCAGGAAGTCGCGCCGCCGCTTGAATTCGAGCCGGCGCTGCTCGAGCAGCGCCAGCGTATCCGGGAGAAACGCCGCGAGTGCCGCGTACTGGGCCGGCGCCGAGGGGCAGATGAAGGCGTTCTGGGCCAACCGCTCGACCTCGCGCATGTAGCGCGCCGGCGCGACCATCCACCCGAGACGCCAGCCGGTCATGTTGAAATACTTGGAAAAGCTGTTGACGACGAAGACATCGTCGGCCAGCGCGAGCGCCGTGGCGAGCGATCCCTCGTAGCTCAATCCGAGATAGATCTCGTCGACCAGCGTGAATCCGCCGTGCGAGCGCACGCAATCGATGATTGCGCCCAGTTCGGCCGCGGAGACGCTCGTGCCGGTCGGATTCGAGGGCGAGGCGATCATGACCCCGCGTGTGCGCGCATCCCAGTTGCGCTGCACGTCCGCCGCACAGAGCTGGTAGGACTGGCGCTCGTCGACCGGCAGCGTGCGCGCGCGGCCTTCGAACAGGCGCACGAAGTGGCGCGAACAGGGATAGCAAGGGTCGGGCATGATCCACTCGTCGCCCGGGTTGACGAGGGTTGCGAGAGCGAGCAGGAAGGCGCCCGAGGCGCCGGCGGTAACCGCTATTCGCTCCGGGGACACCTCCACGCCGTGGCGTTCGCGGTAATAGCGCGCGATTTCCCGGCGCAGTTCCGGAATTCCCAGTGCCGGCGTGTAGCCAAGGGGGCGGTGGCGCACCGCATCCACGGCCGCTTCGATGACCTGAGGCGGCGCGGAAAAATCCGGCTGCCCGATTTCCATGTGGATGATGCGGCGCCCCTGCGCCTCGAGTTCGAGCGCCCGGTCCTGCACCTCCATGACGTGAAACGGTTCGATCCCGGCCATCCGCGCGGCGGCATCGTTCGCTTGGCGATTCATGATCCGATTCTCTCCGCGCCCGCCCGCACGCCTGCGCTCCGGCGCAGCCCGGGCCGGGCTGACGAGCGAACTATACGCGCGGCGCGGGACGCGGGGATGCCTGTCGCGTGTCGGGGCGCTGGAGTTTTTGCTTGCCGGGAACTAAACTGAAGGCGGTTGTTCTCACCTCGCCTGCGCCATGTCACAGACCACCGGTCCCGATCCGTTCGAATTCCTGAAGGCGCTTTGGAGTCCCATGGGCCTGCCGATGAGCGGCATGGTCGCTCCGATACTGGACGTGTCCGAGATCGACAAGCGCATTGCCGACCTCAAGTCGGTGGAGAACTGGCTCAGCATGAACTTGAGCGTCCTCAAAATGACCATTCAAGGCCTGGAGATGCAGCGCGCGACCCTCGCCGCGATGCAGGCATCGGCAGCCGCCGTTGCTGCGCAGGTTTCCCGGCCAAGTCCAGGGGGGGATCCGCTCGTGGACGCCTGGCGGGCGGTCCTGCAGGCGCAAGCGAAGCAGAAACCCGAGGGCCCGGACTCCTCCAAGAAATGACTCCGGCTTTCCGCTTCGGCCATGCCAGCGCACGAAACTGGCGCATGGCGGCGAAGGCATCCCTTGAGGCGCTCGAGCCGTTGCCTGCCGGGGCCAATCTCGGCTTTGTCTACTTCAGCGAGCATTATTCCGGCGAGGCCGAGGCCCTCCTCGGCTGGCTCGTGGACCGGACCGGCGTGCGCGACTGGGTCGGTTCCGTGGGGATCGGCGTGATAGCGACCGGCACCGAGTATCTGGAGGAACCGGCCCTGGCGCTGATGGTCGGCGCGTTTCCGCCGGATTCGTTCCAGGTGTTCTCCGGCGCCTCGATGCCTCCGCGCGCCGGCGCACGGACCCGAAGCGGCGCGCACGCGGCGGATTTCGCCGTCGTGCATGGCGATCCGGGCAGCGACGACATGCCGGGTCTGATCGAGGACATGTCGCACAAGGTCGAGAGCGGTTTTCTGGTCGGCGGGCTGTCCTCCTCGCGCATGCGCACCCTGCAGATTGCCAACGGCGTGCTGCACGGCGGCCTCTCGGGCGTCGTGTTTTCCTCCGACATCCGGGTCGCGACGCGCTTGACGCAGGGCTGCGCGCCGCTGCGTGCGGGCGCGGGCGAGGCGCCGCGCGTGCACCGCGTAACCAAGTGCGAGCGGAACATCATCGTCCTGCTCGATGGCAGGCCCGCGCTCGATGTGTTTCGCGAAGACGTGGGCGATGACCTGGCGCGCGATCTCAATCGCGCCGCGCATTTGATCCTCGCGGGGCTGCCGATTCCCGCTTCCGACACCGGCGACTACCTGGTAAGGAACCTGGTCGGCATCGATACGCGCAACCGGCTGATCGCGATCGGGGCGCCGGTGGAGCCGGGCATGCCGATCATGTTCTGCCGGCGCGGCGGCGCAGCGGCGCGCGAAGACCTGCAGCGTATGCTCAAGAGCATCGCGCTCGCGCTCGGCGGCGAGCCTGCGGCGGGACTGTATTATTCCTGCCTCGGACGCGGGGCCAACATGTTCGGCGCCAAATCGGCGGAAATGCAGATGATCAGGGATGAGCTGGGGAACTTCCCCATGGTGGGGTTCTTCGCCAACGGCGAGATCTCCCACGACCGTCTTTACGGCTATACCGGCGTGCTGACCCTGTTTGTCTGAGGGAACTCCTGGAGGCAATGATGCCCAAGGCAATTCGCATTCACACCAACGGCGGAGCGGAAGTGCTCAAGTGGGAGGAGGTGAGCGTCGGCGATCCGGGTCCGGGCGAGGCGCGGGTGCGCCAGCACGCCGTCGGGCTCAACTACATCGACGTCTATCACCGCAGCGGCCAGTACCCGGCGCCGCTGCCGTCGGGAATCGGGATGGAGGGAGCGGGCGTGGTCGAGGCGCTCGGGGCGGACGTGACCGGGCTCAAGCCCGGTGACCGCGTCGCCTACGCGAGCATGCCGCTCGGGGCCTATTGCGAGGTGCGCAACATGCCCGCCGAGAGGCTTCTGCGGCTGCCCGATCGCATATCCTTCGAGCAGGCGGCGGCGATGATGCTGCAGGGAATAACCGCCCAATACCTGATCAAGCGCACCTACAAGGTCCAGCGCGGCGACGCCGTCCTGTTTCACGCCGCGGCCGGCGGCCTGGGACTGATCACCTGCCAGTGGCTGAACGCGATCGGCGCCACCGTCATCGGCACCGCGGGCTCCGATGAAAAGGCCGCGCTCGCAAAAGCGCATGGCTGCCGCCACGCAGTCAACTACAAGAGCGAGAACTTCGTCGAGCGGGTGAAGGAGATCACCGGCGGCGCCGGCGTTGCGGTGGTCTACGATTCAGTCGGAAAGGACACCTTCCAGGGTTCGCTCGACTGCCTGCGCCCCTTTGGCATGCTGGTCGCGGTCGGCAATTCCTCCGGAGCGGTTCCGCCGATCGATCTCGGCAAGGCGTGCCGGGGCTCTCTTTTTCTGACCCGGCCCTCGATCGTCGCCTACACGGCGAAGCGCGAGGACCTCCTCGCCTCCGCGAACGATCTGTTCGACATCGTTCTCTCCGGACAGGTGAGAATCGAGGTCAACCAGCGCTATGCGCTTCGCGATGCGGCGCAGGCGCACCGGGACCTCGAAGCGCGCAGGACAACCGGCTCGACGATTCTTCTGCCTTAGTGTTCTACGGAGGGCCCGCTGCGTAGAGCACGGTCGGCATCGCCCGCAGTCAATTGCGCCTGCGGCGTTTCTCGCGCCGACGTCACGTGCCGAGCATTTTCATCGCTTTCGCGAGCGTGTCGACTGACTCCTGATGTTTGCCCGCCTTGTGCAGGGCTTCGCCGTCAGCGCGGTATTTCTTCACGTCGGCCATCTGCTGCGCGCTGAGCTTCGGCTTCTTGGCCAGCGCTTCGTCGATCATCTTCATGTCCTTCGGGCAGTGAAGAGCGAAGGCGCTCGCACTGGCGAGCATCAGCGCCGAAAAAAGGGTTGCGTTGCGGATCTTCATGTGACCTCCTGTTTGAAAATGACCATCTCCGGGGGGCACGGGTTGCCCCCGTTTCACCGGGGCCCGATTTGGCCCTCGCCCCGGTAAACGCGAGCGCGCAAGCGCTTATTCCCGGGGCCTGCCGTCGTCGGCCCGGTAATCCGGGCGCACATCCGCGTAAAATAGCGGCAATGCATGGCCCCATGCCCCTTTCCAAGCCTGATTGCGCCTGCGACGAAGCGTGGCTCAGGCGTCGCTTTGCCGGCTCGCGCCGCGTGCCTCCGCTGGTCACCGGCGATGGTCGTGCGCTGCGCAGGCGCGAGGAAATTCGTCCGGCCGCGGTTCTCGTGCCGGTGATCAGCCGCGACGGCGGATTGACGCTGCTGTTGACGCGCCGTACTGCGCACCTGTACGACCATGCCGCCCAAATCAGTTTCCCGGGAGGAAGAGCCGAAGCCGACGAGTCTCCGCAGGCGACGGCGCTGCGCGAGACCGAAGAGGAGATCGGACTTCCGGCAAGCCAGGTGCATGTCCTGGGCACCCTGTCCGAGTACGTTACCGTTACCGGGTATTGCGTCACGCCCGTGGTGGGATTGGTGCAGGAGCCTTTCGAACTCAGGCCCGATGAGTTCGAGGTGGCGGAGATCTTCGAGGTGCCGCTCGCGTTCTTCCTCGACCCGGCGAATCACCTGCGCAACAGCGTCAAGCAGCAGGGGATCGTGCGCCATTATTACGCCATGCCTTATCGCCAGTACTACATCTGGGGGGCGACGGCCGGGATGCTGATGAACTTCTACGCTTTCCTTACCGCATGAGCGGGATACTAGCGCCTCCGGCTGCCGTCGCCGCGCCGTCCCCGCACCGGGGCTTCGCCTGCCGTGGGCCGGCGCGTATGGCCGGGATGCTGATGAACTTCTACGCTTTCCTTACCGCCTGAAATGGGCCTTGTTTCCCTGATCTTCGCCCTGGTTCTCGAGCAATGGCGGCCGTTGGCTGACCGGCGTCAACTGTTTGCCCCGGTGGAGGGCTACGCCGGTTTCTTCGAGCGCCAATTCAACGCCGGCGAGATCCGGCACGGGCGCATCGCCTGGCTGTTGGCGGTGCTTCCCGCCGCAGCCGGGTCCTGGCTGCTCTACGCGCTGCTCCTGCGCGCGAGTCCGCTGCTCGCGCTCGCCTTCAACGTCGCCGTGCTCTACCTGACCATGGGCTTTCGGCAATTCAGCCATTACTTTACCGGCATTCAATTGGCCCTCCAGCATGACGATTTGCCGCGCGCGCAGGAGCTGCTCGCGCAATGGCGCGGCCACCCTTGCACGGACCAGCCGCGCGAGGAAGTGGTGAAGCTCGCCATCGAGGAAGCACTGGTCGCTTCGCACCGGAGGGTGTTTGCGGTGATTTTCTGGTTTGTGCTGCTTCCCGGCCCGTCGGGAGCGGTGCTCTACCGCTTCGCCGATTACCTCGGCCGGCGCTGGGGCGAGTCGGATGCGGCCGAAATGTCGGGATTCGGCCGCTTTGCCAAGCAGGCCTTCGACGCGATCGAGTGGTTGCCGGCGCGCTTCACCGCCGCTTCTTTTGCCGTGGTCGGCGATTTCGAAGACGCGATCTTCTGCTGGCGCGCGCAGGCCGCCAAGTGGCCTGACCAGGCGCTGGGAATCGTCCTTGCCGCAGGTGCCGGTGCAATCGGCGTTCGCCTGGGCAATCCGCTGGCGCGCGAAGGCGTCGTACTGGACCGACCCGAACTCGGGCTCGGCGAAGAGGCCGACGCCGGCTTTCTCGACAGCACGGTCGGGCTCGTCTGGCGGGCGCTGGTGCTCTGGCTGCTGATGCTCTTGCTGCTCGGCATCGCCTCCGCTGTCAGCTAGGCTTCTCGGCGCCGCAGCGCCAGCAGGCGGTGAACTGGGCTTCGAGCTGTTCGCCGCAGCGCGAACAGCGCCAGGAAGCCCCCCTGTTTTCGGACCACTGCGCCATCTCCCGGATAAGCGACTCGGCGCGATCGCGATCGGATTCGCGCTCCAGCTCGAGCGCCATGGCGCATTCGGTGAAGGGCACCTCGCCGGCCAAGGTCGACAGGCGCTCGTTGCGGATGCGGCAGGGGATTCCCGCCGACAGAAGCAGATTGCGCAGATGATGAATCTCGAGCAGGCTGAGCGAGGTGTAGACGGGCTTCATCGCTTCGCCGCCTCGGAGGCGATGCGGTGGAACAGGGCGAGCCGGCGCGGATGTATGGCGCCGTGCGCGCAGGCCTCGCGTATGGCGCAACCGGGCTCGGTTGCGTGGCGGCAATCCTGGAAGCGGCAAGCGCCGATCAGCGCGCGCAACTCGGGGAAGCCCCATTCGATGTCGCGAAAGGCGAGGTGGGCAAGTCCGAACTGCTGCAATCCCGGGCAATCGACGAGCGCGGTCTCGGCGTCCAGGCGGTACAGCCGAGCATGGGCCGTGGTATGGCGGCCCGAGTCGAGGAAATGCGAGATCTCCCGCGTTGCGCTGTTTGCGCCCGGCACGAGCGAGTTGATGATCGTGGTCTTGCCCATCCCCGACTGACCCGCCAGGATCGTGACCATGCCCGCGAGGTGCGGCCTGAGCGGTTCCACGTCGTGGCGGGCGGCAAGTTCCACCACCCGGTAGCCCGCCTGCTCGAAAGGCCGGATGCGTTCGCGCGCGCGCGCGAAAGGCGCGGCGAGATCGGCCTTGTTCAGAACGAGCATGGCCCTCAGCCCCTGGCGCTCCGCGGCGAGGAGCACGCGGGCGATGAATTCATCGCTGAAGCTGGGCTCAGCGGCTGCGACCACCGCAACCTGCGTTGCGTTGACCGCGATCAGCTTGGCGCGCCGGGCCGAGGCGCGGAAGAACTCCGTCTTGCGCGGCATCGCCGTTTCGATGACGCCCTCGCCGGGACCGGTCGCGCGCACGGCGACGCGATCGCCGCAGGCATAGATGCTTTTCTTGCCGCGCGGCGTCGATGCAATGAGGCCGGATTCCCCGCAGTCCACCAGATACTGGCGCCCGTAGGCGGCGACGATTTCTCCGGCGATGGCAAAGGCTTCGTCGCTCAGGCAGCGGCTCGACATCAGCGCGCCAGCGCCTGCAGCCGCGCAATGCGCGCGGCCGCCGGCGGATGCGAGTCGTAGAACGCCGAGTGCACGGGGTCGGGCGTGAGCGTCGCGGCATTGTCCTGATAGAGCTTCACGAGCGCCTGCGCCAGGTCGGAGGCCTCGGCGTGCTCTGCGGCGTAGGCGTCGGCTTCGTATTCGTGACGGCGCGAGTACAGACTCGCCAGCGGCTGCAGCGCAAACGCGAACACCGGCGCGACCAGGGAAAAGAGGATGAGCGCGAGCGCGGTCGAATGGGTGCGCACGTTCAGGCCGGCGTAGAACCAGTCCTGCGAGATCAGAGCGCCGAGCAGCCACAGGAATCCGAGACTGGCCGCGAATATGAGCGCCATGCGCTTCCACACATGGCGCAGGCGATAATGGCCCAGCTCGTGCGCGAGCACCGCCTCGATCTCCGCGGCGCTGAGCCGCTCGATCAGCGTGTCGAACAGCACGATGCGCTTGGCCGCGCCGAAGCCGGTGAAATAAGCGTTGCCGTGGCTCGATCGGCGCGAACTGTCCATGACATAGAGCCCCCGCGAGCGAAATCCGCATTTGCCGAGCAGCCGTTCGATCCTCTGCCTGAGCGACGCGTCCTCGAGCGGGGTGAAGCGGTTGAAGATGGGCGCGATCAGCGTCGGGTAGATCGCCACCATCAGCACGTTGAAGCCGATCCAGGTGAGCCACACGTACAGCCACCAGGCTTCGCCCATCCAGGCCATCAGCCACAGCACGCAGAACAGAAGCGGCAAGCCGAGCACTGCGGCAAGCGCCGCCTGCTTGGCAAGGTCGGCAGCATACAGGACGGGGGTGGTGCGGTTGAAACCGAATCGCGCTTCGATGACGAAGGTGCGGTAGAGGTCAAGCGGCAGTTCGAGCGCCGCCACGATCACCGCAACCGAAGCCGCGAGCGCCATGCCGTGCGCGTAGCCTCCCGGATCGAATGTGCGCTCCCAGGCCTCCGAGACGGCCTGCAGGCCGCCGCCCAGCGTAAAGGCGAGCAGCACCGCGGCCTTCAGCAGCGTCTCGATCATTCCGATGCGCGTCCTGGCCGAGGTGTAGTCGGCGGCGGTCTGGTGCGCCGAGAGCGAAATGCGGTCGCGAAACTCGGCAGGGACCGCCGACCGGTTGGCCGCGATGTGGCGCACCTGGCGCCGCGCCAGCCAAAGGCGCGTCACGGTCGCCAGGGCGAGCGCTGCGAGGAATGCCAGGGTAAACGGATGCATGCGGGGAAAAGCGATGTGCGACAATTCAATTTTACACGCAGCTCGGGATAAACCCCCGAGCCGAACAAGCCGGAATCAGCGATACCGTGTTTTTGCCTTTATTCAATCTCAACGATTTCGTGCAGTTGCGGAGCAACTGCACGAAATCGTTGAGACCTATTGAAAGCAAATTCTCGCCAAGCGGGTCAATACTCCTCCGATAGGCGCGCAAGCGATGCCGCAAGACCAGAACAACCTCATCTGGCTCGACATGGAGATGACCGGTCTCGATCCGGATACCGACCGCATCATCGAGGTGGCGATCGTCATCACCGACTCGCAGCTCGCTACCATCGCCGAGGCGCCGGTGCTGGTGGTGCATCAGCCCGATGTGGTGCTCGATGCGATGGACCAGTGGAACAAGGGCACGCACGCCCGCTCGGGGCTGATCGACAAGGTCAAGACCTCGGCGCTGACCGAGGCCGACGTGGAGAGGATGATGCTCGCGTTTGTCGCCCAGCACGTACCGGCCAGGACTTCGCCCATGTGCGGCAATTCGATCTGCCAGGACCGGCGCTTTCTCGCCCGCTGGATGAAGCGCCTGGAGGCCTATTTCCACTATCGCAACCTGGACGTCAGCACGGTGAAGGAGCTTGCCAGGCGCTGGAAACCGGAACTGGCCAAAGGGGTCACCAAGCAAAGCAAGCACGAAGCCCTGGCCGATATTCACGAATCCATCGAGGAGCTGCGCTACTACAGGGAGAACTTCATCAGGATCTAGGTCCCGAATCCCGCAGTTGCACCACCTTTCCCGGATTCATCAGGTTTCCCGGATCGAGCGCGCGCTTGATGGCGCGCATCAGATCGACCGCCTCGCCCAGCTCGTTCTCGAGCGCGCCCATTTTGCCGAAGCCGATCCCGTGCTCGCCGGTACAGGTGCCCTCCATCGCCAGCGCGCGCTCGACCAGACGGTCGTTGAACGCCTTGGCTTCGGCGAGGTCGGCTTCGTTGCCGGGACGAACGAGAATGACGCAGTGGAAATTGCCGTCGCCGACGTGGCCGAAAAGCGGAATCGGCATCGAAGCCTTGGCGATGTCGTTCGAGGTCTCGGCGATGCACTCGGCAAGCCGCGATATGGGCACGCAAACGTCGGTGGACACCGAGCGCGCCCCGGGGCGCAACTGCAGGCAGGCAAAATAGGCCTGATGGCGCGCGTTCCAGAGCCGGGTCCGGTCCTCCGGCCTGGTCGCCCACTCGAAATCCATTCCGCCGCGCTCGCGGGCGATGTCCTGCACCAGGCGCGCCTGCTCCTCGACCGCGCTCCTGCTGCCGTGGAATTCGAGGAACAGCGTGGGCTGCTCGCGGTAATCGCACTTGCTGTAAGCGTTGATCGCGCGCAGGGTCGTGGCGCACAGCGCTTCGCTGCGGGCGACCGGAATTCCCGACTGGAGCGTTTGGATCACCGTGCTTACCGCCCCGCCCATGTCGGCAAACGAGCACACCGCCGCCGACATCGCCTCGGGAACGGCGTACAGGCGCACGGTGACCTCGGTGATGATGCCCAGCGTGCCTTCCGAGCCGACGAACAGCCTCGTGAGGTCGTAGCCCGCGGCCGACTTGCGCGAGCGGCGCGAAGTCCTGATCACCCGGCCGTCGGCGAGCACCACGGTGAGCGCAAGCACGTTCTCGCGCATGGTGCCGTAGCGCACGGCGTTGGTTCCCGAGGCACGCGTCGCGGCCATGCCGCCCAGGGTGGCATCCGCCCCCGGATCGACTGGAAACATGAGCCCCGAATGGCGGATGTGTTCGTTCAACTGCTTGCGCGTGACGCCGGCCTGCACGGTTGCATCCAGATCCTCTTCGCGCACCTCGAGGATCCGGTTCATCTGCGAGAGGTCGATCGACACGCCGCCGCGGATGGCGAGCACATGGCCTTCGAGCGAGGTGCCGGCGCCGAAGGCGATCACGGGCGTCGCGCGGCGCCGGCAGAGCTTGACCACTTCGCGCACTTCCTCGGTCGAGTGGGGGAAGACCACCGCGTCGGGCGGCGCGTAGGGATAATAGGATTCGTCCTTGCCGTGATGCTCGCGGATGCTCCTGGCGGCGCTCGCGCGCTCCCCGAGCAGGGCGCGCAGCTCATCGAGCAGGACGGAATCGAGTTCTCGGCTCATGCGGGGTTCCCCGGCGGAATTCAGGCGTGCGGGCGGCGCAGGCGGCGGATGCGCTCGATCAGGTCGCGCGTCGCGGAATTGACCTGGGGCGGCACCTCGCCGTCGCGCAATGCCGGCAACAGATCGACTGCGATCCGCTTGCCGAGTTCAACCCCCCATTGATCGAAGCTGTTGATGTTCCAGATCACGCCCTGGACAAAGACCTTGTGCTCGTAGAGGGCAAGGAGCTGGCCGAGCGCCTCGGGCGAGAGCCGCTCGAGCAGCAAAATGCTGAACGGACGGTTGCCCGGAACGCGCCGGTGCGGCTCCTCGCTCGCAGTTCCCGACATCAGCGCTTCGCCCTGCGCCAGCGCGCTGGCGAGCAGCAGGTCGCGAGCGTGCTGGTCGCCTTCGCCGTCTGCGGCCAGGATGAAATCCACCGGCGCGAGGCGCGTACCCTGGTGCAGAAGCTGGTGGAATGAGTGCTGGCTCGGGGTGCCGCTCGCGCCCCAGATCACCGGAGCGGTGTCGTAATCGACCTCTTTCCCGTCGCGGTCGACGCGCTTGCCGTTGGATTCCATTTCAAGCTGCTGGAGGTAGGCTGGCAGCTCGCGCAGGTCCTCGCAGTACGGAATTGCCGCATGCGTTCCGGCGCCGAGAAAGTTGATGTTCCATATGCCCAGCAACGCCAGGATCACGGGAAGATTGCGCTCCGGCGGCGTGGTGTGAAAGTGGGCGTCCATGTCGCGCGCGCCTTCGAGCAGCTCGTCGAAGGCGTCCATGCCGATCGCGATCACGAGCGGCAGCGCGACCGCCGACCAGATCGAATAGCGTCCGCCGACCCAGTCCCACATGGGAAAAATGCGTTCGGCGTCGACCCCGAATTCGCGCGCGCGCTCTTCGTTCGCCGTCACCGCAAGAAAATGCGGCGCGAGCGCGGCGCGCGGGCCAAGCGAGCGTTCGAGCCAGGCGCGGGCGCGCCGCGCATTGTCCAGCGTCTCCACGGTGGTGAAGGTCTTCGAGGTGACGATGAAAAGCGTCGTTGCCGGGTCGAGTCCAGCCAGCGCGGCATCCAGATCGGCGGGGTCGGCGTTGGCGACGTAGCGCACGCGTACGCCTGCGCCTGAGCAGGCGCGCAGGGCGCGCGTGGCCATGCGCGGCCCCAGGTCCGAGCCTCCGATGCCGAGATTTACGACGCTCGCGAAGGGCTTCCCGGCGGCCCCGCGGAGCGTTCCGGCGCGCACTCCAACCGCCGTTTCGCGCATGCGCTCGCGCACCGCGCGCACCTGCGGCATGACGTCGCCCGCGGCGGGAAATGCGACCTGATCGGTGCGCAGCGCCACGTGCAGCGCGGCGCGGCCCTCGGTGTCGTTGACCGCCTCGCCGGCGAACATTCGCCGGACCCAGCCCTCGACGTCGGCCTGGCGCGCGAGCGCGAGCAGAAGCTGCATGGTTTCCTGCGTGGCGAGCTGGCGCGAATAATCGAGGTGCATCCGGCCGAAGCCGCGCGAGAAGCGCTCGGCGCGCGCCGGGTCGGCGCGGAAAAGCTCGGTGATCCGCACCCCGAGCAGGCTGCGGCGATGCGCTTCCAGCGCGCGCCACGCCGGACTATGTGTGAGGGTGCTCATGGTTTGCGCAAGTAGAGCCGGTAGCGTTCCTTGTCGCGCGGCCGGCTGCCTTCCCAGACGCGCTTCCATTCCGGGCCGATGCCAGGGTCGTCCTCGCCCGGTTTCCCCTGCACCAGCAGCGCGGAGCAGGCGTTTCGGGCGGAGCCCGCGCCGCGGCGGGTGACGATTCCGGCATGATAATCGAGAGCGGCGCGCTGCGAGTCGCCCAGGTTGCGGCCCTCGATGCAGCGCGTGCCCGGCGGCAAGGCGTCCCGAAGCGCTTCGGCCACCGGACGGTAGGTCTTGCCGTAGTCGATCCAGGGCAGCCACAGCGTCATCAGCAGGCCCCAGAACGCGGTGATTCCAGCCGCCCAGACCGTGACGCTCCTCAAGGGCGAGCGCTCGGCCGCAGACAGCACTGCGATCCAGGCAAGGGTCATCGCGGCCGCGGCGAGGAAAGCGGGCCATGCAAACTGCGGTACGTGGCCCGGTTCGAGCTTGGCAAAATTGCGCGCGATGCGTTCCGGTATTCCGGTCATCATGGCGAACCAGCCAAGCCACACCAGGAAGCCAAAAAAAGTGAAGGTCATGGCACCGAACCAGGCAAGCGCGTTGGCAGCCCCGCGCCGAAGCAGGGGAACGCCGGCGGCGGCCATGAGCGCAAGGGGCAGCAGGATTGGCAGGGCGTTCACCTCGCGCGCCTCGCGCATGAAGGCGACCACGGCTGCCGCAGCGGCGAGCGCTGCGAGCGAGACCGCGGCGCCGGCGTCCAGCGGCTTGTAGCGACGGTCCCAGAGGGCCGCCAGCGCAAGCGGCCATGCCGGCCACGCGCTCCAGGACAGAATCGTCAAGAGACCGAGCAGCGACGCTGGCGTGGGCAAGGCGAAGGTCCGGGCCTGAAACGCGAGCCACGCTTGCAGCGCGGCCGGCGCGCGCGCGGCTAGCGCGGCGAGCCACGCGCCGGCAAGCGCCGCGGCGACGGCGAACGCAACGGCGAGGGTGAGCGCGTATCGGCGCCTGCGCCAATCGGCCGCCAGCGGCACCGCGAGGAGCGCGGCGAGCGCCGGGATGAGCGCCGGGGCGATGCCCTTGGCGAGAAACGCTCCCGCGATGCCCGCTCCAAGCGCAAATCCTGCCTGCAGCGGCTGCCGCGGCGCCGCGGCGATCGCGTACAGCGCGAGCGCATGGCTGGCGAGCATCGCGTTCTCGCCCAGAGTCTCGTGCGCGTGGATCAGCAGTCCCAGGCACCCGAGGAGCGCGAGCAGTGCGCATTCGCCTTCGATTCCGCCGTACAGCTTGCGCGCCGCGCCGCGCACGAGCAACAGCGCGGCGAGCACGAAGGCACCACTCGCCAGGCGCGCGCCGTCATGCACCGCGATAAGCGGGGAGGCGAGCCACGCGAGCGCGGCGGCGACCCAATAGTGCAGCGGCCCGTCTTCGACAAACGCTTCGCCGGCCAGATGCGGCATGAGCCACTGTCCGTGCGCGAGCATCTGGTGGACCAGCCCGGTGCCGATCGCATCCTCGCTTTTCCACGGATCGTGTCCGATCAGCCCGGGAAGGACAAAAGCGAGCACCAGGGCGGCCAGGGGCCAGCCGCGCAGAGGAAGAGTCAGGCGGAGCCGCGCGTTCATTCGGCGGGCGCGAACTTGGCCTTGCCGGCGAGGATCAGCAGGGATGCCAGGGTGAGGAGGACGACCCTGAGGCGCGGGCGCATGAGGGCATTTTATCGCGCTGCCGGCGGCAAAGCTGGAGGCCGGCGCCAGAGACGACAAAGGCAGCCGAGGCTGCCTTTGCACGCGGCTGCGCGAGCCTTATGCCGCCGGGGCCTTGGCGGCGGCGGTCTTGGCCGGCTTGGCGGCGTATTTCTGGCGGAATTTCTCCACCCGGCCGGCTGTGTCCACGATCTTCTGCTTGCCGGTGTAGAACGGATGGCAGGACGAGCAGACCTCCACGTGCAGCGGCTTGCCCAGCGTCGAGCGCGTGGTGAAGGTGTTGCCGCAACTGCACTTGACTTCGATTTCCTTGTAGCTCGGGTGAATCTTCTCTTTCATGGCGGTGGTCCTGGCGATCGGAGCCAACAGGCGGAAGGCGCGCAATTATCCCGTAAATCCAGACCCCGATCAAGCGCGCGCCGGCCGGCGATGCCGTCAGCCTCGGCGCATGGAATCGAAGAAATCGGCGTTGCTCTTGGTGGCGCGGATCTTGTCGACCAGGAATTCGGCCGCTTCCAGGTCGTCCATCGGATAGAGGAGTTTCCTCAGTACCCAGATCTTCTGCAGGATGTCCTTTTCGACCAGCAGCTCCTCGCGCCGCGTTCCCGATCGATTGACGTTGATGGCCGGGAAAATGCGCTTCTCGTACATGCGCCGGTCGAGGTGGATCTCCATGTTGCCGGTGCCCTTGAACTCCTCGTAGATCACGTCGTCCATGCGGCTGCCGGTGTCGATGAGGGCGGTGGCGAGGATGGTGAGCGAGCCCCCTTCCTCGATGTTACGCGCCGCGCCGAAAAAGCGCTTCGGGCGCTGCAGCGCGTTGGCATCCACGCCGCCGGTGAGCACCTTGCCCGATGCGGGCACCACGGTGTTGTAGGCGCGCGCCAGGCGCGTGATCGAGTCGAGCAGGATGACCACGTCCTTCTTGTGCTCGATCAGGCGTTTCGCCTTCTCGATCACCATTTCGGCCACCTGCACGTGGCGCGATGCCGGTTCGTCGAACGTCGAGGCCACCACCTCGCCCTTCACCGAGCGCACCATTTCGGTCACTTCCTCCGGCCGCTCGTCGATCAGGAGCACGATCAGCACGATGTCCGGGTGATTGGCGGTGATCGCATGCGCGATGTGCTGCATCAGCACCGTTTTGCCCGCTTTGGGCGGGGAGACGATGAGGCCCCGCTGGCCCTTGCCGATGGGCGCGATGATGTCGATGATGCGCCCGGTCATGTTCTCCTCGGCCTTGATGTCGCGCTCGAGCTTGAGCAACTCGTCCGGATGGAGCGGCGTGAGGTTCTCGAACAGGATCTTGTGCTTGGAGGCCTCCGGGGGCTCGTTGTTGACCTTGTCGACCTTGACCAGTGCGAAATAGCGCTCGCCGTCCTTGGGCGTGCGGATCTCGCCCTCGATCGAGTCTCCCGTGTGCAGGTTGAAGCGCCTGATCTGCGACGGGCTGACGTAGATGTCGTCGGTCGAGGCGAGGTAGGACGTATCGGGGGAGCGCAGGAACCCGAAGCCGTCGGGCAGCACTTCCAGGGTACCGTCGCCGTAAATCGATTCGCCCTTCTTGGCGCGGTTCTTCAGCAGGGCGAAGATCAGCTCCTGCTTGCGCATTCGGTTGGCGTTGTCGATTTCGTTGCTCACCGCCATTTCGAGCAGTTGGCTGACGTGGAGGGTTTTCAGCTCTGACAATTGCATGGACACTCGCGTGGAATGAGAAACCTCAGACCGTCCTCTGATAGGCTTGGGGAACTGAAGCTGGAAGGATTAGCCCACCGGGCGGATGCCCGGCGATGCTGGACTCTTGCCGGCGGCGGGGCAGCAGACTACGGGTATTGATTCCGCACCGGCTCTATAAGGTGCAGGTTAACGGGTTCAGATGTTGCTGTCAAGAAACGCGGTCAGTTGGGACTTTGACAGGGCGCCGATCTTGGTTGCTTCGATATTGCCGTTCTTGAACAGCATCAGGGTCGGTATGCCGCGAATGCCGTAGCGCTTGGGGATTTCCTGGTTGTCGTCCACGTTCAGCTTGGCCACCTTCAGCTTGCCGGTATAGTCCCTTGCGACCTCCTCGAGCACCGGCGCGATGGCCTTGCAGGGGCCGCACCATTCGGCCCAGTAGTCGACCAGCACCGGCAGGTCCGATTTGAGGACCTCGGGTTCGAAGCTGGTATCGGTGACGTGTTGGATGATCTCGCTCATGAATTCCTCGGTGAATGGGACGCGGCCGGCGCCGCCCGGACACAATCATCGTAACAAAAAAACCGCCGCTGCGTGAAGGCTGCTCCGGGGCATTCCAAGCGGTTATTTTTAAAGCGATAACTTACCGCCGGGGGGAGCCGTGATAAAATGCCCCAGGGAACTCCCCGCCTTCTACCGCACCCATCAAGGTATTCCACGCCATGGCCTATGTCGTCACCGAAAGCTGCATCAAGTGCAAGTACACCGATTGCGTCGATGTCTGTCCTGTGGACTGCTTTCGCGAAGGTCCGAACATGCTGGTCATCGATCCGGACGAGTGCATTGACTGCACGCTGTGCGTCGCGGAATGCCCGGTCGAGGCGATTTTCGCCGAGGATGACGTGCCCGCCAACCAGCGCGATTTCGTCGCGCTCAACGCCGAGCTGTCCAAGAAGTGGCAGCCGATCATCGAGCGCAAGGAAGCCCCCGCCGATGCCGACGAGTGGTCGAAGGTCAAGGACAAGCGCAAGCTGATCGAGCGCTGAACCGCCGGCGGCGCCGCCCCCCGAACCGGGGGGGATTCCTTCAATCGGGTTAAAGTACCCGCCCATGTTCCTGGGCGCCCCCGCCATTTCAAAGCCCGAGCTGTTCTCCCGGCTCGCGCAGGGGCATAGCGCCCGTCTCGCCGTAGTCACGCCCAACCAGCGGCTTGCTGCGGCGCTCAGGCGCGAGTTTGACGCGCAGCGGCGGCAAACCCTTGTTTCCTGGGAGACCGCCGACATCCTGCCGCTCTCTGCTCTGGTCGAGCGGCTCTACCAGGACGCCCTGTACTCCGAACTCGCGGCGAAACTGCCTCATCTGCTGACCGGCGCGCAGGAACAGGCGCTCTGGGAGGACGCCGTACGCGGCTCGCAAGCCGGCGCGGATCTGCTCTCGGTGCCGAGCGCAGCGGCGCTTGCGCGCGAGGCCTGGCAACTGGTGCAGGCCTGGCGCCTGCTGCCGCGGCTGAAAGGCTATCCCGCCAATGACGACGCCCGCGCGTTTGCCGACTGGGCCTGGCGCTACGAGGGCGCGACCGGGCGGGAGCGCCTGAGCGAGCAGGCGCGCCTGCCCGATGTGGTCGCTGCGCACCTTTCGCATGCGGCGCTGAGAAAGCCTGCGCTGCTCGTCGCCTACGGCTTTGACATGCTCACGGCGCAGCAGCGCGAGTTCCTCGCCGCGCTGGAGCGCTCGGGCACCCGGATACTGGCCTGCGGGCCCGAGCCGCGCCGGTCGGAGGTGCGGCGCGTCGCCCTCGTTTCCGCGCGGGACGAAATGCGCGCCGCGGCGCGCTGGGCGCGCGCGCGGCTGGAAGCCGACCCCGAGGCGCGCATCGGCATCGTCGTTCCCGACCTGGCGCAATCGCGCCACGCGCTGCGGCGCGCGCTCGTCCAGACGATGGCGCCGGGGCGTCCTGTCCCTGGCGCAGAGCGCGGGACACCGCCCTTCAATATCTCCCTGGGCGAACCGCTGTCCTCCTATGCGCTGGTTGCGGCGGCGCTGCTCGCCCTGGAACTGGCGCGCTCGGCTACGGCGAGGGAGATCGAATTCTCGGCCGCGAGCCGCCTGCTGCGCTCGCCGTTCATCGGCGGGGCCGACGCGGAAATGGCACGCCGTGCCCGGATCGACGCCGAGCTGCGGCGTTCCGCGGGGCCGGAAATCGGCCTGGAGCGGCTGCGCCAATCGATCGCCAAGCTCACCGATCGCGAACGGCGTCGGGCGGTTCCCGCAGGCCCGATCCTTTTGCGGCGCCTGGCCGAATTCTCGAAGTTCGCGCGCGACAACCTCTCCGGGTCGAAAGGCCCGGCCGAATGGGCAAAGGCGATGTCCGCGGCCCTCAACGCGATTGGCTTTCCGGGAGAACGCGCGCTCGACTCCGTCGAATACCAGATCCTGAAAAAATTCCACGAGGCGCTCGCAGGTTTTGCCGCGCTCGATCGCGTCGCCGGACGGATGCGCTTCGATGGCGCTTTGGCGCACTTGCAGCGCATCGCCGCGGAGGCGATCTTTCAGCCCGAGGCGCCCGAAGTGCCGATTCAGGTTCTGGGCGTGCTCGAGTCCGCGGGAATGGAATTCGACCACCTGTGGGTGATGGGGCTCACCGACGACGCCTGGCCGATTTCGGCGCGGCCCAATCCCCTGGTTCCGGTGGCACTGCAGCGCGCGGCGGGCATGCCCGAGTCCTCCGCGGCCGCCTCGCTCGAGCTCGATGCGCGCATTACGCGCGGGTGGCTCGCGGCGGCAGGCGAAATCGTGCTCTCGCACCCGTTGTACGAGGAAGATCGCGAACTCCTGCCGAGCTCCTTGATTCGCGATCTTCAAGCGGCGACGCTCGAAGAGCTGGCGTTGCCCGAATACGAAAGCCTGCGCGCTGCGATCCGGCGCTCGCGCCGCGAGGAGCGCATGCCCGACTGGCGCGCAGCGGCGCTCGCTGCAGCGTCCGCAGTTGCGGGAGGCACCGCCGTTTTCAAGGACCAGGCCGCCTGTCCTTTCCGGGCGTTCGCCATCCATCGGCTGCGCGCCGAGGGACTCGATGTCCCGGCCTCGGGGCTCGATGACGCCGAGCGCGGCACCCTGCTGCACGCCATGCTCGCGCGCGTGTGGCAGGAATTGAAATCGCAGGCGCAACTCGCCGCAACCGCCCAGGGCGATCTCGATGCGCTGCTTGAGAGGGCCGCCGAGCACGCCATGGTCCGGATCCGCTCGCGCCGGCCCGACGCGATCGGGGGGCGCTTCGCCGGGCTGGAGAAAACGCGCCTGATGAGCCTCGCGCGCGCCTGGCTCGAGGCCGAACGAGCGCGTCCGCCGTTCGAAGTCGCAGCCCTCGAAGGCAAGCGCGAGCTGCGCTTCGGCGGTGTCAGCGTGAACGCGAGGCTCGATCGCATGGACAGGTTGGAGGGCGCCGGGTACGCAATTCTCGACTACAAGACCGGTGAAGCGAATGTCCGGAGCTGGCTCGGGGAGCGCCCGGACGATCCGCAGCTTCCCCTGTATGCGCTTGCCGCCGCGGAGGCGATCGACGCGGTGGCATTCGCGCGCGTGAAGGCGGGCGAAATCGGATTTCGGGGCATTGGGCGCGAAGAAGGCTTGATCCCCGGCGTGAGCACCATTGACAAGCAGCGCGTGAGTGCAGCGAAACAGTACGGCTCATGGGAGGAACTGATTGCCGGCTGGCGCAAAGAAGCCGAAGCGCTCGGCGCCGGTTTCGCCGCAGGCGATGCGCGCGTCGATCCCAAACGCGGCGAGGAGACCTGCCGCACCTGCGAGCTGAAGCCGCTGTGCCGCATCAACGAGCGCGCGGTCTCGGTCGGCAGGGGGGAAGGGCGGGCATGACTGCCACCGCGTCGCCAGACCTCGTGGATCTCGCCCAGCGCCGCCGCGCCTTGGATCCGGCTTGCTCCTTCATCGTCCAGGCCCCGGCCGGCTCGGGGAAGACCGAACTGCTGATCCAGCGCTATCTGGTGTTGCTTTCGCGCGTGGGCTGTCCCGAGGAGATCGCCGCGATCACCTTCACCAGGAAGGCCGCTGCGGAGATGCGCAAGCGCGTGCTCGATGCCCTCGCATCGGCGCGCGCTGACGAAAAGCCCCCTGAGCCGCACCGCGCGCTTACCTGGGAGCAGGCGCGCGCGGCGCTGGCGCGCGATCGCGAACTTGGCTGGCGCCTGGAGGAGAACACCGAGCGGCTGCGCATCCAGACCATCGATGCGCTGTGCGCGTCGCTGACGCGCCAGATGCCGGTGCTCGCCGGATTGGGCGCGCAGCCGCGCAGCATCGAGGACGCCGGGCCGCTCTATCGCGAAGCCGCCCGGGCCGCGCTCGCGTTCCTGGAAGAAAAGGGGCAGGCTGGCGCCGACGTCGCGAAGCTTCTCGCGCACCTGGACAACAACGTCGGCGTTGCCGAGGAGCTGCTTGCGGGCATGCTGCGCAGGCGCGACCACTGGATCCGGAACCTGCGCGGCGCGCACGATCGCAAGGCGCTGGAAGCGGCGCTCGCCGCGGTGCGCCGCGATGCGATGGCGCGCGCACGTGACCTGATTCTCCCCTCCTCGTCTAGGACAGATGCCGGCGCTGCGCTCGGGCTCGTCGACGAGCTTCTCGCCCTTGCCGCCTACGCCGCCGACAACCTGGCCGCCGCCGGCAGCCAATCCGCCATTTGCGAATGCGCGGATCTCGGCGCGCTTCCCGGCGCGAGCGAGGCCGGTCTGTTCGCCTGGCTCGGTTTGGCGCAGATCCTTCTCACCGCATCCGGAGAATGGCGCAAGAGCGCCGATGCGCGCCTCGGTTTTCCCGCCGGCACCGGCAACGCAGGCAAGGCTTGCGCAAAGCGATGGAAAGAGCGCCACGCGGCGCTCATCGCGCGCCTTGCGGAGCTTCCCGGATCCGGCGAACTGCGCGGGGCGCTCCACGATCTTCGCCGCCTGCCCCCGGAGCGCTACACCGATTCCCAGTGGGAGGCGCTCGGCGCGATCGCGCGCCTGTTGCCGCTTGCGCTCGCGCAACTGAAACTCGTGTTCGCAGCACGCGGCGAAGCCGATTTTGTCGAGGTCGCTCAGGGCGCGCTTGCCGCGCTGGGCGAGCCCGATGCGCCGACCGACCTGATGCTCTCGCTCGACTACCGCATCCACCATATCCTGGTCGACGAATTCCAGGACACCTCGTTTGCACAGTTCGAGCTGTTGGAAAAACTCACCGCGGGCTGGCAGCGCGATGACGGACGGACGCTCTTTCTCGTGGGCGATCCGATGCAGTCGATCTACCGCTTCCGCGAAGCCGAAGTCGGCTTGTTCCTGAAGGCGTGGCATGAAGCCATCGGGCAGGTGGCGCTGGAGCCGCTCACCTTGTCGGGGAACTTCCGCTCGCAGGCCGGGATCGTCTCCTGGGTGAATCGCGCTTTCGCGCAGGTGATGCCGCCGGCGGAGAACATCGCCGCGGGCGCCGTGCCGTATTCGCCCTCGGAGCCGGTGCATCCGGCCGAAAGCGACCCGGTGCGCGTGCACGCTCTCTTTGACGGCGATGCACAAGGGGAGGCCGAGCGAGTGGCGGCGCTGATCGAGACCGCGCAACGCCAGGACCCCGAGGGCAGCGTCGCGATCCTGGTGCGAAACCGCAGCCACCTCGAGGAAATCGTCCCGCGCCTGAATGAGCGGAGCTTGAGCTTTCGCGCGATCGAAATCGAAGCACTCGGGCACCGCCAGGTGGTGCAGGACCTGCTCGCGCTCACGCGCGCGCTTGCGCACCCGGCCGACCGCGTCGCCTGGCTCGCCCTGCTCCGCGCCCCCTGGTGCGGCCTGACTTTGGCCGACCTGCATGCCTTGGCAACACCCATTGAACCGCCCGAAGAGCCCGAGCAGTCGTGCATCTCCGGCCAATTGCGCCTTTTCGACGACTCGATCGGCGTCATTCCCGGCGCCGCCGGAGGCGGCGATCGGGAATCCAGGCGGACGCTTGAAGAGGCCCCCATTTGGGGACTGATGCACGACGCTGTGCACCTCGAAAGGCTCTGCGCAGACGGCCGCATCCGCCTTGGCCGCGTGCGCGATGTGCTGCACGAAGCGATGAAGAACCGGCTTCGCGGCACTTTCAGAGATCGCGTCGAAGGAACTTGGCTCGCCCTCGGCGGCCCGGCATGCGTTGCGAACGACACCGACCTCGAAGACGCCGAAATCTACCTCGATTATCTGGAGGACACCGAGCAGGCGGGAGAGATCGCCGACCTTGGAGCTTTCGAAGATGGCCTCGCTGAGCTCTATGCGCTCCCGGACCTGCATGCCGATCCGAAGACCGCGGTGCAGATCATGACCATTCACAAAGCCAAGGGCCTCGAGTTCGACACCGTGATCGTTCCCGGCCTCGGGCGCGCGCCGCGCAAGCGCGACCCCAGCCTGTTCCTTTGGAGCGAGCGTCCCGCCTCGTCTCTTGTTGGCGTTCACAATCTGCTCCTGGCACCGATCAAGGAAACTGGCGCCGGTGCCGATCCCATCCACGATTACCTGGCGCGCCTTGACGAGGAAAAACAAGGCCACGAACAAGGGCGGCTTCTCTACGTCGCCGCGACGCGCGCCAAGAAACACCTGCACCTGCTCGGGAGCGCGAAACTCGGCGCAAGCCCCGATGGCGCGGAGGCGAACGCGTCGCTATCGGTGAAATCTCCCGGCTCTGGCTCGCTTCTCGCCAAGCTCTGGCCCGCGGTCCAATCCGAATTCGCCGCCGCCGCGGCCGCTCCCCTGCCTATTGATCGCAGAGGAGCCGGGGGAGAGGATGTAATCGATCAATCGCTGCGCCGGCTCGCCTCCGATTGGTCTTTCCCCGCAATCCCGCCTGGCTGCCCCTGGTCACCGCCCAAGGAACCCGCCCACACCCAGGAGGCAATCGAATTCTCCTGGGCAGGGGAGACCGCGCGCCACGTCGGCAGCGTCGTTCACCGCTGGCTGCAGCGCATTGCCGAAGACCAGATGAAAGGCTGGAGCAGCGCCCGCGTCGAAAAAATGCGCGCCGCATTTCGCCACGAGCTGGCTGCACACGGCGTGGACGAAAAGGAACTGACCGCGGCGACCGAACGCGTCGCCAGGGCGCTTGCGTATTCGATCGAGGACCCGCGCGGCAAATGGCTGCTCGGGCCGCAGACGGATGCGCGCAATGAATACCGGATCACCGCCATTGTCGACGGTGAGACGCGCAGTCTGGTCATCGACCGCACATTCACGGATCGGGAAGGCAAGCGCTGGATCGTCGACTACAAGACGAGCAGCCACGAAGGCGCGGACGTCGACGCTTTTCTCGACCGCGAGCGCGAGCGCTATGCGACGCAGCTTGAGCGCTACGCTCGTGCGCTGGGCGAAGAAGATCGGGCGGTCCTGGGTCTCTACTTTCCGCTCGTAGGCGGCTGGCGCGAGTGGCGGCGCGATTGCGGAAGAGCAACGGATGCCTAAAGGCGTCCGACACCTTCATTTCCACAGGGACGAGTTGTTCCTCGATCACCCAATTACCACAGATTAGACTCCTACATGACTTTGCATTACAATGCAAGGCAAGGAGGAAGCACGTATATGGATGCTCAACTGACATTGCGATTGCCCGGAGAACTGGCCGAGAAGCTGGAACACTCAGCCAGGCGCCTGAAGCGCAAGCGCTCGGACGTAGTGCGCCTGGCGCTGGAGCAATTCCTGGAAACGGCACCGGAAATCCGCCCGATCGAGCGCGTTCGCGATCTCCTCGGCCGTGTTGAAAGCGGCGTGCCCGACCTGGGCCAGCGTCATCGGGAGCACCTGATCCGGCGCTTGCGCCGTGGCGAATGAGCTTCTGCTGGATACCGGGGCGTTTGTCGCCCTGGTGGACCGCAGCGAAAGACGGCACGCTGACTGTGTGGCGGTCCTGGACCGGTGGAACGGAGCCATCGTCACGACCGAAGCGGTCCTCACCGAAACGCTGTACTTGGTCGGGCCGCGGTGGCAGGCGCAAAAGGTCTGTCTTGAGTTCCTGCTGCGGGGGGCTTTCCTGCTGGTTCCTTCGTCGCAGGCGAGCCTCAAGAGGGTTTCGGTCCTGATGGAAAAGTATCGCAACGTCCCGATGGACTATGCTGATGCGACGCTGGTCGCGCTCGGGGAGGAACTGGGCATCGATCTGGTGTTCACGCTGGACGGCCGCGGATTTTCCGCTTACCGGCTCAACCAGCGAAGGCCCTTTCGGCTGGTTCCGTGATCCGAAACCTCGCGGCGAGCGGATCGCCTTTCGGCGCGCAGTTCCATGGCCCATTCACTCGATCACCCGGCGAATCGGCTTGACATGGCAAACCGCACTGCACTGCAGGTGACTCGGGTGGCGCCGCAGAGATGCCGATTCTCGCCGGCCTTTCTCGCGCTGGCCCTTGCAGTCCTGCTGCTCGCGCCGGGGCTCGGTCTTGCCGCCCAGGCAAGGAACATCATCCTCATGATCGGCGACGGAATGGGGCCGAGCCAGGTATGGGCGGCGCGCCTGTATGCCATGCGCGAGCTGGGCCGCGACCTGCGCATGGTGGAGCTCATGAATGCCGGGCGCACCGCCTTCCTCGCCAATGACACCGCGGACGCCGTCGTCACCGAATCGGCTGCCGCCGCGACGCAGATGGCCTGCGGCGTGAAGGTGCCCGCGCGCGCAGTCGGCATGGGCTCGGACGGCAAGACGCCGTGCAAGACGATCCTCGAGCTTGCCCGGGAGATGGGAAAAAAGACCGGGCTGGTGACCACCTCGCGCATCACCGACGCGACGCCGGCGGCTTTTTCGGCGCATGCGGAGGACCGCGACGACGAGAACGCGGTCGCCGCGCAGCAGCTTTGGCCCGGGGTGGATGTGCTCCTCGGGGGAGGGCGGCGCCACTTCCTGCCGCAATCAGCGGCTGGGGCCCGCACGGACGGGCGCAATCTCGTCGAGCAGGCCCGCGGCGCGGGATATGCGATCGTCGCCACGGCAGCGGAACTTCAGCGGGCGGGCGGCGCAAGGATTCTCGGCCTGTTCGCCATGGGGAACATGGCCTTCGACATCGACCGCTCGAGAACAGCCGAGCCGAGCCTTAGCGAGATGGCGGCCAAGGCGCTGGAGGCGC
>JACPRN010000196.1 GCA_016189945.1 Betaproteobacteria bacterium
GCGCGCGGGGAGTAGTCCATTCGCGCCGAGATGACGCGGATGGTCCCGGCGTGCAATTGCGCCGGGCGCGTCCTTTTGGCGCCGTGTTTTCCCATATAATCCATTTCGCCCTGATAGCCCTTGGCGAGCCAATCGGCAAGGCGCGCCTCCGCGGCGGCGAGATCCGTGTCGGTGATGCCCACTGCCTGGAAACCGAGCTCGCGGCCCCACGCCTTGATCGCGGCCGCAAGTCCCGATAAATTGCTCATATCCTCTTGAATCATCCGCCCGATCATAGCGAGTCGGCACTGCGCGTGCACCTGCAGGACGAGGCTGCGACCGAGCGCGCCGGCAGGCTGCTCGCCCCCGGGATCACGCCGGGCATGCGCGTTTACCTGAGCGGAGAGCTCGGCAGCGGCAAAACCACGCTGGTGCGCGCGCTGCTGCGCGCGCTGGGGGTGCGCGAACGCGTGAAAAGCCCCAGTTACGCCCTGGTTGAACTTTATGTTGTTTCTAGTTTACACTTATACCACTTTGATTTTTCTCGGTTCGAAGACCCGCTGGAATGGGCGGATGCAGGCTTCGACGAATACTTTGACGGTAGCGGCGTCTGTCTGGTCGAGTGGCCCGAACGGGCCGCAGGCCGCTTGCCGCAGCCGGATCTCGAAATCCTGCTCAGCCTCGCCGGTACGGGTCGCGACGCACAGTTCACGGCGCATTCGGAAGCGGGAGCCAGGTGCCTAAAGAGCGTTTCGGTGTTGAATTCGCAAGAAGGCTCTTCCTGAGCGGGGACGTGCTGCTGCGCCTTGCGCTCCTCGGTTTTGCGGCGCTGTTCATCTCCCAATTCTTCGCCGCCGCGCGCGCCGCCGAAACGCTGCAGGCGCTGCGCATATGGCCGGCGCAGGATTACACGCGCATCACCCTGGAGTCGAAGAACCCGATCCGCTTTCAGTTCCTCGCGATCAAGAACCCGGAGCGCCTGGTGCTGGACCTCGAACAGGTCGACTATGCGAGCGTACGCCAGGAACTGGCCGGCAAAGTGCTGGCCGACGACCCGTACATCGCCAATCTGCGCGCCGGACGCTTCTTGCCCGGCGTCGTGCGTCTGGTGCTCGACCTGAAGACCGAGGTCAGGCCGCAGATATTCACCCTGAAGCCGATCGCCGAGTACGGCCACCGGCTGGTGCTCGACATCTATCCGTCCGAGCCGCTCGATCCGCTCATGGCCCTGCTGCAAAAGCCGGAACTGCGCGCCGAGGAGAGCGCACCCGACTCGCGGGCAAGCGACGAAGCCGCGCAGGAAGCGAGGAAGCCCGATCCGCCGCAGGCGCGCGCGCGCGCCAGGCCGGTGGTCGCGCGCCTGGTGACGGTCGCGCTCGATGCCGGACACGGCGGCGAGGACCCGGGCGCCATAGGCCGCGGTCGCAGCTACGAAAAGAGGATCACGCTCATCATCGCGAGAAAACTCAAGGCGATCATCGATGCCGAGCCGAACATGCGCGCGGTGCTCACCCGCGACGGCGACTACTATCTGTCGCTCGGCGCGCGCATTGAAAAAGCGCGGCGCGTCAAGGCTGACCTTTTCGTATCCATTCACGCCGATGCTTTCATTCGCCCGCACGCGCGCGGATCCTCGGTGTTCGCGCTCTCGGAGCGCGGCGCAACCAGCGCGGCTGCGCGATGGCTCGCCAAACGCGAGAACGACGCGGACCTGATCGGCGGGGTGAACCTCGACGTCAAGGACCGCCACCTGGCGCAGACGCTGCTCGACCTGTCGCAGACCGCCACCATCCAGGACAGCATCAAGGTCGCGCGCTCGGTGCTGGGTGAAATCGGTGGCATCAACGCCTTGCACAAGGGCAATGTCGAACAGGCTGGCTTCGCGGTGCTGAAAGCACCCGACATCCCTTCGATTCTGGTCGAGACCGCATTCATCAGCAATCCGGAAGAAGAGCGCAAGCTGAACGACGAGGCGTACCAGGAACAGATGGCGCAGGCGATATTCCGCGGCGTCCGGCAGTATTTTGCGAAAAATCCGGCCCTTTCGCGTCCCACCCTGGCCTCGATTCAGTAGCAGGTCCCCAGCGAGTTGCGGGTGCGAGCCGCCTGCATTCGTCCCTGCGTCTTACTCGCAGGGCGATTTCCGCCGCTTTTGACCCATATCAGTTACCCGCAGCGGCAAAAGTCGCAATCTAGAGCGAGGCTCGCTGTCGGGCAGGAACAAGAAGGTCCAGAGTGCCGGCAAGATGGACAAGACCACGAACACGCTGATTGCGATCTGGCTGGTGATTGCCGCCTTTATCGCCTTCCTGATCGCCGACCTTGCCTCGTTGCGGCGAGCAACCGAAAAACACCTCCGCGATCAGGCGCTGTCCTATGCGCGGGTAGTCGAGCAGCACGCCTCCGGCGCCCTGGAACGCGTAACCCTTGCTCTCATTGGGGTGGCGGATCACCTGGGTCCGAACGATCTCGCCGCGCCTTTGCCCGAAACGCGCCGCAAGGAAATCGAAATGCTTCTGCAAGCCCAGCAGAGTCGGACTGCCGGAATCACATCGATGGCCGTCACCGACGCCGATGGAACCGTCGTTGCCCAATTGGTTGCGGCTCCGATGGGGACGAGTCTGGCCGAGCGGCGTCATTTCCAGAGGCTCAAACAGGATGCCGGAACCACTATCGCCATCTCCGATGCGTTCAAGGTCGGTTCCGGCGACAAGTGGGAGGTGATGGTGGGCCGCGCGATACGTTTGCCCGACGGGGGTTTCGCCGGCATCGTGTGCGCCAACCTGGGCCTGGCAGATACCTTTCACGCGTTCTATGCGAGTTTGTCGTTGGGCGAGCGCGGTACGGTATCGCTGCGGGATGCCGATAATCGCCTGTTGGTCCGCTACCCGCTCGCCGAGGAACAACTGGGCAGGCCAATTCCGGTCCCTGTTCTCGCCGGGCATGCCCGCGCCCCGGACATCGAGGGTGTGGTCACGGCAACCTCGGCCCTGGATCAGGTTGAACGTCTCTACGGCCTTCGCAGGCTTCAAGCCTTCCCGCTCTTCGCAGTCGTCGGCTATTCGGTCGAGGATGCCCTCTCCGGCTGGCGGATCGAGCGCAATACCGTCGCGGTCGCGATACTGCTGATCGTTGCGGCCGGGGCCTACATCACGTTCGCGATGCGCCGGGTGCAGGCTGCAGAGGCGGCGCTCAGAACGGCGCTCGAGGACCAGGCCACGCACGACTTGCTTACCGGTTTGCCGAACCGCCGCTTTGCCTACGCCTGGCTGCCCTACGCGCTGTCGAGCGCCAAGCGGGAAAACAAGAAGCTTGCGGTCCTGTTCGTCGATCTCGACGATTTCAAGGACATCAACGATCAACTGGGCCACGAAGCGGGCGACCTGGTCCTCAAGACCGTGGCCGATCGGTTCATGAACACGATCCGCGGCTCCGACGTGCTCGTGCGCCACGGCGGCGATGAATTTCTGGTGCTGGTGCAAGCCGCAGACAGCGCGGAAGAACTGGCTACGCTCAGCGCGCGCCTGATCGCCTCGCTGGAAACAAGACTTCATGTCGATGCGCGCGACCGCCAGGTGGGAGCAAGCATCGGGATCGCCCTGTATCCGGACCACGCCGCCGAACCCGAAGGGCTCATCAGCGCCGCGGATGCCGCAATGTACGAAGCCAAGCACCACGGCGGCCGGCATTACCGCTTCGCAAAAGATACGCAGGAACCGGCTGGCGAGCTATCGAGAATTACGTAACCGCATGACACCGTCCCGTCATTCCCGCGTCGTAAGCATGCCCCCGCGGAAGCGGGGGCATGCTTACGACGCGGGAATGACAGCGATGTCTAACGCAGTTTGGTAACGATTATTATAATAGTCCGATAATATTGAACCGCGGCGCCCGGTTCCTTAGAATAGCGGCTTTCGCCGTATCCCTTGCTCGGGCCGGCCCGCGCCGCAGGCGCGGCCGAATAATAATCCTCAGGAGTTGAAACCATGACCCATGTCGTCACCGAAAGCTGCATCAAGTGCAAATACACCGACTGCGTCGACGTTTGCCCCGTCGACTGCTTCAGGGAAGGGCCGAACATGCTGGTCATCGACCCGGACGAGTGCATCGACTGCGCGGTGTGCATCCCCGAGTGCCCGGTCAACGCCATCTTCACCGAGGAAGAGGTTCCCGAGGACATGAAGCAGTTCATCGCCCTCAACGCGGAGTTGGCAAAGAAATGGCCGGCCATCACCGACGTCAAGGAGCATTCGCCGGACTCCGACCAGTGGAAGGACGTGAAGGGCAAACTCAAGCACCTGGAACGCTGAAAATAGATTGGGGTCAGAGTCGAATTTTCGGATAACCCCGAAAATTCGACTCTGACCCCTTTTCTGCTAGTGCCAGTCGCCGCGCGGGGGGATCGGCAGCGACATCACCTGGATGCCTTCCTCGATCAGTTCCTCGGTTTCCGCGCGTGTGGCGATGCCGCGGATGCTGCGATGCGGGGCTTCCTGGTGGTGGATCCTGCGCGCCTCGGCGGGAAACTCCGCGCCCACGTTTTCCGTATTCATCAGCACGAAATCGATCAGCGCGTTGAGCTTGCCGGCGTCGATGGCGGCTGCGGCCGGAACCGGCGCCTCGCCGTGCGCGGGCGGCGTTGCCGCCGATTCCGGCTGGCTCGCGTCGGCCAGCCGAGCATCGGTCTTCCCGATCTTCGCCGTCGGCAGCTTTCGGATGCGCGAATTTCCGCACACCGGACAGGAGAGCAATCCGCGACCCTTTTGGCCTTCGAAATCCTCGGCCGAGGCAAACCATCCCTCGAACCTGTGGTGCGTGGGGCAGATCAGCTCAAATACGATCATTCACATAATCCTCGCAGAATGCCAGGCATTGTACCGGCGATACCCGCTCCTGTCTCGGCCGTCGTGCTCGGCGGCCCCGTACTGTGCAACGGATAAATCGCGAAAAAGTTGACTCCCGTTCCCCACCCGGCGCACCGCCGGCCGCCGTCCCGGGCCCTCGGGCGATCGCTCCGGCTTGACCTGCGTCAAGGGCGCTGCCCGAACCCCCGCTACCTTGCCCGGCAGCGATGAAAATCACGTTTTGCGGCGCTGCCTCCGAAGTCACCGGCTCGTGTTATCTGGTCGAGACCGAGCGCCTGCGCTTTCTGCTCGACTGCGGCATGTTTCAGGGCGGCAACGAGGCCGAGCGCAGGAACCTCGCCGCGCTGCGCTTTAATGCCGCTGATCTCGATTTCGTCCTCATTTCCCACGCCCACGTCGATCACTGCGGCCTGCTGCCGCGGCTCGCCCATTTCGGCTACCAGGGTCCGGTATTCGCCACCGAGCCCAGCGCCGATCTGCTCCCGGTCATGCTCAGGGACAGCGCCCACATCCAGGAAAAAGAGGCGCTGTGGCGCCTGCGCCATGAGGACCGTCGGCGCGAATCCGCTCCCCTGTACACCATCGCCGAAGTCGAGGACTGCATGCGCCTCGTGCGCGGCGTGCGCTACGGCACCGAATTCGATCCCCATCCCGGCGCGCGGGTGCGCTTTCAGGATGCGGGGCACATCCTCGGATCGGCGATCACCGAGGTCTGGGTGCGCGATGCCGGACGAATCAGGAAATTGGTGTTTTCAGGCGACTTGGGCCAGCCAGCCCGCCCCCTCGTCAACGACCCCGCCCCCATTGCGGAGGCCGAGCTGCTGCTGGTCGAATCGACTTACGGCAATCGCCTCCATAGGGACATCGACAGCACGGTCGACGAGCTGGTGGCGGTGCTCAACGATACGCTCGAGCGGCACCGCGGCAACGTCATCGTTCCGGCTTTTGCTCTCGGTCGCACCCAGGAGCTGCTCGCCATACTGGCCGAGCAAACCGCCAAAGGGCGCTTGCGCGATCTGAACGTTTTCGTCGATTCGCCTCTTGCCCTGCGCGCCACGGAAATCACGCTCGAGCACCGCGAGGTCCTGGACGACGCCACGCGCGCCCTGCTCAGAGGCGCGCAACAGGGGCGGCTTCCCATGCGCATCCGCTTCGTCGAGGATGCCGAGGAGTCCAAATCGCTCAACCGCATCCGATCCGGCGCCGTGATCATCGCCTCGGGCGGAATGTGCGAGGGCGGGCGAATCCAGCACCACCTGGAGCACAATCTGCCGCGCCCGGAGTGCTCGATCCTGTTCGCCGGATTCCAGGCCGCCGGGACGCTGGGCCGCCAGATCGTCGAGCGCGCGCCAAGGGTCAGGCTGTTCGGCGCGCAGGTTCCGGTCAGGGCGCAGGTGCACACCCTCGGCGGGCTGTCGGCGCACGCCGACCAGGCGGCGCTCCTTGCCTGGCTCAAACACTTCGGCTCGGCGCCGCGCCGGACCTTCGTCGTCCACGGCGAGGGCGAAACCGCGCGCGGCTTCGCCGAGCTGATCACGCGCAAGTTCAATTGGGACGCGCACGTCCCCGCGTATGGCGAAACGCAGGAATGCTGAGCAAACTGCGCAGGCTGGGACCCACGAGGCTGGTTTCGTCTTTTTTCAATCTCGTGTTTCCGTGAAGTTGCGAATTCGCAACTTCACGGAAACACGAGACCCCTGCAACGCCCGAGTCCACCAAAACGGCTCGGAGACGCAGGACAATCAGCGCCGCAGCCCCCCCGATGTAAATCGACCTCACGCCGGTTCGACGATCGCAGTCAGCCCCGCGTGCGAGGGCAGCAGCCGGTCGGGCCAATGCGCCGAGAGCGTGGCGCTGTCCGCCGCCCCGGTGAGAACGCCCACCGCGCGCACGCCGGCGGCGCGGCTTGCCTGGATGTCCACCGCGGTGTCGCCGACATAGATCGCCTCCTCCGGCGCGATCGCGAGCCGGCGCAGGCATTCGAGGATTCCCTCCGGGTCCGGTTTCCGCTTGGCGACGTCGGTCCCCAGGATCACCGTGTCGAAGCGCTCCAGAATGCCGTCCTCGCGCAGCAGCTCGAGCACCTCGGGCCGCGCGCCGCTCACGATTCCGAGCGCGATGCCCAGGCGCTTCAGGGCGTCGAGGGTCTGCGCAAGCCCGGCAAAGGTGCGGCCGTGTTCGCGCAGCACGCGCGGCCATTCGCGCTGGGCATGCGCCGACATCGACTTGATCAGCGCCTCGCGGTCGGGCGCATCGAGCGGCACCACGTCCTTCCAGAAACCGCTCCCGGTGGCGAGCGAGCGGCGCACGTGCTCCCCGCTCACTTCGATTCCATGCGGAGCGGCGGCGATCCGCGCCACTTCGAGATAGGCCCCCACCGAATCGACGATCGTGCCGTCGATGTCGAACATCACCGCTTTGGCCGCAAACGGGGCGCAAAGCTCGATCGCGACGCTATCGCCCTCGGCAAGCGAGAGATGCTCGCGCACCGGAAGCGCGGCGACCATCTCGATCTTTTCCTCGGGATAATCGGCGACTTCGGGCAGCACGATCGCGGCCGGGACCCGAGCGTTGATCCGCACCGGATAGCAGCGCGCGCTGCAGAACCCTTTCGCACCCGGCGCCATCACCTCTCCGCGTCCTGCGCGCCAGGCCACCCATCGGCGCCGCTCGCCTTCCTTGGCCAGTTCCAGGTTCACCGTCCCCGGATACGGATCGATGCCGGCAAGGTCGATGAACTGGCGCCGCACCCATTCGATTCGCGTGAAATCCGAAGCCTGGCCCAGGCCGCGGACCAACCGCCCTTCTATCGTTTTCAAGTCCATCGCAGTCAATTTGGCGTCCACAGCAATTCGATCAGTTCCGTTCCATAGCGTTCCAGTTTCTTCGCGCCGATGCCGGCGACGCCGGAAAGCGCCTCGATGTCCTGCGGGCGGCACCGGGCGATCTCCTCCAGCGTGCGGTCCTGAAAGATCGCGAACGCCGGCACCGATTGCGCGCGCGCCTGGTCGAGACGCCACGCCTTGAGCCGCCCGAGCAGCCCCGCCTCCGGCGGCGCAAAGTTCTCCTCCGGCCGGCGGCGCTTGCGCAGCGCCGGGGCGCGCACGCGCGCGCGGCGCATTTCGACGCGCTGCTCGCCCTTGAGCACCGCCCGGCTCGCCTCGGCCAGCTTCAGTGCGCCGTGCGCCCCGTGGTCGACGCGCGCAAGCCCCCGGGAAACGAGTTCACGAAACACGCCGCGCCAAGTCGGTTCGTCGAGATCGGCGCCGATACCGAACACCGAAAGCCGCTCGTGCCCCCAGCGGCCGGTCCGCTCGTTCGCCTTGCCGCGCAGCACATCGATCAGGTGCACCGCGCCGAAGCGCTGGCCGGTGCGGTAGATCGCCGAGAGCGCCTTGCGCGCCGCCTCGGTCGCGTCCCAGGTCTCCGGCGGCGCGAGGCACGTATCGCAGTTCCCGCAAGGCTTGCTTGCTTCGCCGAAGTACTCGAGCAGCCGCACGCGGCGGCACCCGGCAGTCTCGCACAAACCGAGCAGCGCATCGAGCTTGGCGCGCGAGATGCGCTTGAACTCTTCGTCCGCCTCCGATTGTTCGATGAAGCGGCGTTGCTGGAGGAGGTCGGCCAGGCCGTAGGTCATCCACGCGTCGGCTGCCAGCCCGTCGCGGCCGGCGCGCCCGGTTTCCTGATAATAGCCCTCGATGCTCTTCGGCAAATCGAGATGCGCGACAAAGCGCACATCGGGCTTGTCGATTCCCATGCCGAAAGCGATGGTTGCGACCATCACCAGGGCGTCCTCGCGCTGGAAGCGGTCCTGATGTTCGGCGCGCCTGGCGTTGTCCATCCCGGCATGGTAGGGCAGCGCCGGCACGCCATGCGCGGCGAGCCACACGGCGATCTCCTCGACCCGCTTGCGCGACAGGCAATACACGATGCCGGCGTCGCCGGCGTGTTCCGCGCGGATGAAGCGCAGCAACTGCGCCCGCGGATCGACCTTGTCGACGATCGTGTAGCGGATGTTGGGCCGGTCGAAGCTGGAGACGAACACACGCGCGTCCTCCAGCGCAAGCCGCGCGGTGATCTCGGTGCGGGTCTGCGGATCAGCGGTGGCGGTAAGCGCGATGCGCGGAACACCGGCGAAGCGCTCGTGCAGAAGCGAGAGCTGCAGGTACTCGGGGCGGAAATCGTGCCCCCAGTGCGACACGCAATGCGCTTCGTCGATCGCAAACAGCGCCAGCCGGGTGCGATCGAGCAGCTCCAGGCAGCGCGGCGTCGTCAGCCGCTCCGGCGCGACGTACAGCAGGTCGAGTGCGCCCGCAGCGAGCGCGCGCTCGGTGGCAAGCGCCGCTCGCGCGTCGAGCGACGAATTGAGGAACGCCGCGCGCACGCCGAGCTGGGTGAGCGCGGCGACCTGGTCCTGCATGAGCGCGATCAGCGGCGAGACGACCACGCCGGTGCCCTCGCGCAGCAGCGACGGAATCTGATAGCAGAGCGACTTGCCGCCTCCGGTGGGCATCAGCACCAGCGCGTCCCCGCCGGCGGCCACATGATCGATGACTTGGCCCTGAGCGCCGCGGAAGGCGGCGAAGCCGAAGGTCTCGCGCAGGATGGCAAGCGATTTCGCGGGCGAGGGGGCGGCCGAAGAAGCCGTTGGAATCGGCACGAGCGGATATCGGGATGATTGCTGCGGCGCAATTTTGGCACAATGCGCCGCAACCCGCCCCAAAGAGAGCGCGCCGGCCGCGCTGTCCGCTCAGAAAGCGCGGTCCGTTCAGGATCCGCCTCTACTGCAGCGCTTGTTTTCTCGCGCGCCTGTAGTCCTCGACCGCTTTCTTCAGGTCGCGGTACTCCTCGCAGGAGAAAAAGCACAGCTTGTCGAGCCGCGCCAGGTGCTCCTCGGCCTTCTGCAGGTTGTTCGCCAGCAGATAGGCCTCGCCGATGTACTCGTGCGCGCCCTTGTGGCGCGGATCCAGGCGCAGCGCGGCTTCGTAGTGCTTGAAAGCGAGGTCGAGATTGCCCGACTTGCGCCAGGCGTAGCCAAGGTAGTTCTGGATATCCGCATTCAGGGGATCGCGCCCTGCCGCACGGCTGAAATGATCCACGGCGAGGGTCCAATTCCCCGCCTCGATCGCTTTCTTGCCGCCCTCGTAATCGGGGTCGCTCGTGCGGGAGGGAAAGACCGGAGTATCCCCGGCGGCGTGCAGCGCCGGGGCAATTGCTGTGCAGGCAATGAGGATAAGGGACAGATTCAGCAGATGGCGCATGGCAGCTCCTGTCGTCGTAGTCGTGGCGTTACCCTTGGGATTCCGAGCGCTGAAAACAGCCGCGGGCGGCTGAGTATTCCCGCCGGCGATTACCCCGTCGTCGTGAGTTGGACTCGCCGGCGCGGGGACTGGTTCTGCGCGCCGAAAAAACGGCCTACGGCCAAGGGATCGCGGCGAAGCTCGATACCGGCAGCGGGCGGCGGAAGCCTCGCCTTGGCGCGTCACGGCGAGGGGTCGATGATGGCCAGGCGAGCGAAGTGTTTCTTGTAGTAACCCCGATCGCGCGTCAGGAGCCGGTCGCATTGCGAGGCGGCATGCGCCCCGATGAGGAAATCGGCGATGACCCGCTCGCGCTTCCCGCCCGCGGCCCGATATTTCTTCCACGCAGCACCGGCGAGCGTCGCCGCTTGCTCCATCATCGGGGAAAAGCGGACTCCCAGCGTACGCAGAGCGCGCATGAAGGCCTCCTCGCTGGGAAACGCGGCCCGCGCCTCGCTCCATACAACGTCGCATGCGACAACGGCGCCCTCGTTGAGGCACACGCGCAACGCGCCGGCCGAAGACTGGCCGAAACGGGCGTCGGCGCCGAACACATCGATCAAGACATTTGTGTCCACCGCGGTGATCATTATTCCTGATTTCCCCGAAGGTCGCGCACGAACTTGTCGCTGTCGATCCGTTTGCCGAGACAGCCGAAGACCTGGGACACCGGGTCGGTTTCGGCCTTGCGGGCAACGAGGGCGCCGTCCTTGGCGGTGAATTCAAGCGCGGTACCCGGGCGGATGCCCAGCTTCTCCCGCAGCGGCTTGGGTATCGTAACTTGCCCGCGCTCGGCGACAACGGCCTTCATGACGATCTCCATTAAATGATCGGAGTATGAACTATTTTACATGAATCATGGCACCTAAAGTATGCACCGCCTATCGGATCACCCTGCCCGCGAGCAAGTCAGCTTGCCGGTGTGCCGTCGTAGTCGATCGCGGCTTCGGCCGTGTACCAAAGAGCGCTCGCGATGGGCCGCCGGCTCTCCTCGGCCAAATGCGCGATCAGACCCGCGGCGCGCGCGACGATCGGAACGCCGCGCAACACGTCGGCGGGGAATCCGCCGTCGAGCAGGACCGCGGGGATGGCGCTTTGGATGTTCGGGAGGAGCTTGCGGCCAAAGACCTTCTCCACCTGGTTGGCCATTTCCCTCAAGGCGCGGCAGTGAACGCCGCTCACGCCCAGCTCGTCGGCGTACTCGAGCAGCCGGGTAGCGCGCGGATCGCCATTCGAATGCGTGCGATGGCCGAACCCCGGCAAGGGTTCTTTCGCCTGGCGGATCGCGGTCAGTTTCTCGAACACCGCCTGCTCCAGCGGCTTGTCCCCGCTCGCGACGCTGGCAGCGATGTCGGCCAGGACCCGCCCGGCGTTCTCCGAGGTGCCGAACATCACCGATCCGGCGCCGAGCAGGCCGGCGGCGACCGCTCCCTGCAGGGCGTCCGGCGCCGCATGCAGCGTCATGCGCGCGGCCTGCACCGAGGGCACAAGGCCGTGCTCCGCGATCGCCACCATCGACGCTTCGACCAGTTTCACCAGCGCCGGCGTGGGACGCTCGCCGGTGAGGAGGAAGAGGAAGAACTCGGTAAATCCCACCTTGCCGATGAGGTCGCGGCACAGATCGAGCCCGCGAACGATGACTCGATCGCGCGTCTTGTAGCAAAGTGCCGTGGCCGCCTTCTTGCCTCCCGCCATGCTTTTCTCCTCTGGCTGTCGTTGCCTGTTGATCGAATTCGTCCGCGGCATCAGCCGCTCTTGAGGGTGAGGGACATCGCGTCCTTTTGCACCTGGATGTAGCCGATCTTGCGCCGCCGGGTGAGATCCTCGATGAGGCTTACCAGGCCCTGCCCGTCCGCGGGGGAGTATTGCTTGAACGGACCCGCGGCGCGCATCGCCGCCACCTGGTCTTCGCCGGCCAGATAGCGCAGGAGCAACTCGTCGTCGGAGACCCCCGGGCCCCCGTACATGTTGCGGAATTCTTTCAACGTGGGCTCCGGAGGCTGCCAGCGCGCCAGTTCCTTGGCCCGCGGCAGCTCGAGTATCCGGTCCCTGACGTTCGCATCCATGGACGCGCTCTCTTCCTCGCCCCACAGTCCGAGCGCGAACTGGATGACTTCGTCGGAAGCCTGCTGGTAGCGCTCGCCCAGGATGACGTTCATGGTCGCCTGCACGCCGACGAACTGCGCATAGGGCGTGACCATGATCGGGCAGCCGAAGTCCATGCGCACGCGGCCGATTTCGGCCACCACCTCGTCCAGTTTGTGTTCCAACCGCGCCGAGGCGAGCTGGTGCCTGAGATTGGAAACCATGCCGCCGGGAATCTGGTGCACATGGGGGCCGATATCGTACGGCGAGGGGGCGCCCGTGGGCAGGCCTTCTGCCCGGGCGATCGCAGCGAAATGGCGCTCGACCGCCTTGAGCGCCTCTTCGTCGATCGCCGTGCGGTAACCCAGCGCGCGCGCGTTCATGGCCACGTTGAACACCGAGGGGTTCGAGTTGGCGTCCGCCAGCGGCGGGATGGCGGTGTTGATGTAGCCGATCCCGAACTTGATCGCTTCCACCGCGCATTGCGGCCCCAGGCCGGTATTGCAGTGCGTGTGCAGCTCCACTTCCTTGCCGCCGGTGTTGTGCAGGATCACCGGGACCAGCGTGCGGATGCGCTCGGGAGTGAGGAGCCCCCCGGGATCCTTCAGGCAAATGCGCAGGACGTCGAGCGCGGCCGCCTGGCGCGCCCTTTGCGCATAGTATGCGTCGGAATATTTCGGCGCGAGCGAGTAAATGAGATTGACCACCGGATCGATGCCGACCCTGCGCGCATAGCCCACGTGCGCGCGCCAGCCGGCCGCGGTGTTGGAAGAATCCGATATGCGCGCCTGGCGCACCCCGTGCGCGGCCAGCCGCTCGTACCACAGTTCGTCGATCGCCCGCGGGGTGAGCTGGAATGCCTGCACGTGCCGGCCGCAGATGACGCGCATCGGCGTGTTCGGCATGCGCTCGCGGATCAGGTCGAGCAGCTCCCAGGGGTCCTCGCGCAGGTCGCGGACCATTTTCTTCGGGTTGGTGTTGGAGATGATCTCGAACGCCTGAAACCCGGCCCCGTCGATCGCCGCGGCGACCGGCAGCATCATCCCGGTGCGCATGCTCTTCGCCCACAGGCACGAATGGCCGTCGCGCAGCGTCGTATCGACGAACTTCACTTCATCCATTTCTTCCCCGATTCACTTCTTGTCACACCACGCCCTTCTTGCGCAGATCCTCCACGGCGTCCTCGCCGTAGCCGAGCCGAGCGAGGATTTCGCGCGTGTGCTCGCCGATGGCCGGCGGCGGCACGCCCATCTGCGGCGGGGTCTCGCTCATGCGGATGCCGCTGCCCACCAGGCGCATTGCGCCCATCGCGGGATGGCTCATCTCTACGAGCATGCCCAGATGCTTCACCTGCGGGTCTTCCAGCACTTCCTTCAGGTTCATGATCGGGGCCGCAGGTACGTCGTGCTGATCGAGCAGTTTCAGCCAGTGCTCGCGCGGACCCCTCTTGAATGCCTCTTTCAGTATTTCGTGGAGCTGATCGTAGTTCCTGAAGCGCCCATTGCGATCGACGAAACGCGGATCGTCCTTGAGCTCCGGCCTGCCGATCACCCGCGTCACCGCATGCCAGAACTTCTGCGGCGAGGACATGTGGATGACGAACGGCAGGCCGTCGGAGCCCGGAAACACGTATACCTGCGCCTCGCGCAAGCGGCTGTTCCGATCCGGGACGACGCCCGTGGCAAGATAGCGCGCCGCGTTCTCGCCCACGAACGCGACCGTAGCCTGAAGCAATGAAGTCTCCACTTTCTGCCCGCCGCCGCCGCGCGCGCGGTGGATGAGCGCCGCCTGGATCGCGTAGCAGGCGTACATCCCGGTGAGCAGATCGGAGAGCGGCGAGCCCACGCCCTTGTCCAGATCGGTGAGGAGGCTCAGCAGCCCTCCGCGCGCCTGCCCGATGGTGTCGTAGCCGGGCCGATCGCGGTCAGGGCCCTCCGAGCCGTAGCCGGAAATCGAGCAGTAGACCACGTCCGCATTGACCGCCCGCACCGCTTCGTAGCCGAGCCCCAGGCGATCGAGCACGCCCGGGCGCATGTTCTCGATCACCACGTCGGCATCGCGCGCCAGGCGCATGCCTATCTCCTTTCCCTCCGGCGCCTGCACGTTGAGCGTGATGCTGCGCTTGTTGCGGTTGAAATTGCAGAAAGTCGGGCTGTAGGCGTTCTCGCCCCAGCCGCGGAAGGGATCGCCCTGCCCGGGCATTTCGACCTTGGTGACCTCGGCGCCGAGATCCGCGAGCAGCATGGATGCGAACGGGCCGGAGATGTAGTTCGCTATTTCAAGGATCTTGATCCCGTTCAGCGCTCCCGCCATCACCGAGGCCTCATTTCGCCGCCACGCCCGAGGCCTTCACCGCTTCTTCCCACATCGCCGAGTCGACCCGCAATCTCTGCGAAAATTGTTCGGGGGGAATGCACAGCGCTTCGACGCTCAACTGCTGGTACTTGGCGACCAAGGCGGTGTCCCGGCACGCGCCCTTGAGCGCCTCGGCGATGGTCGCGATCACTTCCCTCGGTGTCCCCGCAGGCGCCAGGAGCGCGTTCCAAAACGCGGTCGTGTAGCCGGGATAGCCCTGCTCGGCGATGGTCGGCACATCCGGCAGCTCCTTTTGTCGCTTGGTGCTCGAGACACCGATGATCCTGAGCTTGCCGCTCTTGTGATGCTCGATGCCATCCGAAAGCGTCCCGACGTACAGCGGCACATGCCCGCCGAGAACGGCGACCACCGCTGCGCTGCTCCCCTTGTAGGGCACATGCGTCATCGTGATCCCGGCCTGCTTCAAGAGGAGCGCCATGCTCAGATGGCCGGTCGAGCCGCTGGCGCCGGTCGCGTAATCCAATTTGTTCGGCCGCGGCTTGGCGTAGGCGACCAGCTCGGAGAAGGTCTTTACCGGAAGGCTCGGATGCGCCGCGAAGGCCACGTAGCCGGCGTCCATGATCGCAATGGGGACAAAGCTCCTGAACGGGTCGTAGTTCACCTTCTGCATGTGCGGAACGATCACCATGGTGGGCGAAGCGGTCATGAACAGCGTATAGCCGTCCGCAGGCGCCCGGGCGACGTACTCCGCCGCAATCGCGCCGTTCGCGCCGGTGCGGTTCTCGACGATGACGTTCTGCTTGAGCGCCCGGCTGAGCCACTGGGCCGTGATGCGCGCCGAGTTATCGTTGATGCCGGCCGCGGCGTAGGGAACGATGAAAGTGATCGGCCGCTCGGGCCAGGCGGCTTGGGACACGGGCGAAATGCAGGCGGCGGCCAGCGCCGCCGCGGCGGCGAATGTTCGTGTTTTCATGGGCATCTCCTCATCCGACAAGATTCCTGCTCACTCGATCGACAAAGAACATGCGAGCACGAGGATAGCACAGCCCGGAATCGCCCTGGTTGACACATCCAGCCGCTCGCGTTTAGTCTTGCTTCGGAGGCTGGTTCTTAGGGAGGAGGGTCCGATGCGCATCGTTGTCTCGCTGTTTCTCGCTTTGTTCACGGCGCTCGCCGCGCCCACCGCCGGCGGCCAGGATTTCCCCGCGCGGCCCGTGAGAATCCTGGTTCCTTACGCGCCGGGCGGAATCAACGATCTTGCCGCGCGCATCCTGGGCGCCAAGCTCACCGAGTTCTGGAACCAGTCGGTCCTGGTCGAAAACCGCCCCGGCGGCAACGGTATCATCGCGATGGAGGCTGCGGTCAAGGCCAAGCCCGACGGCTACACGCTGCTGATGGCTGCGGTCGGCGATTACGCGATCACGCCCCACCTGTACTCGAAGTTCCCGCTGAATCCGCTCGCCGACTACGCGCCCATCGTGCTGGTGAGCGACACGTCGATGATGTTTGCGGCGAACGTCAACGCGCCGTTCAACACGCTCAAGGAAATGATCGCGTACGCCAACGCGCAGCCCGGCGGAATGGCTTACGGGTCTGCAGGCGCGGGTACGCTCAGCCACTTGACCGCGGAGCGCTTCGCCTTCGAGACGCGGACCAAGCTGCGCCACGTGCCGTACAAGGGCGGAGGCCCGGCCATCGCGGCGCTCGCGAGCGGCGAGGTCCTGTTCGAAAGCCTGGCTTCCTCCTCGGCGCTGTCGAACATCAAGGGCGGGCGCGCGAAGGGCATTGCGGTGCAGGCGCCGAAGCGCATTCCGCTCGGGCCCGACGTGCCCACGGTCGCCGAGGCCGGCTATCCCGGATTCGAAGCGTCCAACTGGACCGCTCTGGTCGCGCCCGCGGGTACGCCGCGGGAGGTGATCGCCAAGATCAACGCCGACTCCAACCGCGCGCTCAAGACCGCCGACGTGACCGAGCGCCTGGCAAAGGCGGGCTCTGAGCCGGTGGGCTCGACGGTCGAGGATCTCGCAGCGAAAATGCGCGCGGAATCGGAGCGCTATGGCAAGGTCATCAGGGGCATCAAGCTGAAGCTCGACTGATCGGAAGCGCGGCGCGTTGCTATCCCCGAATTCGATTTAGAGAAGGAGGTCGCATGAGAGGGTCGGAATTGCTGGTTCAGTCGTTGGTTCAAGCCGGTGTCAAGTACGCGTTCGGGATGTCGGGGCATTCGACCTCGGCGCTCCTGGATTCGATCAGCCGGGAGCCGAGTATTCGATTCATTCTGGCCAAACACGAGAATACGATCGTGTCCATGGCCGACGGGATCGTTCGGGTCACGGATACGCCGGCCGTGTGCATATCGCACTCGGGACCGAGCGCGGCAAACATGGTTTGCGCGATCGGGAGCGCTTTCAGGGACTCTTCGCCCCTGGTCATGATCACCTGCAACGAAGAGCAGTCCCGCCTGACCCGCGATGTGATGAACGGATGGGATCAGCTCACGCCTTTCCGCTCGATCACCAAGTGGAGCGAGCGGCCGACCTCGGCCAGGGACATACCGCGGATCATGCGCTCGGCTTTCGTGCGCTCGCGTCTTGGCCGGCCCGGGCCCGTGCAGGTGGATTTGCCGCTCGATATCTCCGAACAGGAAGCCGGGGATATTCCCGCGGTGAAGGCGCCCCCCTATGAATCCTATTCCAGCAGGGTGAGGCCGGATCCCGACCTGATCGTCAAGCTCGCGGAGCAGCTCCTGAAGGCGAAGCAGCCGATGATTCTCGCCGGCGCCGGGGTCATCCGGTCCAAAGCCACGCCGGAACTGGTCCAATTTGCCGAGCTGACCGGAGTCCCCGTGGCAAATACCACGGGCGGCAGGGGTGCTCTTCCCGAGAACCATCCGCAGTTCGTTGGCGTGCCCGGGCGCTGGGGGCACCGCACCACCTCCGAGGCGTTGAAGGACTCCGACTTCGTTCTGGCGATAGGCTCCAGGTTTTCCGATGTTACGACCGAGAACTGGAAGCTCATTTCACCTTCGGCGAAGCTCGCGCAGGTGGACATCGACCCGGAGGAAATCGCCCGCCAGTACTGCGTCGATATCGGCGTGGTCGCAGACTGCAGGATGTTTCTCCAGGACATCATTCCGGTCATCCGGCCGATGGTGGCGAAGGCTGGATCGTCAGCGGCAGCCTCCCGGGCAAAGGCGCTGAAGGGGAAATTCGCGGCCGAGCTGCAAGCGCTGCTCGACGTCGATTTGGATTCCGCCCCGGTCAAGCAGCGCAGGCTGCTCAAGGAAATCGGCGCGGTGATGCGTGACGATGCCATCATATCGGTCGGCGGGGGGCGCCATTCTCACTTTGTCAGTATGCAATTGCCGATTCTTACCCCCAGGTGCGCGCTCAGATCGACCGGTTTCGGGGCCATTGGGTTCGCTTTCCCGGCTGCCTTGGGCGCAAAGCTCGCCTGTCCCGAGCGCCAGGTGCTCTGCCTCGTAGGAGATGGAGACTTTTCCCAGTCCATGGAGGGGCTTGAAACCGCGGTGCGGGAGAGAATCAACCTGGTCACGGTCATCTTCAACGACTCGTCGTACAGTTCCGTCAAGATCCTGCAGCAGCGCCACTACGGCCGCAACCTCGGCGTGGACTTCACCAATCCCGATTTTGCCAAGTATGCGGAGATCTGCGGGGCCAAGGGGTTCCGGGTCGAAAAACCCGGCGAAATCAAGCCCGCGCTGGAGGCGGCGCTCAAGGCCGATCGGCCCTGCCTGATCGACGTCATCGTCGATCCCTTGGAGCGCACCGGATACGGCGTGTTCAGCAAATAAGCGGGAAAACGGAAAGGGGTCGGGTTCGAATTCGAACCCGACCCTTTTTCTCAGGCAAATAGCAGCGACAGGCGCGGGAACGCTGTCAGCAATCCCAGCACGATGACCATCACGCCGGCGAAAGGCGCCGCTCCCCAGAACACGTCCTCCAGGCTGATCCTCGCGTCGCCGAGGTTGTTGTGGATGACGAAGCACGACAGTCCGAACGGCGGCGTAAGCAGCCCGACCTCGATCGCGACGACGGTGATGATCCCGAGCCAGATCATGTTGACCTGAAACGGGGCGACGGCGGCCACCATCAGCGGCACCGTGATGAGCATGATCGAGCCCGCGTCCAGGATCGTCCCGAGTATCAGTATCACGATCAGGTAGATCGCGATCAGGCTCCCCAAGCCCATTCCCGCGCCTTGCAGGTAATGCTCCATGGCGTTCGGAATGCCGGTGATGGCGATCATGCGCGAATAGACGTGGGCCGCGATCAACAGGAAGCAGATGGCGGCGGAGACGTGGCCGGTTTCCTTCAGGGCGTGCCAGAGATTTCCCCAGGTCAACTTGCGCCTGATGATGGTCAGCGCGAAGGCGAGGAAAGCGCCGATGCCGCCGGCCTCGGTAGCCGTGAATACTCCGCCGTAAATCCCTCCCAGAACCGCTCCGATCAAGACAACGATAGGCAAGGTCTTGCCGAGCAGTTCCGTCACCGGCATCTTGTTCATCGCCCGGTCGGCGAATCCCTCGGGCATGGCGACGAAATTCGGAAACTGCTTGGCCATGAACCAGATCAGAAGGCAGTACGCCGCGGAGAGAATGATTCCGGGGACGATTCCGGCAAGAAAGAGCGCTCCGATCGAAGTCTCGGCCAGAATTCCGTAAATAATCAAGAGAAGACTCGGGGGAATCAGCATGCCGAGAACCGAGCTTCCGGCGACGACGCCGACCGCGAATCGCGGCCGGTAGGAATGCCGCAGCATCTCCGGGATCGATATCTTGGTGAAGACCGACGCCGAGGCGATGCTCGAACCGGTCACCGCCGCGAACACTGCGTTTGCGCCCACGGTCGCCATCCCCAACCCGCCTCGCACCCTGCGGAACAGGGTGTTCGCCACTTCGTAGGTGTCCTTGCCGATGTCGGAAATCGTGACGAAGACGCCCATGAGGACGAACAGCGGGATCACACCGAAATCGTATCGCTGCAGGCTCGTTCCGGCAGCCAGCGCGAGCAGCTTTCCCGAAACTTCGAAGTCTCCCCGTATTGCAGCCAGGCAAAAGAAAGACAAAAGGGCAAGGGCGACGCCGATATGCACTCCGGCGTAGACGGTGACGCACACGAACAAGACCGAAATCAGTCCCACGAGACCGGGCGAGGAGGCGGCGTAAGTCAGCGCGAGGTACATCAGGAAGATCGCGCCGGCCAGCGCCGCCGCGCCGAGCGCGGCATCCCTCCGGCTCGACGGCACCAAGAGAAACTCTTGCCGCAGCGTGCGAAAGTCGCCAAGCGCCCCCCGCAGGAACTGAATGCCGCAAATCGCCGATCCCACGAGGATCAGGAGCTTGAGCGGCCACACCGGCACCGAAAAATAGCCTTCGACCCCGACATAGGTCCGCTGCGCCCAGGCAGCCTCGAACAGAGGCCAGTTGTGGATGAATATCAGCGCCATGAGGAAAGCGCCCGCGGCGTAGTAGCACGATTCCACCACGGCGCCCATGGCGGGTTTTCGCGCCAGGAGCTTGCCGATCATGATTTCGGAGCGCGTGAGACGCCCCGCCCTGAGCACCGAGGCAAGCTGCAGGAAGACGATGGCGACGATGGACAGTTCGATGAGGAGCGGCACGCCCTTGATGGGCGAATTGAAGAAGAATCGCGCGGAGACGTCCGAGACGATCATCGCCATCATCACGAACACCCACAGCGACCCGAGCGCGTTCAGCCCGGTCACCGCGGCGTCGACGGCGCGCGACAGCGTCCCCGAAATCGAACTTTCGATGCGCGGCTCGCCCGGCACCGCGGCGCCCGCAGGATCGCCAGACATTTCTTGGCGACGCTTATTCGCGATCCCAGTGCCGGGCGATTTCCTTGTCGGCGCCCGGAATCTTGCGCAGCTCGTCCATGTAGGCCTTCACCAGCCGGGTTCCCGGCAGGCCGCGCGCGTCGGTGCGCTGCGCCCATTCCTTGGCGACGTTGGGCATGGCGCTGGCCCAGCGCTTGCGCTCTTCAGCCGAGAGCTCGGTGACGGCCAGTCCCTTCTTCTTGATCGCCGCTTCGAACGCGATGCTGCGCTCCCTGGCGGTCTTGGCGTGCAGGAGACCCGCCTCCCAGGCGACTTCCTTGAAGATCTTCTTCGCATGCGCGGGCAGCGCATCGAACGCCTTCTTGTTCATCGACAGCCCCGAGGAGATGGTCGCGCCGAAGCGCACTTTGGTCAGGTGCGTTCCGGACTCGTGCATGTTGTAGGGAATCATGAGCGAGACGGGCGCGGGATAGCCCTCGTAGAGCCCGGATCGCATGGCTTCCATCGCCTGGTCCATTCCCGAGCTGACCGCGACCGCGCCCGTGTTCCTGAAGTACTGCGCCTGGGTGCCGCTCGCTCCGATCTTGCGCCCTTTGAGGCTCTCCAGCCGCGTTACCGGGAACTTCGTGATCAATTGATCGGGGTCGGTCGACCAGCTCACCAGATGTTCGTGATTGTTGCGCGCGAACTGCGCGTTCATCTCCGGTATGGTGTCATGCAGGGTGCGCATCACCCGGGTGAGGGCGACCTCGTCGGAGATGCCGAAGGGAACGTTGAAGGTGATGCTCTCAAGCGGAAGTTTCGAGCCCTCGAAGGCCCAGACCTGCACCCCGACATGCGCCACGCCCTCGGCGACCGTGCTGAATACTTCGGGCAGCTTCGCCACCGTGGCGGACCACGCTTCGGTCCACTCGATCTTGAAGTCGATCCCCGAGGCCGCGAGCCGCTTGTTGATCTCGGGGATGAAGAACTCCTTGGTCACCTTGACCGACAGCGCCGTCGGCGGAATGCCCGCGATGATGGTCAGCTTGGTCGTCGCAGGCGCCGCCGGACCCGCCCATGCCAGCATGGCTATCGCCAGGACAACATTCCGGAATGCGAGCGCATCGCGGATGATTCCGATCATAGTATCCTCCTCCGTCAACCAGGCAGAAATGGGACTTCGGGTTCAAGTCCCGCCACTCTCCTTTGGCGATTGCACTTTGCACCGCGGTGTTGCCCCTGTCAAGGCAACCCGGCTTCGCAACTCGGCCCCGCACCCCAAAGACCGTTGTAACATCGCGTCGCAGTTTTGAATTCCACAACCCTGAGGAGGCGCCAAATGGTCGAGAAACAGCTTATAAAGGTTCCGGGATCGCGCGACTGGGAAAAGGAGTTTGGTTTTTGCCCGGCGGTAAAGCTCGGCAACATGGTGTATCTGACCGGGCACGTCGGCTGCGACGACAAGGGCGTGTGCGTGTCCGACGCGCTCGAGCCGCAGGTGATCAAGGTGTTCGAGAACCTGCAGGCGACCCTCGCGGCGGCGGGCTCCGATCTGTCCAAGATGCTGCAGATGACCTGCTACATCGTGGATATCCTCAGAAACGGCCCGCCTTTCTGGGCGCTGAGAAAGCGCCTCATGCCCAATACCGCCTACACCAGCGCTTCGATCGGCATACACGAGCTGGCCGACCCGCGGCTGCTGATCGAAATACAAGGGGTTGCCTACTGCGACCAGGCGGCCTGATCAATCGCGCCCTGGTCGATGGCGCTGGTGATTCGCTGCGCGGCGGTCTGCGGTAACCTCATCTATGCAAGAAGGGCCTTGAACGCCTCAGGCGCCAGAATCGGAATGCACGAGCGGCGGGCGAGCGCGAGCAGATCAGCGTCACCGGTTACCAAAGCATCGACCCTGGAGGCGTAGGCCAGCCGCACGAACATCACGTCATTCGGGTCCCTGCACGCCGGCATTCCGGAGCGCGGAGCCACCGACACCACGCTCACGGCCTCGGCGTTCTCCATATAGTGAGCAAGCGCATTCTTTCGCTCATCGGCCGACAGCGCGAATTTCGGATAGGCCAGCACGCGCACGAGTTCCGAGAGCGTATCCGTCGACACCACCGGGACTACCTCACCGCGCGCCCAAGCCTCGCGCAGCCAGGCCAGATGTCCGGAGCGGAAGAGCAGCGCTGAAACCACCACATTGGTATCGAGCACTGCGCGCAGGCGCTTCACTTCCTTCTGCGGCGCGCCCATCGCACTGCTGACTCGACATCTTTCTGCGTCACGCCAAGGGATTCGATCTTGTCCCAGACCGCATCCATGCTGGAAACCTTGGCCGGGACGAGAACAATGCGCCCTTTTTCGGCTTTCACTTCGAAATATTGGGCGCCTGGAAATTGGCTGATGACCGCCTTGGGCAGTGTCAGTTGATTCTTGGAAGTGAGCTTGGCCAACATAAGGATTCCTTTCAGTAAGATTTCCTTATGATATGCCAAGCCCGGCGAAGACGGCAATTGCATCTTTTCTTTGACTGAAGCCCGCGCGAGGGGAGCGTCGACGAAAGTATTGGGGATGCGCGACAATAGGGGCCGTATTCACGATGCGGGGGGAAAAATGAAGCGAATGCACGCCGTTTTCTTCGCTGCCGCGAGTGCGCTGTCATTGCTGTCCTTCGGCGCGCACGCGGCCGACTGGCCGGCCAAGCCCGTCCGCATGGTGGTCGCCTATGCCGCGGGCGGGGCCGCCGACCTGATGGGGCGGGTGTTTTCCGAGCAGTTGAGGAAGGCCTTCGGCCAGCAGTTCGTGGTCGAAAACCGCACCGGCGGCGGCGGCCTGATCGGCACCGAATCGGTCGCGCGCGCGGCCCCCGACGGCTACACGCTGCAGATTGCCGGCATGCCCTCGCACGTTCTCGCTCCGGCGATGAACAAGAACGCCGCCTTCGATCCGATGCGCGATTTCACCCATATCGCCTATCTCGGCGGACCGCCGAACGTGTTCGTCGTGCATCCGTCGGCGGGCGTCTCGAGCTTCAAGGAACTGCTCGCGATGATGAAAAAGCAGAACGACGGCGTGCAGTACGGTTCGCCGAGCATCGGCTCGGTCGGCAACATGGTGGCCGAGTACATCGCCGAAAAAGAGAAAGTGAAACTCGTGCACGTCACCTACCGCGGCGGCGGCTCGGCGATCGTCGATCTGGTCGCAGGCCACTTGAAGGTCGGCAGCATGACCCTCTCGACCACGCGCCCGCACACCCTCGCCGGCAAGATCAAGGTGCTCGCGGTCTCCTCGGAGCGCAGGCTGCCCGAGTTTCCCGATCTGCCCACCCTGGTCGAGCTGGGCTACCGCGATCTGGTGGTGACCACCTGGTATTCGCTTGCCGGCCCCGCGGGACTGCCGAATGAGGTCGTCGAGCGGCTCAACGCGGCGGTAAACAAGGCGATGGAAGTGCCCGAGGTGCGCAAGCACTTGGAGAACCAGTTGATTCAGACCAAGGCGATGACGCCGGCGGAAGCGACCGCGTTCATGCAGAACGAGGTGAACAAGTGGGCACCGGTTGCCAGGCGGATTGCCGGCTCGAATTGACAGTCAGCGGCAGACGTCGCCGCTTCCCTCGCATCGCCCAGGAATATTGCCGCTATGAAAATGGCCTTGGTTGTGTGCAACAGCTTTTTCACCGATCGCGTCATGGCGATCCTGAAGGAGAACGGCATCGATTACTTCACCACCTGGGACAACGCCAGGGGCAAGGGGCACGGCACCGAGCCGCATTTCGGCTCCGGGTCCCACCCCAGCACCAACTCGGTGACCATGATCGCCTTCGAGGAGGATGCGCCGCTCGAGGCGCTGATTCGCTCAATCAACGCGGCGAACCGGGAGATCCAGCGCGCGCCGGACCATATCCGGCTTTTCCAGTGGCCGCTGGAGCGGATCGTCTAGCCAGGGAACGCGGGGCTACTTCCCGAGACGCTGCAGCACCTCGCCAAGCTGCGCGTCCTCCACGACCGGGGTGATGTTCAGCTCCATCAGATCGCTCCACATCAGCGCGAACTCGGCGAGCGCCTGGGGATCATCACTCTCCAGCAGGTCGAATCCGCCGCTGAAATCGGCGCGCGTCCATCGCCCCAGCAGTTTCGCCCCCTTGGGGGGCTGTCCGCCCGTCGTTTTGAAACGGGCGATGGCCTCGTTTTGCGCCTTGGCGTCCGGTTTCCAATGAAAGGTCAGCATGAATTTCATCTCGTGTTCCTCCTTCTGGTTCTTCGATCAGGGTAGCGACTGGGTTTGGCACCTCGTCGGTATCGGAGCCAGGCAAGCAATTCAAATTGGCCCAATCAACTGAGACACCTCGACCTTGATAGAATTCTCCCCGGGGGGGCAAAGACCGAGTTCGTGCGGCAATCGAGCGCCGGGCCTACTCCGCGGCCGCGGGCAACGTGCGATGTCTCGGCTGCGGCCTCGCCTGCGGCGACCGGCGGCGTGGCGCGCATTCACTCCGTCTTGAGTCGTGCCAATTTCGCGACCTTCTCGGCGATTTCGCGGTCCTTCCTCAGAAACGCAGCGAACTCCTCCGGCGAACCGCCGATGGGATCGACCGACATCGGGGCAAGAACCCGCTCGACGAATTTGGGGTCGGCGAGGAGCGCCGCAATTTCCGCATTCAGCCGCTGGACGATGTCCTTCGGCGTTCCCGCGGGCGCGGTGACGCCCACCCAACTGGTGATCGGCAGCTCGAACCCGGCTTCCTCGAGCGTCGGTGCGTCGAGCAAAGGCGATCGCTTTCTGCCGATCACCGCGAGCACCTTCACCTTGCCCGCTTTCACCTGAGGCGCCACCAACCCAGGGGTATTGAGCAGCACCTGCACCTCTCCCGCCACGACCGCGCCCACCGCCAGGGCGATGGTCTTGTAGGGCACGTGGGTAAATGAAGTGCCGGTCGAGTGCTGCATCCAGGCAAGGTAGAGGTGGGGAAAACTGCCGACGCCCCAGGAGCCCCAGTTGAGCGCGCCGGGTTTTGTCTTCGCCAGCGCGAACAGTTCGCGCAGCGTGTTCACCGGCACCGAAGCGTTCACCACGATCGAGGAGTTGATGACGCCGATGTTGATGACCGGCGCGAGATCGCGCAGCGGATCGTAGGGCAGCTTGGAATAGATGACCGGATTCATGGTCACCTGGCTGAAGCTGGGCACGCAGATCGTGTAGCCGTCGGGCGCGGCCTTGGCGCAGCCTTCCATGCCGATGATTCCGTTCGCGCCGACGCGGTTTTCGACCACCACCGGCTGGCCCAGCGTCTGGCTGAGCGACTGCGCGATCGCGCGCGACACGAGGTCTCCCGGCGATCCCACCCCCAGGGGCTGGATCACGCGAACCAGCCGCGACGGATAGCCCTGGGCCAAGGAGTGCGCGCTCGGCCAAAACGCCGCGAAAATGAATAGCGATAGCAGCAGGCGCATCGTTTCCCCCTTTTGTCATCGACTCCCGCGCGGGCGAAGCTCGTGTCCGAACCGCGATTACCCCGCGAGCAGTGTGGAATAATATACCCAAGCGAGACCAGACAACGACCATCGGAGACAGGGAATGGAAGAAAAGGTGAGCTTTGAATCGGCGGGACTCAAACTGTCGGGCGTGATCCATTTTCCTAAAGACCGAGCTGCGGGACGGCCCGCGATCATCGTCATGCACGGCTTCGGCGCCAACAAGCAAGCGGGCAATGTGGTCACGCCGGCATCGATGTACGCCGATTGGGGCTACGTCGCGCTGCGCTTCGACATGCGCGGCTGCGGCGAAAGCGAGGGCGAGCCCGGCCGGGTGCTCTGCCTCGATCAGGTCGAGGACACCCGCAACGCGCTTAGCTATCTCGCCAATCGCCCGGAAGTCAACGCGGATCGCATCGCGCTATCGGGAACGAGTTTTGGCGGCGCGGTCGCCGTGTATACCGCGGGGGTGGACGAGCGCGCCGCGGCGGTGATTTCGGCGGGCGGTTGGGGGCATGGGGAACGCAAGCTTCACGGGCAGCATCCGACTCCCGAGGGCTGGGCCAGGTTCACCCGCATGCTCGACGAAGGCCGCGAGCACCGCCGCCGAACGGGCAAACCGCTGATGGTGCACCGCTTCGACATCGTTCCGATCCCGCCGCACCTTCGCGGAGGGCTTCCCGCCAACGCGGTGATGGAGTTCCCGGTCGAAACCGCGCAGAGCATTTTCGATTTTCGCCCGGACGACGTGGTGGCGAAAATCGCGCCCCGCCCCATCCTGTTCCTGCACGCCGCGCCCGATTCGGTCACGCCGACCGAGGAGTCGCTGGAGATGTTCCGGCGCGCCAAGCCGCCCGCCGAGCTGCACCTGTTCAACGGCGTCGAACATTTCATGCTCGCCGAGCGCAACCCGCGGGTCACCGAAACCTTGCGAAGCTGGCTCGCCGTGAACTTTCCTTCGGCGCGCTGACCCGCCATTCATTTGACAGCTTTATTTTCGCCGTGCGAACATGGCCGCGCTCTACGGGTCGGTTCCGGCCGACGCCTCAGCCACGCTACCAGGAGACTCACCATGCCGCTCGTGCGCCGTTTTCTGATCGCTCTGCTGCTCGTTGCCGCGTCGCACGGTGCGCTCGCCCAGGAATATCCGGCGCGGCCGGTGCGCATCATCGTGCCCTTTGCTCCCGGCGGCGCCACCGACGTACCCACGCGCCTGATCGCGCCCAAGCTTACCGAGTCCTTGGGCCAGCCCTTCGTGATCGAGAACCGCACCGGCGCCGGCGGCATCATCGGCATCGACGCCGTGGCCAAATCGGCGCCTGACGGCTACACGGTGCTCATGGCCTCCAACGCCGAGTACGCGATGCACCCGTCCATCTACGCGAAGCTGCCGTACAACCCCTTGCGCGACCTTGTCCTGGTGTCGATCGTCGTGGAGCAGCCGATGCTGGTCACGGTGGGCGCTGCCAGCCCCTACGCCACGCTCGCCGCGCTGATCGCCGCGGCAAAGGCAAAGCCCGGCGCCATCGCCTATTCGACCGCGGGAACCGGCAGCACGAGCCACGTCCTGACCGAGCTGCTCGCTGCGCAGGCGGGAATCAAGCTGCTGCACGATCCGTACAAGGGCGGCGCGCCCGCCTCGACTGCGCTCGCTTCCGGGGAGGTGGCGATGAGCCTGATCGCGATGTCCTCGGTGCTGCAGTTCGTCAAGGGCGGCAAGGCCAAGGTGCTCGGCGTCATGCGCCCGCGGCGCGTCGCCGGCTATCCCGACTGGCCCACGGTGGAGGAGTCCGGAGTGCGCGGCATCGATGATTCGATCTGGATCGGGATGGCACTGCCGGCAGCCGTGCCACGCGAGATCGTCGCCCGTCTCGCGACGGAGGTTTCCAAAGCGCTGCGCGCCGCGGACGTGCGCGAGCGCCTGGCGATGCTTGGTATCGAGCCGCTCGGCTCCACGCCCGAAGCAAGCGCCGCGCGCCTGCAGCGCGAGTCGGCGCGCTACGAAAAGGTGATACGCGCGGCGAACATCCGCGCCGATTGACGCGCGAGCCACTGGCCGGCAGCAAGCGGTGCGACGAAACAAGAAGATCCATCGGCTTGCCTCGCTCCGGAAAGCGAAGAAGCTGACCAGATGTCGCGAAA
>JACPRN010000188.1 GCA_016189945.1 Betaproteobacteria bacterium
CGCGTATATTAGTTGCCATCCGATTTGACCGAAGCATGCGGGTGCCAAATGCGAAACGAATTTACGGCCATCATTGAAAGAGACGGCGACTGGTACATCGCGTATTGCCCCGAAATTCCGGGCGCGAATGGCCAGGGGCGAACGAAAGAAGAGGCGCGAAAGAGCTTGGCGGAGGCTATTGCACTCATTCTCGAAGACCGTCGCGAAGACGGTTTGCGCGGAGTACCGCCGGAGGCCGAGCGCGAAACGATTGTCTTATCGTGAAGCGCAGTTCCCTCCTCTCTCCTCTCCGCCAGCACGGCTGCTACCTTAAGAGAGAAGGAGGGTCACACTCCCTATGGACGAACCCGCGCAGTGGGGAGGTGGAGGCTGTTCCGCGACACACCGAAATTTCAGAGCGGCTGGCGCGAAAAATCTGCCGGGGTCTTTCAGTCCCGGAAATCGGGCGCTAAAACCTCGGTAGCCGGTGCCGATACGCGAGTCCCCTCATTCCGGTTTGCGCAGCAGATCGACCCGGATCTGCTGGGCGAGTTTCACTCCGTCCGGGCCAAGGTGCGTATTGAATAGCCGCTCGACGGCCGCGCTCTGCTCTTCGGTCACGTTGCGCACGCCATGGGTGATCTCGAAGTGTTTTTTCGCGAACTCGGCGAAGTTCTTGTACTGCAACGGCGTCTGGAAGAAGGTCTCGCCGACAAGCTCGAAGCGCCCGCTGTCGACCGCCCGGCAGACGGCGTCGAATGCCGCCTTCCTCACCAGTTCCTCGTCGTTGTAGATCCGGACCAACTCGTTGAACGCGCCCGCAAAGACCGGCTCGGAGATATAGGCGTGCCCGCCGGGCCGCAACACGCGGTGGATTTGGCGGAACGCGTCGTCCATGCGATCGAGCGGCACGTGGTGGAGCGAGCGAAACATCATCACCACGTCGATGCTCGCGTCGGCGAGGCGAATCGACTCGGCGCCGAAATCGGCGAAGGTGAGGTTCGCCGGAGGCGCGGAAGCGAGGTTTTTCGCGTGCTGGATCCGATCCACCTCGGCGGCGACGATCTTCGCGCCCGGGTGCGCCGTGGCGATGTTTCTCGTGTGGTCGGCCTTGCCGCAGCCGAGTTCGAGGACTTGCGCACCGTCGAGTTTTAGAAGCGATTCGTAGATTTCGGCCTCCTTGCAGGTGCGGGTGATGTTCGGGTGCACGAGCTGCATGCGGGGCGCGGAAGTCTGCATAGGTGTTCTCCTGGGTTCTGCGAACCATGACCGGGCGATTCACAGGCGTGCCCAGTGCACCATCCCCCGCCCTCGGTGTCAAGGCGTTGACCGCGGGGCGAACGGATCCTGGTGCGGCCGCGCCGGGGCCCCTTGAACGCCCTTCGCCACGAACACCCAGTCGGAGTATTTCTTCTTTCGGCCGAAATCCCGGTCGTCAAGACTGAACCCGGATTTCTTGAACGGCTGCGCGTCGGACAGGCTGTGCACGCCGATGATGGTGTCGCCGACCGACTTTACCAGCCCCCATTCCGCGCGGCCGGTCATCGGATCCCGATAGATCTTGCGCAGGTAGCGACGCACCCCCGGAAAGGCGGGATCCCTGAGCAGATCTTCCAGCCGATGCGGATACGTGGAAGTATCGGCGAAGTGCATGGCGAGCGCGCGCCTGATCTGGTCGCCGGCAAACAGCAATTCCTCTTCCCTGTCGCGCTTTTGCACGGTCTGCCATACTTCGGTCACGACGGTTAACGCAATGCCCATTATTGCCACCATCGCCAGCAACCCAATATAGGTGAACCCCGCGTGCCGACAGCGCCGGGGTTTCTCGGCGCAGCGGGAGTGCCGTGGCGCAGCCGCATCGAAGCGCGCCGCATCAGGCGTCATTCCGCGGCGCGCCGAACGCGCCCGGGTTCCCGCTTGCATGACCTCGCCCATGCGCAAGCGCACGATTCGGCCCTTGCCTACAACTCGCGAAACGGTTTACCGTCCCGGCCGACGCCCTCGGCGCCGCTATGGATGTCATACACGCCGCCCTTGCTCGGGTCTTCGGGCGCAACCACGGTCCAGGTGGCGCTGCTTTCGGTGACCGGATCGACCGGCAAACTGCGCAAGTAGCGCTTGTTGACCAGAGCTTCCAGACTGTCGGGGTACCTGCCGTTATCGCCGTAGAACTTGTCCAGCGCGTCGCGGGTCACGGCGAGCGTCTGGCGCAGCGCAGTCTCCTTCGATTTCTCCAGTCCGCCGAAATAATGCGGCGCGGCGAGCGAGACCAACAGGGCGACAATGGCCATCACCACCAGCAGTTCGACCAGGGTGAAGCCACGGCCCCGTTGTGTGCCCATCATGCGTCCTACCATTCCTTGTACGGAACGCCGTTGAGTCCCACGGCGGCGGATTTGGAATAGACGTCGAATACGTCGCGTCCCTCCGCCGGACTGTCGGCTTCGCTGGCATAGCTGCGCAGGCCCCAGGTCTGCTCCGGAGCGCTCTCGGTGCCCGCCGACATCGGGTCGCGCGGTATGCGCCGCAGGAAAAATATCTTGCGCTTCTCCGCGCTCCGGGCATCGGCGATGCCGTCGACCAACACCTTAAGCGACGGGGGATAGCCCGATTCGCCCACGATCTTGATCATTCGGCCTTCGTCGTAGGCCTGCTTGTACGCGTCGATCGCCTTGCGCAGCTCGCGCAAGGCCAAGCGCAGATCCTGCTCCTTGTTTCGCTGCACTACGAGTTCCGCCGTGGGCACAGCGATGCCCGCAAGCAGGCCGACAATTGCGACCGTCACCGCGAGTTCGATCAGTGTGAATCCCCGCGATGACCGGCGGCTGTTCATCCCGCTGTGCCGACGTTCAGGGTCTGCCTGATATTGAGCGGAAGGTAAGTCAGGCCGAGCGCCGCTCCAACGATGCCTTCCACGCGGTAGGTGCCCTCGATGACCTCGCCCGCAGTCACCAGCAGGATGCGCTCGCCCCGCACCAGAAAAATCACCGCCTTCGCCGCGTCCTCGTAGCGCCCCAAGTAGGTGAAGGGCAGGGGCGGCGCGGCCGGCGGTGGCGGTGCCACGGGTTTCGGCGGCGGAGACGGCGGAGACGGCGGAGGCGGCACATACCAGGATCTGCGCTCAAAGACGTTTTGCGTCTCACCGACATTTGCATTGCGCCGCAACTGCGCCAAGTCCAGGTTCCGCGCATCGGGCACCTGGCTGGCTTCAGCCCTCGGCTTGGCCGGTTCTGTCGCTTCGACGACGACCGCAGCAGGTTCGGCGTCTCCGCGATCGACACGATCGACGCGCCCGGCCGCGAAAACCAGCACCGGCGCGAGCGCGAGCAGGGCCCATTCCCTTTGGGTCGGCATTCTCATGGTCCTTTCCCCAGATAGACCACCATCTTCACTTTGGCCTCCACCATCGCATCGCCGACTTTCTGCCGCTCGATATGGATGCTCTCGATCGACAGCGTGGCGACCTCGGCCAATGCACCGTCGACGAACTTGCGAATCTGCGGATAGGTGCCGTGCACCGGCAAGGCGAGCTGGAATTGCTGCAGCGTGCCTGTGCCATCCCTCGCCAACCGGTATTCGCCCTGCTCCAGCCGCAGTCCATGCTGCTTGGCCGCGCCGAATACCTTTTCAAGCAGGTCGGGCAGGTCGTTCGGGTGCGGGAAGAAACCGTAAAAGGCCGCCAGCCTGTCGCCCGGCGTCAGCGGCGCGGCGGCCTCGGCGAAGGCCGGGCGCTGCTCGCGTGCGCTCGCGAGCGCGCGGCGCAGCTCTTCGAGTCGGGACCTTTCCGGGCTGTACGTGGAAACGTAAAAGCCGCCCACGGCGATGAGCAAGCCCAGCCCGAGGATGCCGGGCCAACCGATCGCACTGCCGCCCGCGAAAACGAGAATTCGTTTCATGGCGCACTTCGGGCAATCATCATTGGCGCGAAACCCACTCGGCGCCGAGAACGAAGCGCACCGGCCGCTGCGGGCTCTGCAACTGCACCTGATGGCTGTGCAGATAGACGTCGGCCAGTTTCGGCTGCGACCCGAGGAAGCGCACATACTCGAGCATCGCGTCGAAGTCTTTCGCCTCGCCGGAAATCTTGACCTGGCGCTTGCCGGTATCGGTCTCGATGCTGAGCAACGCTACCTCGGGCGTGTTCGCCGATTCGACGCTGGCGAAAAGATCGTTCCAGGGCGTCCTGAGAGCGAGCGCGACCTCGCCGGCGCGCTTCAGTTCCTGGCTGATTCTCTGCAGGTCGCCGCTCACCCGCGGCGAAGCCGCTTGTTTTCGCGTGGCGCGCGCGGCCGCGCGGGTGTTCGCCTCGGCTAAAGCGAGATCATCGGCGAGATCACGGTATTGCCCCGCGGCCACAACGGCGCTCGCTATCCCCGCAGCGAGCAGCGCGATTCCCACCCGCCTTGTTTGGCGAGTCTCGCGGCGAAAATCGAGTTCGAGCGCGCGCATGCCCTTAAGCTCCCAGGGCAAACGAAAACGGCTCGTCGGCGCCGGCGATCATTCCCGGCAGCATGGCAGGCAGGAGCGGTTCGATGCGCCATTTGCCCGCTCGAGGAACCTCGGCGTGCGGTCCGTCGGGCGCAAACACCAGCACCGTCTCGCATTCAGTCTGGATATCGGCGAGGCACTCCTCGCGCGCGAGCACGCCGGGCAGCTCTGCCATCCAGTCGGCGCCGACCTTGATCGTGCGCGCGCTCTGCCAGCCTGCGCCATCCACGAGCGCCAGGCACAGCAGGCCGGGTTCGGCCACCACGATCCAGGCCGCTCGCTCGCCCAAACGCGCGCACCACCTGTTGAAGCTCGCCATCAGATGCGGCTGCAGCGAGCGGTAGCGGGCCCCCACCGGGGCCATATGCACGTTCAAGCTATCGACAAGGGTTTGGTCGACGGCGGCGGCGAGCCGCGAAGCGCGCGCGTGGGCCCTGCTCAACTTGATCGCCCAGGCGCTCGCCTCCTCGCCGTAGACGCGATCGAAACAGTGGCGTGCAAACGCCAACTCCTCTTCTTTGGCGCCGAGGGTATCGCTCCAGGGAACCACGGCGTAATGGACGAAATGGTTCGACAGGATCAAGCTAACATCGGCGCGCGCCAACGCGCCACTGGCAGCCTTTGCGGCCAGCGCGTCGGCCGCCGGCTGCCAGGGCGCCATCCCTGGCCGCGCCGGCGCAAGCTCGACGATTTCCTTGTGCGTGAGACGCAGGCGAGGCCCGCCGCTCGAGCGCGCCAGGACGAGCCGCTGCGGATACAGCGCAACACCCAACCGATCAGGCCACAAAGGTGACACGATTGATCTCCTGCAAAGTGGTTTCGCCCACCCTCACCAGCTCGACCGCGGATTCGCGCAGGAAGCGCGTTCCGCGCCTGGCCGCCGCGTAGCGAATGACGCGAATCGGTTCGCGCCTGACGATGAGCTCGCGGATCTGGTCATCGAGGCGCAGGATTTCGCCGATCGCTTTTCTGCCCTTGAAACCGGTCCCGCGGCAATGCCCGCAGCCGCGGCCGCTGCTGAACGCAAAGCCCCGCACCTCCTCCGCGCTAAGCCCCGAATCGGCGACGAGCTGCTCATCGGGCCGCTCCTCGACCGAGCAGTGGCTGCAGTTAACCCGCACCAGGCGCTGCGCGAGGATGCCGTTCAGGGCCGACACGAACATGTAGGGATCGACGCCCATGTGAACGAAGCGCCCGATCACGTCGAACACGTTGTTGGCGTGCACCGTGGTGAACACCAGGTGCCCGGTGAGGGCCGACTGCACCGCGATC
>JACPRN010000204.1 GCA_016189945.1 Betaproteobacteria bacterium
AGCGGCCGCTCAGCGGGCGCCATGCCGATCTGGTGCGCTCGATCAATTCGCTCGGCGCACCCATCCTCGCGATCGACATCCCGAGCGGCCTCAACGCCGACACGGGCGCGGTGATGGGCGAGGCGGTGCGCGCCGCGCACACGATCACCTTCATCGGCCTGAAGCCCGGCCTGCTCACCCTGGACGGTCCCGACTGCTGCGGCGCGCTCGAGGTCGCGTCGATCGGCCTCGACGCCGAGACGCTTTGCGCCCCCGAGGGCAGGTTCCTCGATCCATCGATCCTCGCCGGGGTGCTTCCGCACCGCCCGCGCAATTTCCACAAGGGCCTGGCCGGCAATGTCGGCGTGCTCGGCGGCGCGCGGGGAATGATCGGCGCGGCGATCCTTGCCGGCCGCGCCGCGCTGTCGAGCGGCTCCGGCCGCGTCTATCTCGCCCTGCTCGCCGAAGATGCGCCGCAAGTCGATTTCCTTCAGCCCGAGCTGATGCTGCGCACACCGGAGTTCGTGCTCGATGCAAAAGACATGAACGTGATCGCCGCCGGCCCCGGCATGGGTCAAAGCGAGGGTGCGGGCCGCCTGCTCGCCCAGGCGATCGCTTCGCCCGCGGCGCTGGTCCTGGACGCCGACGCGCTCAACCTGCTCGCCGCGAACGCCGCGCTGGCGGAGGTCCTTGCCGGCCGCGCCGCGCCCACGCTGCTCACGCCGCACCCGGCGGAAGCGGCGCGCCTGCTCGGGTGTTCGACGCGCGAAGTGCAGGCCGATCGGATCGCCGCGGCCAGGCGCATCGCCGGGCGCTACCGCTCAGCCGTTGCGCTCAAGGGCAACGGCACGGTGATCGCCGATGCGGGCGGCGCGTGGTGGATCAATTCGAGCGGCAATCCCGGGATGGCCTCGGCCGGAATGGGCGATGCGCTGACCGGATTCATCGCCAGCCTGATGGCGCAGGGCGCGCCCGCGCTCGAGGCGCTGCTCGCCGGCGTGTTCCTGCACGGCGCGGCGGGCGACGCGGCGGCGAAGCGCGGGCCGCTCGGGCTCACCGCGAGCGATGTGATCGAGCAGGCGCGCTCGATCCTGAACAGCGCGCTTTATCCTTCGCCGTAGCCGGATCGCAGGAGCGGCGGCTCGGACCGGGCGCCGTCAGTGGCAGGGAAAACTTCATGGACAGCCGCCTTTTCATCGACGCACGGACCTTTCTCGGCAAGGTGTGGAAACTCACCCGCCCTTACTGGTTTTCGGAGGAGCGCTGGCGCGCGCGCGGACTGCTCGCAGCCATCCTCGCGCTGACCTTGGGGCTCGTCTATCTCGCCGTGCTGTTCAACGACTGGAACCGCCAGTTCTACAACTCTCTGGAGCAGAAGAACTTCGCCGACTTCAAGGACCTGCTGCTCTATTTCAGTTTTCTGGCGGCGATCTACATCACCGCCGCGGTGTACAAGATCTACCTGACGCAGATGCTCGAGATGCGCTGGCGGGTCTGGCTCACGCGCGAGTACGTCGGCGAATGGCTGGACAAGCAGGTCTACTACCGCATGGAACTCGTGAACCAGGGCACCGACAACCCCGACCAGCGCATCGCCGAGGACCTGAGGCTCTTCACCGACGGCACCCTGAATCTTTCCCTGGGACTGCTGACTTCGGTCGTGACGCTCGCGTCTTTCATCGCCATTCTCTGGAACATCTCCGGACCGCTCGTTTTCATGCTGGGCGCGAGCGAGATCACCATCCCCGGCTACATGGTCTGGGCCGCGGTCCTGTACGCTGTTGTCGCCAGCGTACTTACCCACACTATCGGCCGGCCGCTTATCGATCTGAACTTCCAGAAGGAGCGGCGCGAGGCCGATTTCCGCTTCAGCATGGTGCGCCTGCGCGAGCATGCCGAAGGCGTGGCGCTCTATCGCGGCGAGGAACCCGAGCAGCGGGGATTGCTCGAACGCTTCGAGCTGATCCGCGCGAACTGGTGGGAGCTGATGCGCTATACCAAACGGCTCACGTATTTCACCGCGGGTTATACCCAGATTGCGATCATTTTTCCGTTCATGGTCGCGGCCCCGCGCTTTTTCGCCGGGGCCATCACGCTCGGCGGCCTGACGCAGATCGCCAGCGCCTTCGGCGAAGTGCAGGGAGCGCTGTCCTGGTTCGTCAATACCTACGCCACGCTCGCCGGCTGGAAAGCGAGCGTCGAGCGGCTGCTCACGTTCCAGTCGGCGCTGCAAAACGCAATGCGCGAGACCAAGGAAGCCAAAGGAATCCGCGTCGCCCAAGCCGCCGCTCCTGCGCTGGGCGCCGAGCATCTGGACCTTGCGCTCCCCGGAATCGACGGCCGGGCGGGCCGCATCATCCTCGCCGACACTTCATTCCGCATCGAGCCCGGCACGCGGGTGCTGGTCACCGGACCTTCGGGCAGCGGAAAGAGCACGCTGTTCCGCGCCCTGGCCGGCATCTGGCCGTTCGGGCGCGGGCAGGTCACCGTTCCAGCGGGCGCGCGCGTGCTGTTCCTGCCGCAAAAGCCCTATCTGCCGATCGGAACGCTGCGCGATGCCGTGTCGTTCCCGGCGCCCTCGGGCGCGTTCAGCGACGAAACCATCCGCAAGACCCTCGCCGATTGCCGGCTGGAGTCCTTCGCCGGCCGGCTCGACGAGGCGGGAAACTGGGCCATGTCGATGAGCGGAGGCGAACAGCAGCGGCTGGCGATCGCCCGCGCGCTGCTCAACCGCCCCGACTGGCTGTTTCTCGACGAGGCCACTTCAGCGCTGGACGAGGCGACCGAGGCGCACCTCTACCGGCTCATGCGCGAGCACCTGTCGCAGGCAACCCTGGTGAGCATCGCGCACCGTCCGGCGGTGGCGGCGTTTCACGACCGGCGTTTCGAATTGCGGCCCTACGCCGGGCGCTCGATGCTGGTGGCCGCCTGAGCGGGCCTACGGGAGCACGCGCACAATCACCGAGGCGGGATCGTCGGCCGAGCCGTTGGCGATTTCTTCGTCGCGCGCGGGGCGCACGCCGACGACGGTGCAGACGAACTGCAGCGCCATTCCGGCAAGCGCATGATTGCCGTCGAGCACCACCTTGTCTTCGGCGATGTCGGTCACCGTATACACCGCGTATTGGTCCGCGTCGCCCGCGCCGCGCTCGACGCGCATGCCGACCTCGAGCGTTTCGGGAAATTCGGCGCGCGGGGCAAGCTCCAGCAGGCTCTGGTCATATTCGCCGTAGGCGTCCTCGGGTTCGAGCCGCACCGAGACGCGATCGTTCTCCGCCTTGCCCTCGAGCGCCGCCTCGACCGCGGGGAAAATGTCGCCGTAGCCGCCGTGCAGGTAATACAGGGGCTCGGACGGCTTTTCGATCAGGTTGCCCCAGATGTCCGAAAGCTCGACCTCGAGCGACACCACCGTGTTCTTGCAAACCAGCACGTCAGCGCAGCGTCTTGACCAGGTGCAGGACCTCGAGCGCATGCCCGCGCTGGCGCGCGCCATAGAGCGCGTGGCGAACGGTGCCTTTCTTGTCGATGACGAATGTCGCGTGCGCAACCGGACTCCTGCGCCCGCCCTGCGCTTCGTCCTGCAATACCCCGTATTTGCGGCACACTTCGCCCTCGGTGTCCGCCAGCAGCCGTATCGACACCCCGTGCTCGTCGCGGAACTGCGCGTGGCACAGGCAATCGTCCGGACTGACACCGAGGACGATGCAGTCGTAGCGCGCGAATTCGTCCTCGTGATCGGAAAACTCGGTCGCCTGCAGCGTGCAGGTCGGCGAACCGTCGCGCGGGTAGAAGAAGAGCACGATGTTCTTCTTGCCGCGAAACAGGCCGAGTTCCACCGACTCCATGTCGGCGTCCGGGAGAGAGAACAGCGGTGCGGGTTGTCCTAATTCAAGCATGGGTGTCATCCGGGCTCGGCCGTGATTCTAATGCATCCTTGGACGTTAGGAGTCAAGCGCAGGAGAATAATAAATCGCGCCACGGCGGCTGCGAGCGCCGCGCGGGCGTTCGCGAAGCCCGCCGGTGTCGCACTGCCGACAGTGCCGGTGCGCGAGCGCCGCGAGCGCCCGATCGCGGGCGCGGAGTCGAAGGACCCTTTTCAGGGTTGTCCGGCGCTGGTATCGTGATGACTGGCCCGGAACCCGCTTGCATGATGGAAAACCAGGAAGTCGTACCGAAACCGCAACGAAAACTGTTTACGATGCGGCGCGAATACTTGGACGCGGTCGACCAGTTGCTCGCGATGGCCAAGCACGAGTTGTGTGTCTTCGACCCGGACCTGCTTGCCCTCCAATTCAACGCGCCGGAGCGAATCGACGTCCTGCGCCGGCTGCTGGCGAGCAACAAAAACCATCGCGTGCGCATCGCCCTGCACGACGTGGAACACGTGAACACGCGTTGCGCCCGATTGCTGCAGCTCATTGCCACTTTTCCCGCCAGCCTGATGATCCAGTGCACCCAGGGTGAGGCGACGAGGGCCCAGGATTGCTTCGTGATCGCGGACGGCGAAAATGTGGCGCGGCGCCCGGCCGCGGCGCAGGCTCGCGGCGTGCTGCTCCTCGACGATCCGAACGAAGGTCACGCCATGAGCGAGCGCTTCGAGCAGATCTGGGAGAGTTCCTATCCGGCCGTTTCGGCGACCAAGACCGGGCTGTAAGGAACCTGTAAGCAAGGGTGGCTTTTTGCAGCGCAGGATTTTGATATAATTATTACTTCGGCCAGAGCTGTGCCGGGCCGAAGTTACCAATCCAATCTCTATAAAGTAGGGGAAGGCTCACATATGAAACGCATCGTCGTCGTGGCCGCGTTGGCAGCGCTTGCGCTCGCCGGCTGCGGTAAAGAAGAACCGAAACCCGCGCCGGCGCCGGCGCCTGCACCGGCAGCACCTGCTCCTGCACCGGCACCGGCTCCCGCTCCCGCCCCCGCCCCGGCTCCTGCCGATGCGGCGAAGGAAGCGCCAGCAGCTCCGGAGGCCGCCAAGGCAGAAGCACCGAAAGCCGAAGCGCCAAAAGCCGACGCGGCGAAGAAGTAGATCGTCGTTCTACCGGGAAGGCCGGCCTGCAAAGGCCGGCTTTTTCTTTTCGGCGCCCGCCCCCGATCTCCTCCGATCCTCAGGCGATATCGCGCCAGCCGAAACCGTCTTCCTGGCTGGCGACGCCGACCCAGTGCTCTTCGCAGCCGAGCGCCGCGGCAAGCGCCGCGCGCGCGAGTTGCGGCGTGTTGTTGTGCTTGGAGAGATGCGCGGCGATCACGTGCTGCAGCCGGCTGCAGTCCAGGACCGAAAGGATCGCGGCGGACGAGTCGTTGTCGAGATGACCGTAACGGCCGGCAATTCGCGCCTTGAGCGCCGGGGGATATTCGCCTTCGCGCAGCAACGCCGCATCGTGGTTGGCCTCGAGCACCAGCGCATCGCAACCGGAGAGGGTCCGCTCAACAAGCGGCGTCGTACAGCCCGCATCGGTGAGCACGCCCAGGCGGCGCGCGCCGTCGGACACGGCGAATTGAACCGGCTCGCGCGCATCGTGGGGAACGGTGAAGGGGAGCAGCGCGAGATCGCCTATGGCGAAACCGGCCTCGCCGCGGATCAGCTCGACGCTGAGGCCGCGATCGGAGGCTTCGTCGAGTTCACGCAGCGACAAGAGCGTGCCGTGAGTCATCCACACGCGGAGCGCGTGGCGGCGCGCGAACGCAAAAACGCCGCCGGCATGATCGGCGTGCTCGTGGGTGACGACGACCCCGGAGATATCCGCCGGCGCGACACCGAGCCGCGAGAGTCTTCGCGCGGTTTCGCGAGGCGAAAAGCCGCAGTCGAGCAGAAGCCGGGTATCTCCGGCCTCGATCAAGAGACCGTTGCCGTCGCTGCCACTACCAAGCGAAGCGAAGCGCACGCTTGGTTCCTAAAATTGATCAAGCGAAGCGAAGCGCACGCATGGTTCCTAGAATCGATCGAGCGAAGCGAAGCGCATTCCTGATTCCGAGACCGAACAATCCGGAACCGGCGGTGCCGCTTTTGCCTTTATTCAATCTCCACGCTTTTGCGAAGTTGCGAGCAACTTCGCAAAAGCGTGGAGACATATTGAAAGGCAAATTCCCGCACCTTGGCCGACGATCGTCCGCGAAGCGCCTACTTGAGCTGATCGTGCAGCAGCGAAAGGATCTTGCGAGAGGTCTCGGAGGTATCGGCCGCGCCGTCCTTGTTGAGCACCAGCACCTGCGCGGAATCCTTGCGCGTGTCCTTCACCTGGACACGGTATTGCTCGGCCGAGCGCGCGCTGTCCTTCGAACGCCAGAACATCAGCCGCGACAGGAATCCTTCGCCTTTCCTTTCCTTGGTGTCGGCGTCCTTTTCCGGATCCACATAGCGCACGAAGTAGGTCCCCTGCGCGCGATCGCGGTCCTCGACGGTGAAGCCGACGCGGTCGAGCGCGAGCCCCACGCGCCGCCAGGCGCGGTCAAACGGTTCGGGCAGCTCGAGCACGCCGCCGCCGGCCTCCGAGCGCACGAGCTTGGCGCGCTCGATGCGCTCCCCGGCTGCGAGCTGCGATCGCGCTTTCGTATCCTCGACGCCGAAGCGCACCATGAGGCGGCGCAGGAACTCCGCTTCCAGCTCCGGATCGGAGGGCCGAGGCTGCCAGACGGTCGTTTCCTGGCGCTCGCTGGTGTAGACCTCGACCACGCCGCGATGACTGATGAAGATCTCGGTCGTGCCGGGCTCCGCGCCGCGCTCCAGGCGCGTGCGGAACTTGTCGCGCTCCGAGGTGGAATAGGCGCCCTCGATGAGCTTGCCGATCGCGTTCCTGATGAAGTCCTGCGGAATCTTGGCCCTGTTCTCGGCCCAGTCGGTCTCCATGACTCCGGCTTCGGGAATTTCGAGCTTGATCAGAAAACCCAGCTCCTGCCAGAACTCCTTGACCGCCGGCCAGATCTTCTCCGGGGTCTCCGGCACCACGAGCCAGCGCTGCGTGCCCGAGCGCTCGATTCGCACGCGCTCGACCGAAGGCAGGACGTCGCTCGCCCCGGAGCGCTGCGCGCCCATGCGCTCGGCGTTGTAGGTCGACAGGGTGGCCGTACCCGTCGGACTGACGTCGGGTATCGCATAGCGATCGTCGCGCGCGGGCGAGGTCAGATCCGGAGGAACTTCGAGCGACGGCAGCTTGCCGGCCGATTTGTACTCGATCTTCCTTCCTTCCAGGAACGAACCGCTGCACCCGGCAACGATGAGGGCAAGCGCGATCCAGGACCGCTTCATGGCCTCTTTCCTTCGCCGGCGCCCGGCGCCTGCACATCCGCCTCGCGCATGGCCTGTCGGACGACCTCGTGGTACTGCTGCGAAAGCGGCATGAGCGGAAGGCGAATTCCCATGCCGATCAATCCCATCTGTGCGGCGGCCCATTTGACCGGGATCGGATTTGCCTCGACGAACAGCTTCTGGTGCAGCGGCATGAGCCGAAAATTGATCTCGCGCGCGCGGCGCAGCTCGCCGGCGAGCGCGGCCGCGCACATCTCGTGCATCAGCCGCGGCGCCACGTTCGCGGTGACGGAAATCACGCCCTGTCCCCCCAGAAGCACGAGCGGCAGTCCCGTCGCATCGTCGCCGCTGTACACCGCAAAACCCTTGGGCAGACGCCGCAGCAGATCGGTGCCGCGCTCGAGATTGCCGGTGGCATCCTTGATGCCGGTGATGTTTGGAACCTGGGCCAGGCGCAGGACCGTGTCGTTGCCGATGTCGGCAACCGTGCGTCCGGGCACGTTGTAGACGATCAGTGGAATATCGACCGCTTCGGCGATGGCGCGGAAATGGCGATACAGGCCCTCCTGCGTGGGCTTGTTGTAATAGGGCACCACCGACAGGCAGGCGCTCGCCCCGGATTTCTTGGCCGACTCGGTAAGCTCGATCGCCTCGGCGGTCGAATTGGCGCCGGTGCCCGCAATCACCGCAACGCGCCCGCGCGCGTGCTCGACCGCAACGCGGATCAGGTCCTTGTGCTCATCGAAATCGACAGTGGGCGACTCGCCGGTGGTCCCGACCACCACGACGCCGTCTGTACCTTCGGCGATGTGCCAGTCGATCAGCGCCTTGAAGCGCGCGAGATCCAGGCCGCCGTCGTCGTGCATGGGCGTAACGATCGCTACGATGCTCCCGGTTACCATGTGGCGTCGCGTCCTTCCGTAAAAATGGTGAATTCTACTCCAAACCCCTTCCACCCCGAGCGTTCAACGGCGCTCCAGGGGCCACCAGGCGGCACCGGCGCGGATCGCGCAGACGCGCTCGATCACGGCGGGTTTAGGCCGATAAACAATGCCTTGCTCGAACGCGACCACCCGCAATTCGGGCGCGACGACCTCCAGCAGCTCGCCGCGCCGCAGCAGAAAATCGGGATTGGAAGGCCGGCCGAACTGTTCGTTTCCCACCGCGAACGTTTCGTACATCAAGACGCCGCCCGTGCCCAATGCGGCAACAAGGTGGACAAATAACGGCCGGTGCAGGTAATTGGCCACCACGATGCCCTCGAAGCTGCCCGGCGAGAAGGGCCACGGTCCGGACTCGAGGTCCGCTTCCAGGGGCTCGATCCCGTCGCACCCGGCGAGCGAGCCGAGCGCCTCCGGATCGCGATCCACCGCCACAACCCGATGCCCCAGCTCGCGCAGATAGCGCGCGTGGCGCCCTTGGCCGCAGGCGAGGTCAAGAACGCGTCCGCCAGCCGGTATCAAGTGCGCGAAGCGCACCACCCATTCCGATGGCGCCTGAATGTCGTGGTCAAGATGCTGCATGGAGGTCCGATCGAGACTGGAACGACGAGCCGGCTTGGGCGAAAAACGCAATTTCTTCCTCAGTCGAAGTCCTGCCGAGGACCGCGTTGCGGTGGGGAAAGCGGCCGAAGCGGGCGATGATTTCATAGTGGCGGCGCGCGTAGTCGATGGTTGAGGTACTCTCCGCATCGCCGGCGAGGCCGGCGAAAAGCGCAAGCGAGCGCCGCTGCACCGCGAGATCCTCGGCGTGCTCGAACGGCAGGTAGACAAATGCCCGTTCCACCGGCCGCAGCAGCAGATCGAAACCCTTTTCCACCATTCTGCGCGCAACCGCAAGCGCAATAGCGTCGGCGGCGAAAGCGCGCGCGTTGCCGCGGAACATGTTGCGCGGGAACTGGTCGAGCACCACCACCAGGGCAAGCGCGGCGAGCGGCCCGCGCTCCCAGAGCGCCAGTTCTCCGCGGCAGCCCGCCTCGTGCAGCGCCTGAAATCGGCCGCGGACCTGCGCGTCGAACACCGCGTCCCTGGCGAACCAGCACTTCCTCGTGCGGCCGCGCTCGGGCGAATCCGCCGCGCCGAACCAGAAATCCAGAATGGCAGCGAAGTCGAACATGCGGTCAGGACTTGGTCACTTATCGCACCAAGCTGGAGTCGCTGGGAGTGGGCACCCTATCGCCAGGATCGGGTTGAGCGACACCGCTGGTACCGAGCGTTTCCGCACTGCCGGGCGGCATGTCCGGAATCACCGCTTCTTCTCCAAACAGCCGGCGGCTGTCCGCCGGCAGGGCCGGCGCGGGCACATCCGCGCGGGCAGGAAGCTTTGGCGCGCCAAGATAGCGCTCGCGCGCTTTGCGTTCACGTACCGGCTTCTCGTTGCCGAAACGGCTGGCTACCCATGTGCGAGCGCGCTTGAACTGAGCTTCGTTCCACGTGATCAGTTTTGCCAGCAGGCCCGGTCCGGCTGGCTCCGGCGTGCCGCGCGGACATGCGGAAGCGGGCTCCGTGCCGGCAATGAATAACTCGCGCACCGCGCGTCCGTGTTCGGGACGGCATCCCTGCGCAAGCACCAGCCCCGTGCTCGGGTCTACGGCGGCGCGATGGATCTGCTTCGGCGCGATCCATTCGCGCGATGGTGCGCGGTTGCGCGTCACGCGGCGCATGATTCGCCCCCACACCGGCGCGGCCAGTCTTCCGCCCGTCGCATCCCGCAATATCGGTTTCGGGTTATCGAAACCCATCCAGACCGTGCCTACCACATCCGGCGTGTAGCCTACGAACCACGCGTCCGCGCCGCCGCTCGTGGTGCCGGTCTTGCCCGCTGCCGGTCCGGAGTAACCGCCGCGCCGCACGCCTGCGCCTGTACCTTTATTCACGGCGTCGGCGAGCAGGTTGGTGACCAGGTAGGCCACGGCCGGATCCAGCACCCGGCGAACCTCCGCATCGTTGTCCCATACGACATTGCCGTCCGCGTCTTCTACACGCGTGACGCCGCGCGGTGTCGATGCCTCACCCATCCCCGCAAACGCCGTGTAGGCTGCGGTCAGATCGAGCGGCGTGACATTGCCGGTGCCGATGGCAGCGGATGGAAGGTCGGGAATCGGGCTGCGAATTCCCGCGCGCCGCGCCAGCCTAATCACGTCAGGAATGCCCACCGCCGCGGCCAGTCGCACGGCGGGCACGTTCTTCGATCGCACCAGCGCCTCGCGCAGGGTCACGTCGCCCTCGAATTCGCCCCCGAAGTTCTTGGGCTCCCAGACTTCTCCGCCAGGGAGCTCCATGCGCAACGGCGTATCCGCGATATGCTGGCTCGGCGCGTAACCGTCACCCAGCGCCACGGCGAACACGAACGGCTTGAAGGCGCTGCCGGGCTGGCGCAGCGCGCGCGTGGCGCGGTCGAAGCGAGATTGTCGGAAATCCCTCCCGCCCACGAGCGCGAGGATGTCTCCGGTCTGCACCTGCACGAGCAGCGCCGCGCCCTGTAGGTATTCCGGATCGCCGCCCGGATCGGGCGCGGAAGAGTAGCGCCTGCCGCGAAAGCGTCCGTACTCGCCGCTCTCGACCGCGCGCAGTTGCCGCGATAGTTCCTGTTCTGCAATTTCCTGCGCGCGCCGGTCCAGTGTCGTATGAATCCGCAGCGGCTCCGTATACAGATCCTCGCCGAGCCGATCCTCCAGCTCGCGCCGAACCGCTTCCACGAAGTACGGCGCAAACGACGGCTTTTCCCGCTCCGGCGGCGGCTCGCGGCGCACGGCGAGCCGCGCCGCGCGCGCGGCCTGCGCCTTCTCCGCATCGATGTGGCCCTGCGCCGCCATCATCTCCAGCACCAGGTTGCGGCGCGTCGCCGACTGCTCGGGATTGCGGCGTGGATCGTAGCTGCGCGGTGACTTGGGCATCGCTGCCAGTACCGCCGCCTCGTCGAGAGACAGGTGGCGGGCGGAATGCCCGAAGTAGTTGCGTGCCGCAGCCTCGATGCCGTAGGCGCCACCGCCGAAGTAGATGTTGTTGAGATACAGCTCGAGAATTTCATCCTTCGCGAATTTGCGCTCGATCTCGATCGCGACGCGGATCTCCAGGAGCTTGCGCTTGAGCGTGCGCTGCGCGCCGGGCAGCCGATCCGGCCACACGTTGCGCGCGAGCTGCATGGTAATGGTGCTGAACCCCTGCGCAACGCTGCCCGCCTTGACGTTCGCAAGGAGCGATCCGAATACGCGGCGGTAATCGATGCCGCTGTGCTGGTAAAAGCGTTTGTCTTCCACCGCCATGAACGCCTGGGGAACGTATTTCGGGAGTTCCTTCAGCGGAACTACGGCGTGCTCGACCGGCGAGAGGATTGCAAACTGCCTTCCATCCCGATCCAGCAACACGGACCCGCCCCCCGGCCGGTACGCGCTCAACTGCCCGACGGCCGGGCAGCCAAGAACGCCGCACCGCTGCCACAGGATGCCAAGGAAGAGTACGAACGCAAGCGAAGCAGCGAGCACTTGCCGCGCATTGGGCTTATGCTGCGCCAGACGCGTCGCAGGCCCGCGCAGCCTCGCGCCCAGGGACCCCACCCATTGCTCCAGTGCGTAGAAGGCCGCAACCGGCCAGCGAAATATCTTCATCTCCGCGCAGCGCTGCAGCTCACGGACAACGCCGATGCGATCGGCGCGCTTCGCTGTGCCGCTCAAAGATCATCGCCAGGTCATGCCCTTGCATTGGTATTGCAGCCTCCCGCGGACGCCACTCCCTACGCTTGTCTTGGGTGCGGCGTTTGGAAGGGAGGTCTGGGCCACGAATCATTGCTCATCGAGATAACTGCGATTGAGCTGATTTTCTGCAATATTACGACAACAACGTGCACTAAATCATCCCACGCTGTCTTAGGTAGCCGGCCGAGCCCAATTCGAACGCTTGACGTGTCTGTGGGCCCGATCTTGGGCACCGGGAGAGCGCTCGCCTCAAGGACGAGCGGGTGCGGGTGGCGGACAGGGAGGATCCCGCCGCTTGACCCATAACTTGACCGATACTTGACCCACGGATAGTCTCAATCTGGAACGGCCTGAAAATTTCCAAGCAGGGGGCGATGGATTTGCTGCGCCCACTGCTCAAGGCCGGATTAGTCGAGCGGGTGGGCACCTTGAAGCACGGACGTTACGTCCTCAGATGACGGCCCGTATCCGGTGGGCTAGGTGCACAGCTTGAGCGTGGCGAAGTCGATCAGCATCGCCGGGCTCAGATAGGCGCGAAAGGTGACCGCGAGGATGATCGCGAGGATCACCAGACCGAGAATCGAAAGAGCGACCTCTTGCCTGCTCATGGGGCCCGTGGCCAATAGCGGATAATCGATACGATTATTTTAGTCCCAGCCGAGGCCGCGCGCAGGCCTCCCCGCCGAATTTTTCGCCCCCGCGCACTATGCGCCGGCCGGCCGCACCCACAGGAGCAGCAGCAACGCCGACAGCGCTGCGGCCGCGGCAGCGAGGGAAAACGCCATCGCCGCGCTTTGGAACTGCCACAACAGGCCGAAGATCACGCCGGCAGGAATCGCAGCGAGCCCGGTCATGAGGTAATACCAGCCAAAGGCCGTTCCGCGCTCGTCCTTGTTGCCGAGGTCCTCGATCAGCGCCCGCTCCGCCCCTTCGGACAGCCCGGCAAAACAGCCGTAGAAGAGCGTCGCTCCCCACAGCGCGGAGAGACTGGTCAGGGTGCAAAGCGCATAGAAGCCCGCCGCGAACGCGATCCAGCTCGCCAGCATCACGGAGCGCCTGCCGAACCGATCGGAGAGCGCGCCCCCGGCGTAGGCGCAGGCGGATTTTGCCGCGTTCAGGGCCGACCACAGAAGCAGCAGCTCGACCACCGATCCCCCCAGCTCATAGCCGCGCAGGACCAGAAATGTCTCCGACACGCGAGCCAGGGTGAACCCCGCGAGAACCAGCAGATAGCGCCGCATGAGCGGCGACAGGGCGCGCCAGCGCAGCGGCGGAAGCGGTTGCGACACCGGACGGTGACGCGGGGGCTCGGCCACGCCGAACGCGAGCAGCAAAAGGCAAAGCGCGCCGGGAATCGCCGAGGCGAGCAGCACCGTCTGCAGGCTGGAGGTCCAGAAGGCAAGCGCCGCAGCGGCGATCAGGCTGCCCAATACGGCGCCCGCATTGTCGAACGCGCGCTGCAGTCCGAACGCGATCCCGGTTTGCTCCGGAGGGGTCCAGTCGGCGATCATCGCATCGCGCGGCGCGCCGCGGATCCCCTTGCCGATGCGGTCGATCGAGCGCAACGCGAGAAGGAACGGCCAGCCCGCCGCAAGCGCAAAGAGCGGCCGCGCCAGGTTGGAGAGCGCGTAGCCGCCGACCACCAGAGGCTTGCGCCTGCCGCCGATCGTATCGGAATGCCGGCCGGCCCAGAGCTTGAGCAGGCTTGCGACCGCTTCGGCGACGCCCTCGATCAGACCCAGGGCGGCCGGTCCCGCGCCGAGCACGGTGGCGAGGAATATCGGCAGCAGCGGAACGACGAGATCCGAGGCGACATCGTTGAAAAAACTGACCACGCCGAGCGCAATCACCGCGCCCGGCAGCGTCTTCTTCCCGCTCCGCACCCGCCGCGGACCCCCCGATTCGGTCATCGCGCCGCCGGTGTCAGCGCTTCAGTCCCCGCGCGAGCCAATCGAGGATTTGCTCGATCACCTCGTCGCTTGCCGCGGCGAGGGCGCGCACGCCCCCCTCGGCGTCGGCGCTCGCCACCGCCCGCTCGGCGCTGAACGCGCGCTGCAGGATGCCGACGCGGTTGCCCGCGAGCGTCGCGCGCATGCGCACCAGCGCCCGGCTGCGATCGGCGGCATCGAAGATGTGCGTGAATTCGTCCAGCTCGACCCGCAGTGCGGCTTCGGTGCGGATCGCATCCGCAGGTATGACAACGCCCGCGCCGCTCGCCGCGGAGAGCCGCTGGCGCAGCCGGCTGGTGAGCAGCGCGGCCGGGGGCATGACCCAGCGGTTGTTGGCGTAAGCCTGCGGCCGCGCCGGATCGCGGTAAGCGAGCCGATAGAAGATCGCGGTCGAGTCCATCCACGCCGGCGCGCCCACGTCGTAGACCACCAGGGGCCTCGACAGCACGGGTCTTAGGGCGGATGCCGGGGCCTGGCCGAAATCGTAGCTTGCGATGTCCGGACGCGAATTGGCGCCGATTGCGCAGCCCCCGGCAAGCAGCGCCGCGGCAAACACCATCCAGGTGTTCATCGCTCGCCACCTGCATGAAATCCCGGCTCACCCGGTCCGGGCCTGCCGGGCGGGGTGCCGAAGACGATGCTTTGCGGATGCTCGCCCAAGGCGTTGATCAGCCGGTCCACGGCGAGCGTCTCGCGGCGCAGCTCTTCCACCAGCGCGTTCACGCGCGGGAGGGTCTCGTCATTGACGGAGCGCGCCGTGACTCCCACCTCCTCCACGCTCCTGGCGGCGCGGCTGAGCGCATCCACCCGCTCGTCGATCTTGAGCGCAAGACCGCTGAGGTTGTTCACCAGCCGGCTTGCGTTCGCCGTCGCTGCGCGGGCGTCCCCGAGCGCGCCGCGCGCATCGGCGAGCGCGCCGCGCGCGTCGCCGATCAGCGCCGGCACGGCGGCGGCCCCCGGCTCCATTTTCTCGGCGAGCGCGGCCACGCGCAAGGTCGCCTTTTCCAGACCGGCGAGGGAACGCTTGAGCGCTTGCTGGTTGTCCTCGTCAAGCAGCGCGTTGAGCCGTTCGGCGACCCCGCCCAACGCGCCGATCAGGTCTTCGCCCGAATCGAAAATGGACCGCTGCAGGGGTATTTCGGCGACGTTCCACGCCGAGCTTGCGAGCGGCTCTCGGGAGGCGCCGCTGTCGTCGAGGGCCACGTAGGCAAGCCCGGTCACGCCCTGGTAGCCCAGGCGTGCGAAGGTGCTCCCGGTGATCGGCGTACCCTCGTTCACGCCGAGGCGGATGTGAATCCGGCCGTTGCTGCCCGAATCGATGCGGATGGATTCGACCTTGCCCACCTCGACGCCGCGGTAGCGCACCGCCGCCTCGACCTTCAGGCCGGCGACCGACGTATCGGTGGCCACCACGTAGGGCACCAGCCGCAGATCGTCTTTTCCGAACCAGAATGCGACCGCGACCAGCGCCGCGCCGAGCAACATCGTAAACAGGCCCGCGGCAAGAGCATAAGCGCGATTTTCCATCCTTTTCTCCCTTCGGGCTGATCCGGACGAGTCGGAATCAGCGGTGCTGGATTTTGCTTTTCATCAATTTCAACGTTTTTGTTCAGTTGCGACTTCGCAACTGAACAAAAACGTTGAGACGTAATTAAAAGCAAATTCTCGCCACTTTCGTCAACACCCATCTAATAAGCGACTAACTGCTCCACAGTTCCCGAACGCCCAACTCCGCGCGCGCTGCAGCGAGCGCGCGCACGCCGCGCTCCCCGAGGAAAAAATTGCGGATGAACGGATGCTCGATGCGCACCACCTCGGCGAGGCTGCCGCAGACGATCACGCGCTGCTCGGCGAGCACGGCGATCCTGTCGGAGAGCGACACCAGCGTGTCCAGGTCGTGCGTGACCATCACCACCGTGAGGCGAAGCTGCTCGTGCAGCGCCTGGATCAGCCTGACGAAGGATTCGCTCCGGTCGGGATCGAGCCCCGCAGTGGGCTCGTCGAGGAACACCAGCTCGGGCTCAAGGGCGAGCGCCCGGGCAAGCGCGATGCGCTTGACCATTCCGCCGGAGAGATCGGCGGGCATCTTGGTCGCGTGTCGCCGCTCGATGTCGACCATGTCGAGCTTCAGCATCACCATGTCGTGGATGAACCCCTCCTCAAACACCCTCAGCTCACGCAGCGGAAGCGCAATGTTGTCGAACACGGAAAGCGCGGAATACAGCGCCCCTTCCTGGAACAGCACGCCCCAGCGCCTGCGGATCTTCTTGAGGGTATCGGCAGGAGACCCGTGCAGCGGTATGCCGAATACGTTCACGCTGCCCCGCGCAGGGCTCTCCAGGCCCAGCATCTGGCGCATCAGCGTGGTCTTGCCGCTGCCCGACCCGCCGACCAGCGACACCACTTCTCCGGACTGAACCGACAGGTCGAGATCGCGGTGCACCACGTGCTCGCCATATTGCGTCCACAATCCATGAACCTCGATCACCGGGGCGGCGCGCGTCATTGCAGGGCGATGCCGACGTCGTTGAACAGCACCGCAAACACGGCGTCGGCGAGAATGACGGCCGTGATCGAAGTGACCACCGAGCTGGTCGTCCCGGCCCCCAGGCTTTCTGTGTTGGGCTTGATGCGCAGGCCGAAATGGCAGGCGACGAGCGCGATCAGCGCGCCGAACACCACTCCTTTGCCGATGCCGAGCCAGAGATTGACCGTGGGCACCGCCGCCGGCAGCGCCGTGAAGAAAGAGGTCATGCCGATGTCGAGCTGCAGTTTCGCCGAGATCGCGCCGCCGATGAGCGCCACCGCGGAAGTCCACAGAATGAGCAGCGGCATGGTGAGCGCGAGCGCCAGCACCTTGGGCAGGATCAGCCGGACGGTATAGGGGATCCCCATCACCCTGAGCGCATCCAGCTCCTCGGTCACGCGCATCACGCCGAGCTGCGCCGTGATCGCCGATCCGGAGCGCCCCGCAACCAGAACGGCGCAGATCATCGGCCCCATTTCGCGGATGATGCCGATGCCGAGTATGTTGACGATGAACACGTTGGCGCCGAAGGTCTTCAGTTGCTCCGAGGACAGAAAGGACAGCACGATGCCGATCAAGAATCCGACCGCGGCGGTGATGCCCAGGGCCTGCGCGCCGGTGCGATAGACGGCGGCGGAAATCTCCCGCCACGGCGCGCGCGAGGGGTGGCGCGCGAGCGCGGCCGAGTCGATCAGCATCTGGCCGAAGAGCTGCGCCACGGCGAGAAAATGGCCGAGCGCGGAGAGCACCGCTCGCCCGAGCGCGCGCACCGGCGCGAGCGGATCGGGGCGCCACGCCGGGCGCGCCAGAGCGCCGCTGCCGGCCAGGTTGGCGAAGAACATTTCCTGCGCCGGGTTGAGGCGGAGCGCCTGCGGCCGGCGCTTGCTCCAGGCGCGCCAGATGAGAAGCGCGCCGGCGTGATCGAGCCGCTGCACCTGCGTCAGGTCCCAGCGCGCAAGCGAGGCGCGCGCGTGCTCGGCGAGCCGCCGCTTGAGCGAAACGGCGCGCGATTCGAGCGCGCGGATGTCCCAGGCGCCGGTGAGCTCGACGCTCTGCGAGCCGTCGGCGGCGACCGAGAGCTTCAGGTCCGGTTCGAGAATCAGGCTGGGACGGCTCTCTGGCATGAATGGCGTAAAATTGTCGCTTGTGCCCCGGTAGCTCAGTGGATAGAGCAGCCCCCTCCTAAGGGGCAGGTCGGACGTTCGATTCGTCTCCGGGGTACCATAAATCCAATAGGTTATGTTGTCATCCAAATGGGCACCAATCGGCGTAAGGGCTAGGTAAGGGCGGAATGGCGCCGCGCAAAGCCCGAATTTACTACCCCTCCCTTCCCCTTTTTCGCCGAAGCACGCGATTTCGAAATTATCGCACGCGCGAACCCCTGTGGGGTTCACGATGTACGCGGCCCCAGGCTCTCGCACCATCGACCGCGAAGGTACCGCGGCACGGGTCAGGCTCCGACCGCGCAGCGGGCGCCCAGGGTCGCTGGCCGGTATCACGTCCTGCGAGTGGATCGGCGTAGCATCATCGGATCTGCCAAATGGAGGGAACGCCATGCCCGCCAGAAGTGACCTTGCCGCTACACCCGCCTCTGCGCCACTGCGAGAGAATGTGCGTCTGTGGTCGCGTCGAATCTCCGTTCGTCCTCACATTTTCGTCGCCTTGGGAAGATCGAAGATGCGTAGCCTGTCGCTGCTCTTGTCATTGCTTGCTGGCTGTGCTATTACCCCGAATGATGTCATGCGTGAAGGCGAGAGAAGTGAGTACAGGAGTACCCGCGCGCCGCAAGAAGTTGCGCGATGCATACAAAGGAATGCCTCTGAAATAAGATTGGGTATTCTCGGATTGGGAAGCCAACCGGCTTACATTCGTGACCATACGATTCCCGGCTCCCTCGAGGTGCTGTACGGCGGCGGCGTGACCATTGCGGTCGCGGTCGTGCGACCGGCTGCGAGTGGTTCGACTTTCACCATCTGGCGTAATCCCCAACCTGTCAGCGGCGAAGGCACTCTCGAACAGCAAATGGCGCGCGGTTGTTAAACGCATGTGCGGCCTTGTGAGACGCGCATCTCGCGTAATGACGATCATTCCCTTACGCTGCCGCCTGATAGCTGCCGCTACGATAATCGCGCCGTGCGTGACCAGAAATACGCGGCCGATCAGCGCTCGTGTGCAATCCTAGCAAGCCGATTGCAAAGCGCGTAAGATTATTCGCCCAGGGACATCGACGTATTCGTGGACGCCATATTGCTCGGACGCGAGATGACGACCTCGACTTGCCCTGCATCCTAAAGATTTTCAATTCAGATACTAGGGTATCTTGTTCCGACCGAGAGAGGGGTTCACGAACCGCAGAACGCCGATTCGCGTACCGGCTTTTTGGGCAACTATGTAGTTCACGTTGATCGCAGCACACCGATGCCGGCACATCACGAATATCGAAAGGATTGGGTGGCCGCCGGGTACCGGCCAGACATGGCGAGCGCAATTGCGTGCCGCCCACCACCCGCGCATTTGCTCAGGGTTTATCACCTGACTTCGGCGGATCACGCCATTAGTGACCTGGCCCTTGGGCGCCTTAAGGTAGCTCGGTTCTCAGACCTGAATGATCCATTCGAGCTGATTAGCGTGAACTTCAGGGAGCGAGAAGTACGTAAGCCGGTCAGAGACTTCAAGGATACCTATGATGCTCGCACGGGGCTACTTTCGTTTAGCGACGACTGGGTTGACCCTGTACTTTGGAGTCACTACGGGGCAAAGCACATGGGAATTTGTCTGGGCTTTAACGTGCCACGGACGTCAGTTGGAAAAGTAAAGTACGAAGACGAACGCATTCGCGCTAGCCTCGGAGATACGGGCGATCCCTTGCAATTGGATCCGGAACTGCAACGTCAGCTCTTGTGCACTAAGTATCGCCACTGGGAATACGAGAGAGAGTACCGACGCTTCGTCCCGCTCGAATCAGCCCTCCTAGAGGGGCGCCTTCATTTCGTTCCCTTCGGCCCTGAGCTACAGTTGGCCGAGGTGGTTCTTGGTCCGCAATGTCTGCTTCGTGTGACCAGCGTTCGCGAGCTTATGCAGTCAGGCTCGGCGATGCCAGTTGTGTTTAAAGCTCGACTCGCGTACAAGTCTTTTCATGTTGTACCCGACGAGAGTACGATTCCTTGACCGCCTCGCGGCTTCGGAAAGCGCGATCTAACCGGGCGCTCAACCGGACCGCCTGCACACTGCGCTTCCGAGTACCCTCCGCGCTCCGCGCGTCGGCGAGCGGCTAGCGCGAGCGTTGGACGACATCGTGATGGAATGGCTCCTCGTTCTGCTAATTGCAATCGGAATCTTCGCGTACTTTCGTTATGGAAAGCCGCGCGTTGACCTCTCGGTTCTGCCACACCAATTCGTTGTCGTAGATCTTGAAACAACGGGTCTTGATTCCAGTAGGCACGAGATCATTGAGATTGGGGCGGTGAGGGTTAATCGTGATTCGGACCATCACACGACGTTTCAGGCATTCATCAAGCCCAGCCGGAAAATTCCGGCGAAAATCACCAAGATCACAGGTATCACTCAGGAGATGATCGAAAGGGATGGCGAGCCGCTGGAGCCCGTGCTACGTCAGTTCCTTGAATTCGCGGGAAACCGGCGACTTGTGTTCTACAACGCTGAGTTCGACATGGCGTTCTTGTCGAGAGCGGCAGCCCGCACAGGGCTGAAAATCGAAAACGAAGTTTCGTGTGCACTCGACATGGCGCGCAGGGCCTGGCCGAGGCGGAGAAGTTATAAGCTTACAGACCTAGCAAAATCCGGTGGACTTTCGACCGATGGTGCTCATCGCGCCCTTCACGATTGTCGGCTCACTATTACCGTATACAGC
>JACPRN010000198.1 GCA_016189945.1 Betaproteobacteria bacterium
GATCGCGGTGCAGTCGGCCCTCACCGGGCACCTGGTGTTCACCACGGTGCACGCCAACAACGTGTTCGACGTGATCGGGCGCTTCGTTCACATGGGCGTCGATCCCTACATGTTCGTGTCGGCCCTGAACGGCATCCTCGCCCAGCGCCTGGTGCGGGTCAATTGCGCGCACTGCTCGGTCGAGGAACGGCCCGATGAGCGGCTCGTCGCCGATTCGGGACTCAGCGCGGAGGAGGTGCGGGGCTTCGCGTTCCGCGGCGGGCGCGGCTGCGGGCATTGCCGCGGGACCGGTTTCAAGGGCAGAAAAGCGATCGGCGAAATCCTGCGCCTGAACGACCAGATCCGCGAGCTGATCGTCGCGCGCGAGCCGATCCGCGTCATACGCGAGGCGGCGGCGGCGCGCGGAACGCGCTTCCTGCGCGAATCCGCCGTCGATCTGGTCAGAAGCGGAGAAACCACTTTGCAGGAGGTCAATCGTGTCACCTTTGTGGCCTGATCGGTTGGGTGTTGCGCTGTATCCGCAGCGGCTCGTCCTGGCACGCTCAAGCGGCGGGGCTCGCCGGCGCTTGACGCACAAGGAGATCGTCGACCTCGCGCCGGCGCAGCCCGGGGAGCCGCCGTGGGCTCCGGCGCTCGATGCGCTTGGCGCCAAGGCTGCTGCGGGCCAGTTGGCGCGGGCGGAGCTCACCGTGGTGCTGTCGAATCATTTCGTGCGCTATTGCGTGGTGCCCTGGAGCGATTCCCTCGGAGCCGAGGAGGAGGAACTGGCGTTTGCCCGGCACTGCTTCAGCCGCATCTACGGCGAGGAGGCCGCCGGCTGGAGGATCAAATTGAGCGGCGCCGGTGCGGGCAAGCCGCGGCTGGCGGCCGCGGTCGAGCAGGCGCTGGCCGACGCTCTCGACATGCACCTCGCCGCGCCGGCGGCCCGCTATCGGTCCCTGCAGCCGCACTTGATGGCGAGCTTCAACCGTTCCTGCGCGCGCCTGGGCAGGCGAGCGGCCTGGCTCGCGGTCGCCGAGCCGGGGCTGGTGTGCATCGCACTGCTCGCCGAAGGGTGCTGGCAGAGCGTGCGCACCATCAAGGCCGGCGCCGACTGGATGGCGGAGCTGCCCGGCATGCTCGCGCGCGAGGAGTGCCTCGCCGATATCCAGACCGAATGCGAGACGGTGCTGGTGTTTGCGCCGGACGGACCGCACGCCGAGGTTCCTCGAGCGGGCAAATGGCGCGTCGAACCGCTCTTGCCTGCCATGCTGCCGGGAATGATCGCCGGCGCCGATGAACCGTTTTGCGTTGCCCTTGGAGCCTGAAGCCATGCGCGTACTCGAACTGGATTTTCGCCGCGAGGACCGCCGAACGAAATGGGCGGGGATCGCGCTGCTCGCCGCGGGGATCGCGGGAGCGCTCGCCGTAGGCGGCCAATACCGGGCGCTCGCCGAGGAGCTTGCCCAGGCCGAGGCCGGCATGCGCAAGAACGCGCTCGCCACGCGAAAGCAGGCGAGCGCGGAGCGCTCGGGCGGCGACCTGCAGAGGATCAACGCCGAACTCAAGCGCGCCGGCGAAATCGCGCGCGAGCTGCGGGTGCCGTGGAACGATCTGTTCGCGAGCGTCGAAGCCGCGATATCGCCGGAGGTGGCGCTGCTCGCCATCGAAACCGACACCGGCAAGCGCCAGGTCAAGATTTCCGGCGAGGCGAAAGACTTCGACGCGATGCTCGACTATGTGCGCTTCCTCGGGTCGCAGCCGAAACTGGCCGACGTCTATCTGCACAGCCATCAGGTGCAGTTGCAGAGCCCTCAGCGTCCGGTGCGCTTCGTACTCGGCGCGGACTGGGTTGCGCGCCAATGACGTTTTCTCGAGGTCTGCTATGAACCGACTTCTCTTGCACTTCAGGTCTTCCGCGGCGAAGCTGGGCTTGCCGGGAGCCCTCGGGATCGGCCTGCTCGTGACGGCCGGCGGCTTCTATGTCTCCGCGCTCGACTCGGAGAGATCGCGGCTCGAAGAATTGCGCCGCGAGATCGCAGCCGCGCGCGAGGAGCGCTCGGCTCCCGCCGCGGCGGCTCTCCCGGCGACGCCGGCGGACAGGCTTGCCGCGTTCTACGGCTTTTTCCCGCGCCCGAACGATCTGCCCGACCTGCTCGAAAAGGTGTACGGCGCGGCCAAGCGGCACGGATTGCAGCTCGAGCAGGGCGAATACCGGGTGGCGAAGGACAGCGCCGGGGCGCTGGTGCAATTCCAGGTCACGCTGCCGGTGCACGGCACTTATCCGCAGATTCGCAAGTTTGTCGACGGGGCCATGGCGGAGGTTTCCACCCTGTCGCTGGAGAGCATCCATTTCGAGAGGCAGAAAGTCGGCGACGGGATGATCGACGCCAAGGTGAAGCTCGCGGTGTATCTGGGGAGGCGATCATGAGAATGCCCACCAAACGGGAATGGGCGCTGCTCGCGCTCGCGCCGGCGATCGTGCTCGCCGCGCTCGGCGTCGAAAGCGAAGACCGGGACGGCGCTGCGGAGGTCGCGGAAGTGGCGAAGACCGTCACGGCCAAGGCCGAAGCGGGCCGCGCTGCCGATTCCGGAGTTCTGGACCTGGCGGACCTTCGACGCGATGCAGGCGGAAGCGACGCGCAGAACGCCTTCGAAGCCAAGTCCTGGTACGTGCCGCCCCCGCCGCCGCCGCAGACACCGGCGAAACTGTTGCCGCCGCCGCCGCCGAGCGCGCCGCCGCTGCCCTTCACCTACCTAGGCCGTTACGAAGACTCGGCCAAGCCGGTCATATTCCTGGTGCGCGGCGACCGCATCCTGCTGGTGAGCGCGGGCGACGTGATCGAGGGCACCTACCGGGTGGAGGGAATCGCCGGGGCCGCGCTGGGCCTCACTTACCTTCCGCTCAACATCAGGCAGACCCTGAACATCGGCAACGCGGGATGAAAAAACGAGGGCGCGCGGCACCTCGCGCACGCCTGAACCAACAAACTTCGGACGATAGAGGATCGGTCATGATCAAGGGTAAAACCGGAAAGGTTCGAACAGCAGCCATGCTGGGCCTCGCGCTGCTGGCGGGCTGCGCGGCGCAAAACATCGTTCATCGCGATGGACTGGTGCTGCTCGGCCAGGGCAGGTACGAGGAAGCGGTCGCCAGGCTCGGCGAAGCGACGCGCCAGAATCCGGGCGACATGGAAATTCGCAAGGACTATCTGCGCGCGCGCGAAGAGGGCGGCAATCGCCTGGTCGCGATCGGCAATGCCGAGCGCGCCGCCGAACGCTTCGAGCAGGCCGAGGAAGCGTACCGGCAGGCGCTGCGCGTCGATCCGGGCAATCGGCGGGCGCGCTCGGAACTGGAAGCGGTGGCCATGGACCGGCGCCACGCGGGGATCGTCGCCGATGCACGGGCCCTGTTGGCGAAGGGCAACGCCGGGGGCGCGGAGGCGCGCTTAAAGGAGGTGCTCCTGGAGAATCCGAACAGCAGCAAGGCGCTCGCGCTGCAGCGGGAGATCGCCGAGCGCAGGGCGAGGGAACTGGCGGTGCCGTCGCTGCAGGCGAATTTCCAGAAGCCGGTGACCCTGCAGTTTCGCGACGCCAATCTTAGGATGGTGCTGGAATCGATCTCCAAGACGAGCGGCATCAACATCCTGCTCGACAAGGACGTGAGAGCCGACCTGCGGGCCACGATCTTCGTCAGGAACACCTCGGTCGAAGACACCATCGACCTGATCCTGATGCAAAACCAGTTGGAAAAGAAAATCCTGTCGGACAACACCATCTTCATCTATCCCAACGTTCCGGCCAAGGCCAAGGATTACCAGGACCTCAAGGTGAGGAGCTTCCATCTGGTGAACGCGGACGTGAAGCAGATGCAGGCGATGATCAAGGCAATCCTCAAGACCAAGGACCTGTTCATCCACGAGAAGACCAACTCGCTGATCATGCGCGACACGCCCGAGGCGATCCGGCTGGCGGAGAAAATCATCGCCGACCAGGACATCGCCGAACGCGAAGTCATGCTGGAGGTCGAGGTGCTGGAAGTCACGCGCACCATGCTCCAGGAACTGGGGATCCGCTATCCGGACCAGCTCACGCTCACGCCCTTTGTCAGGGACCCGGCCACCGGCGGGCAATCGGCCAACATCACCCTGGGCCAGCTTGGCGGGCGCAACCGCAACAACCTGCTGGTGAGCCCGGTTCCGACGGTCACGCTCAACGCGCACCTGGACGATGCCGACACCAACGTGCTCGCCAGCCCGCGCATCCGCGCGCGCAACCGCGAAAAAGCGAAGATCCACATCGGCGACCGGGTGCCGGTGCTGACCAATTCGGTGACGCCGGTCGCGAGCGGCTCGCCGGTGGTCACCGGAACGGTCCAGTACATCGAAGTGGGCTTGAAGCTCGAAGTGGAACCCGACATCCACTCCGACGGCGAAGTCGGCATCAAGATCAACATGGAAGTGAGCAACATCGTCAACCAGATCACCAATCCGGTCTCGGGAACGATCGCCTACCAAGTCGGGACGCGCACCGCAGCCACCGTGCTGCGCCTGAAAGACGGCGAGACGCAGGTGCTCGCTGGGCTCATCGACGACGAGGACCGCAGGAGCGCGAACAAGGTGCCAGGCCTCGGCGAGTTGCCCGTCCTGGGACGGCTGTTCTCCAGCCATCGCACCGACAACAGGAAGACCGAGATCGTTCTCTCGATCACGCCGCGGTTGGTGGGCAGGACGAACCTGCAGAGCGCGCAGTCGGTGGAGTTCTGGAGCGGCACCGAATCGAACCTGCGCAGCGCTCCGCTCATCCTGCGCCAGACTGGGGTCGCCTCGGTCACGAGCGGTCCCGGCGCCCCGGCGCCGGCGCTGACCCCGCCCCTCGCGCCGGCACCGGCAGCGCAGCCGCCGGCGCGCAGGTCGGGTGCGCAGCCGCTGCTGCCCAGACCTGCCGCGCAGCCGCCTGCGCCCGCGCGCGCGCCGGGCGCGCCGGGTTCGCCGCCGCCGGCTCCGGCACCGGGTTCGCAGGCGCCCGCACCGGGTTCGTCCGGGACGCCTGCTCCGGGCCAGCCGACATCATGAGCGCCTTCAACCCATCGCAGGGCTTCACTCTGATCGAACTCGCGGTCACCGTGGCCATCGTCGGGCTGCTTGCGGGAATCGCCGTTCCCACGGCGGAGCTCGTGCTGCAGCGGAACAAGGAGCAGGAGCTGCGCCTGGCGCTGCGCGACATCCGCCGCGCGATCGACGCCTACAAGCAGGCCTACGACGAGAAGCGAATCGTCAATATCGCGGGGGACTCCGGCTACCCTCCGTCGCTCAAGACGCTGGTGGACGGCGTCAGCGATGCGCGCAGCGCGGAGAAGCGCAAGATCTACTTTCTGCGGCGTATTCCGCGCGATCCGATGGCAGCGGAGGCCGACGGCGCGCCGGAGCAGACCTGGGGCCTGCGCAGCTATTCGAGCGACGCGGACAGTCCGTCGGAGGGACGCGACGTGTTCGATGTCTACACCAAGTCCGCCGCCGTGGGCTTGAACGGCGTTCCGTACAAGGAGTGGTAGCAGTATGAATTCCGTTGTCATTGCGAAGCGTGAAGCGACGAAGCGCGCGGGCGAAGCGCACGCGCGAGCGCGCGGCTTCACCCTGGTCGAGTTGCTGGTGGTGATGAGCATCGTCGCCATGTTGGTGTCGCTTGCCGCGCCGCGCTATTTCGGCGGGCTGGAAAAATCGCGGGAAACCGCGCTGCGCCAGACGCTCGCCGTGACCAGGGACGCGTTGGACAAGTTCTACGGCGACAACGGCAGGTACCCCGACAGCCTGGACGTTCTGGTGAGCAAGCGCTACTTGCGCAGCATGCCGGTCGATCCGATCACCGATAGCAGCGCCACCTGGACCATGGTCTCGCCCGGAGACCCGGCCAAGGGGGCGGTGCAGGACATCCGCAGCGGCGCCCAAGGCGCCGGCCGCGACGGCAAGCCGTACCGCGAATGGTGAGC
>JACPRN010000189.1 GCA_016189945.1 Betaproteobacteria bacterium
CGCAGTTTCCGCCGAGAATCGAGATGGCCGGGCGCACTTTCGCCCTCGAATATCAGCACGACCCGGGGGGCACTCGCGACGGGGTCACCATGACCGTGCCGCTCATCGCGCTCAACCAGGTGAGCGCGGCGGCTGCCGACTGGCTGGTGCCGGGCCTGAGGCGCGAAAAAGTGATGCTGCTGGTGAAGTCGCTGCCGCAGAAGCTGCGCCACAAGCTCGGGCCCTTGGGCGAATTCGCCGACGCGTTTCTCGCCGCCGAGGCCCCGCGCGAGGCGAGCCTGCCCGAGGCGATCGCGCGCTACGCCCGGCGCGAATTCAACCTCGAGTTGCCGCTGGACTCATTCCGCCCGGAGCTTCTGCCCGCGCATCTGGCGCTCAATTTCCGCGTCGTCGACGAGCACGCTCGCCAGCTCGCGATGGGTCGCAACCTCGCGCAATTGCGCGCCGAGCTGGGCGCTGTGGCCGGCGAGCGTTTTGCCGAAGTCGCGAAGACCGAGGCCGCGCTCGAGCGCTACACCGACTGGACCTTCGGCGAGCTGGCCGAAGTGATGGAAATCCGCCGCGGCGCGCAGGCGCTGGTCGGCTATCCGGCGCTTGCCGACGCCGGCGACGCGGTGACCCTCGAAGTGCTCGACTCGGCCGAGCGCGCGCGCGAGCTGCATCGCGCCGGGCTGCGGCGCTTATTTCTGCTGCAGATGAAGGAACAGGCGAAGTTCATCGAGAAAAACCTGCCCGGAGCGCATTCGCTTGCGTTGGCGTTCATGCCCTTTGGCGACGCAAACGAACTGAAATCGCAGCTTCTCTCGGCGGCGTTCGATCGCGTGTGCCTCGTCGATCCCCTGCCGCGCAGCGCGGCTGAGTTCGCGCGCCGCCGCGACGAGGCGCGTTCGCGCGTCGCGCTCATCGCCCAGGAGCTTGCGCGGCTCGCCGGGACGATCCTCAGCCAGCACCAGGCGTTGCAGAAGCAACTGCAGCAGGCGGCCAAGGCCTTCCCGGATGCCTGCCGCGACATCCGCGAGAGCCTCACGCGCCTTCTTCCCAAGCGTTTCATCGCCGAGACATCCTTCGAGCGTCTGCAGCACTTCCCGCGCTACTTGAAGGCGGCGAGCCTACGCCTGGAGAAACTGCGCGCAGCGGGAGAAGCGGGCGCGGCGCGCGACGCGCGCAGCCAGGCCGAGCTGGCGCCGCTGGTGGCGCAGTGGCAGCGCGCGCTCGCGCAGCGGCAGAAGTCGGGTGAACCCGATTCGCAGCTTGAGCAGTACCGGTGGCTCTTGGAGGAACTGCGCGTGCAGCTCTTCGCCCAGGAGCTGAAAACTCCGGTGCCCGTGTCGGCCAAGCGCCTGCACAAGATGTGGCAGTCGATGCAGCGCTGAGCGCTTCGTCGAGCCGATCGATTTGAGGACTCAGGGTGTCTGCGCACGCATCCCCGCCAAATCCTCGGCCCAAGCGAGGCCGCGGTAGTCGAAGTCATAGGCCAGGATCGGTTTTACCACCTCGAAGTATGGGGAGATATCGAAATCGCGAGGGGTATATAGGCTGTAGTGCCGGATGCGCAGAACTTCGCGGTAACAGTCTTGGCACACCGGGTCGCCGGATTTTTCCAGGGTCACGTCCGGCAGGATGGGGTAACGCAACGAGTGGAATGCCTGCGCGATCAACGTGGAGCAGATGGCTCGCGATGGATCGCCGCTGCCGAGAGCAAGCAGACGCCGCCTCCATCGCGCCGGCACCGGAGGAGTCGGCAGAAGGTAGCGCGCGAGGTCGAGCACGTTCTTCATATCGTAGCGGTGGCCGATGCGGTCGACGGCGTAGCCGATGACCTTCGTCAATTCGCCCGGCGAAAGTCCGACCGGCCTGCAGATGCGCGTATGCAAATTGGCATACATGCTGAGCGGGACGGCGCGCACGCCTTCGCGTATGTCGGCCTCTATCAGTACCTTGGGCTCCTCTCCCTGTTTCGGCGCGCCCAGCGCGTTGCCGATGAACAAGGTTGCATGCGACCAGGTGGATTGGGTCAAGTACTTGATCGCCACGCTGATCCGGGTGTTGCCTTCGACGAGCAGCACGTCGCCGGGGCGCAGCGCCGCGCCGAGCAGTTCGGGCGCCACCATCGCGACATGTGAGCCCTGGCGCTTCGGCGTCGATAGATAATCCGCCAGGCGTCTGCCCAACGCGGCGAGCAGCAGGTTCATGGGGGTGTATAGCTCCGGCCGTTGGTTACACGCTGGTTTGCCGACACAGAGCCCGGCAAGTCTACTTCACCGGAGCATTCCCGCCCTCATTGAGCTTTGCCATCACGCCAGCCACGATGCGATCGCAGCGCTCGCCGGCAAAAGCAAAGGCGTCCTCGTAGGCCAGATCCAGATCGCGCGACAGGCCTTCGCGCATCAGGCTGCGGGCGCGGAAAAACCGTGTCCGCACCGTCGCCTCCGGAATGTCCAAAGCAGCCGCGGTCTCCTCGACCGTGAATTCCTCGACCCCACGCAACATGAAAACTGTGCGGAACGCTTCCGGCAGCATGTCGATCCTGGCTTCGATCAGCTTGCGCACTTGCGCCCGATCGGCGGCGCGTTCGGGCTGCCCGTTGGGGTCTTGGTCCATGAATGCCTCCACATGTGCCGCAGTTGAGTCCATCGCCGTATCAAGGGGAATCACGTCGGCGCCGTGCCGGCGCAGCCTCCCGAGCGCTTCGTTGGCCACGATTCGCACCAACCAAGTCGCAAGCCTCGCGTCGGCGCGAAAGCTGCCCAGGGCGCGATAGGCCTGCAGATAGGCATCCTGCACCGCGTCCTCGGCTTCCGCGTCGTTCTTGAGGATTGAGCGCGCCGTGCGGAACAACAACTGGTTGTTGCGCCGCATGATAGTCTCGAACGCACGTTGGTCGCCTGCCGCGGCACGCGCCGCGAGTTCCGCGTCTGCTTCCCGATCAGGTAGTGCTTTGGCTGTTTGGCTTCCTGCGTTTGTCATGTGGGCTCCACTGCGTTAGATGTCGGTAAGGCTCGTGGCGTTCCTGCTTCGAGCGATTCGATGCGCACCTGAAAACCAAATCTGCGCGCTACAAGGACTTGAGATACTCGACCAGGTCGGCCATGTCGGCATTGCTCAGCCCCAGGGACTTCTTTGAATTGTACGTCTGGACGACGGCTTCGAGCGTCGGGGCGCTGCCGTTGTGGAAATAGGGAGCATGCTGCCACAGCCCGTGCAAGGGCGCGGTCCGGTACTGCTTGGTCGCGCTGCGCGATGCGTAGCTCGGGGCACCGTTTGGTTCCGGTTCGCTGACCACGTCGCCGGGGGGATGCAGCCGCGAGTTGGCGTCGGTCAACTCGATTCCACTGTGGCAAGTGCTGCAGGTGCCGGCGCCATTGAAGACGGCCTGCCCTCGAGCGGCTGCAACTGGATCGAAACTACCGGCCGGCGGCTGCGGTGCACTCAGGCTGAGCTGATACGCTTGCAATGCCGGCAGCTTCGAGGTGATCAGGTCATCCGTGCCGTTGGTGACATTGACACCGGTGCGCGGCTCCGAGAACGAGCCATGTCCGCCCATCTGCGTGACGCCTACGTAGCGGTTCCAATACGCGATGTCTTCGCCATCTCCCGTGGAGGTGATGCGAAGGATGCCGGCGAGGCCGTAGGCGGGCGGGATGACCTGCGGGCCGTTCTGGCCGTCCAGGTTGAAGCGGGGATCGTATTTGCCTTTGCCCCAGGAGTTAAAGACCGCCTTCGTCGCCGCGTCGAGCGCGGGCGAAAGCGCGATGATCGCCCCAGGATTGAGATCCCGATTGGGCCAGCCATCGAGCCGCTTGCCGATGCCGGGGGCGAATGAATCATCGACGGTGGAATGGCACAGCGCGCAGGTGACCCCTACGCGGGTCAGCGTGTCTTTGCCGCCGATGGTCTCGACCGTGCCCTGGAGGCCGACGACGGCGTTCAGCTTCAGCAATGCTATGGTCGTGTCGGGGCTGGTCAGGGAGATGCTTCCGTCCCGGATCCCCTGCACCACCGCCGGCGGCAACGCCTCCGCGTCCACCTTCAGGCCGACCGACAACGCGGTCGCGGGATCGACTGCCGCCGCGATCACTTCATGCATGCGCAGCGTGTCGGTCCACTTGGTCTCGTCGCCGAAGGTATCGAAGCGGAAGGTCTGCTTGCCCTGCTCGAGCACGACGGGATCAATGGCCGGAGAGGACAGAGCGGAAGAAGAAACAGCCGCACTCTCCGGTTGCCCTGATCCGCCGCAGGCCGTTAGCGAAACAGCCGCCACGCTCAAGGCCGTTATCAGGGATAGTTTGCTCGATTTCATTGGATTCACCTTTACAAATTGGTTGCGGTTGGAAGTTCGAGGCTGAGTTCGCGCTCGTGCATTGGATGAGAGCGGTGGTCGCGGCGTTCCCGTTTTGTTTGGCTGCAGGTCCCGGGTCGGGGCAAGCCATTGAAGCGCTAACGGGGATCGATGCGTCCATCGCGCGTGCGAGCGCGCGGCGAGCGCGACTGCAACCCAAAACGGCTGAGGAAAGACCTATGATATCGGGGGAACCTTTTCTGTCGCCGTTCGTTTATTGGGTGAGGTGTGCTGGCCTCCGATAGCCCCGACGAAGACTGGGTAAGGCGCGCGCAAGCCGGCGACCGGAGAGCGTTTTCCGAGCTGGTGCAGCGGCATCAGGATCGCGTTTACCGCTATTTGTTGCGCATGCTCGGATCGCACGACGACGCGCTGGAGCTGACACAGGACGCGTTCATCAAGGCGTGGCAGGCGCTGCCGCAGTGGCAACCCAAGGCGCAGTTCCGCACCTGGTTGTTCCGGATCGCGAACAACACCGCGCTCGACGCCCTGCGGCGGCGCAAGCTGGTCGAGTTCGTACCGCTGGAAGACTCGTTCGATGCGCCTGGTTCCGAGCCCGATCCGGAGCGCCAGGCGCCGAACCCGCCACGGCTGCCCATCAACATTGAGGCCATTGCGCGACCATTTCTCAGCCATGGTCACAGCAATTCTACGGTTACAGGCCGCTAGTAACCGTAGAACTCTTCGCTGCGGATCTCGGCCTCGGCGATGCTTGCTTCGCCCAGCACACGTTGCATCGCCTCGACCATCGCCGGCGGGCCGACCATGTAGTAGATCGGCGCGGCCGGGTCGCCGATGAACCGCCGCAACTTATCCGCATCGACATAACCTGTCTCGCCGCTCCAGGTGCGCGCGGACTTGCTCATATCGGTCATCGTCGCCATCAGGCGGAAGTGCTGGTTCCGCCGCTCGAGGCCCTGCAGCTCGTCGAGAAACGCGGCGTCTTCCGGGCGCCGGTTCGAATACGCGAGGAATAGGGGCTGCGGCGAGCGTTCGTGCGCGGCCTGGGGGCCCACCGCGTAGCCTTGGAGTAATTAACTGAACTTGGCCGGGAAGTGCTTGGCGATGGCGCCGGCAAGCGCATCGGCGATGACATACATGTGCTTCTTCATCGCGCCCCAGGTCTGCGCCTCTTCGGCGTACTGTTTGCCCTGCAGTTGCTGGATCTCCTGGATGTGATGGCCGCCGTGCGCGAGCAGCAACCCATTCAACGTGTCGAACGGCAGGTTCGGGTTGGCGCCGCTCAGGAATTTGGCGATCTCGCCTGCGTTGCCGGTCAGGTTCGCGAGCGCAGCATCCTGCTTCGACTTGCTGCCCGCGGCGCTCGCTTCCAGGTATTGCTTGACTGCGCCGTAGTGGCCGGCAAGCAGTCCAAACAGTTTGTCGGAAGCCTCCTTGCCGTAGAACGGCTCGATCGCGGCGGCGATCTGCTTGGCGTTGGCGACGACTTCCTTCTCCGCTGCAGCCGCTGCCGTTTTGTTCCCCGCCAGGGTGTCGACGACCACGTTGCGTACCCAGAAGGTGTGGCCCACCCATAAGTCGCGCAGCGCGGCAGCGGTTTCGGCCACTTTCGCGGCAGCAGGCGCCTGAGCAACGACGACATGCTCGGCATGCTGCGCAAACGCCGGCGCAGCCGGCGCCAGGAACGCGGCCAGGATCGAGGCCGCGATGAGGGTTTGTTTGATCGGTTTCATTGAGTTCTCCAGTACAAGTGGGTTTAGGGCAAGAGTTCGTCGTTGCGGCCACAGGCTTGTCTCGAATGCCGCGAAGCGCGCCGCGAGTTCGGCGTCCCTTGCCCGATCCGAGAACGGCATCGCCGCTTGGATCGCAGCGTTTGCCATCTTCGGTCTCGCGCATTGGATGAGGGCGCTCGCCGCCGCGTTCCCGCTTTTTTTTGGCTGCGGATTTCGGGTGCGGGGATATTCGCAAGGCCGCCGGCACGTACCGCGAATCGGTGGTGCGCGAGGCGTTCAAGAATCTGTTGAAGGACTGGGCGCGCTCGCATGACCTGGTGTTCGTGCCCGAATACGAGACCGAAACCAAGGCGAAGGAGTGCCGCTACGTGGACGGGGCGCTGCTCTACGAATTGCGCATGCCTTTCGGCTACTGGGAAGCGAAGGACGACCTATATCGTCGGGGCCACGCTTTCGGAACAAACCCCCGGCTGCGGGGTCTCACCGGACGGCCGGGAATCCGGCCTCCACCACGATCAATCCTGTTCCAGGAGGATAACCATGCTCGCGCCATTAGCAATCGAGAACTTCGAAGTCAAATCGCACCAGACGCCGGACGAAGTCCGCACTCCGAACAAGACGCGCGTCGAAATCGTTCGGTTGGACGCTCTAACGGTGGGCCGTTTCCGTTTCGAGCCCGGCTGGCGCTGGTCGGAATGCATCAAGCCGGTGGTGAAGACCGAATCGTGCCAACTGTCGCACGCCGGCTACGCGGTTTCCGGCCGTCTTGCGGTCCGGATGAACGATGGAACGAAAAAGACCATCGGGCCGGGCCAGTCCTTCACCGTCCCGCCCGGGCACGATGCTTGGGTCGAAGGCGACGAGCCGTTTGTGGCAGTTGAAATCATGAGCGCGGAGAAATACGCGAAGCCGTAATATCTCCGCGACATTCTGCTTTCCTCTAGCGCGCTCAGGCGGCCGCCCCAGCGGGTGGCGGCGAGCCGCCGCTGCCAATTGCGAGAAAAATGACATTCTGACGGCACGGGAACCAGGGAAAACATTACCGACTGGGCGGTCGATCGAGGTCATGCGCAAAAGCCGCGCCCTAGCGCTGAATTGCTCAGCCCTGTTTGCCGGGGCTGACCAGCACCAAGGATGGGAAATACGTTGCGTAACGCCCCCGGTCGCGCGTGAGGAGCGGGCAGCCGGCGATGGCCGCGTGCGCTCCAACCAGGAAATCGGCGAGCACCCCGCCTCGAGTGCCTCCTCGCGCACGATAGGCCGCGTGGGCGCGACCGGCCAGGAACAAAGCATCGCGGGCGATTTCGCGCATCAGCAATTCCGCGGTGGCGATTTCTGCGTCCAACGCTTCCTTGCTCGACGCGTACGCAGCAAGTTCGGCGTAGATAACGGGATTGATGAGCAGCGGTCCGCGTCCGCTCCAGATTTCCAGTTGCGCCTGCGACCAGTCCGCCCAGCGGGGGTCATCTTCCAATACGTCGATAAGGACGCAGGTATCGACGAGAATCATTTCTTCCCGGAACGAAATCCCGGGTCGCGGGCGTCGCTGTCGTAGCCCCGCAATAGGCTCATGATTTCGTCGGTGCGCATACCGGTCTTGCGCGACCCACGCAGCGCAGCGAAGCGGGACGGCCTTTTTCGCTTGCCGCGCGCACGCATGCTGGAGGCCGTGATTCGCACGGCGCCGTCAGCCGTGTATTCGAAGCTCACCTTGTCCCCGGGCGCAAGGCCGAGGTAGTCGCGCAGATGTTTCGGAATGGTGACTTGGCCTTTTACCGTGAGCGTGCTGCTGTTCATCTGGGCTCCTGCGGAGGTAATACTTAGTGCAAAATGGTATTACTTAATGACAAATGGCGCAATAGCGGCAGTTCCGGCAAACCCTATTTGCGCAGTTCCGGTCGGCAAGCGCTGTTCCGCCGGCAGGGCACCGGAATCTGAAGGAAGGTGCACATGGCGTGGTCGGGCACGGTCGATCGCTGCAGGCCTCGCCGGGATCGACTTCGGCGCTACCGGGCTTTACACTCCTGGACAGATTCGAACGAAAATGATTCTGCCCGAGCCCCGAGGAGGTGAAGATGCTGAAACCGACTATTTCCTTCCTGGTGTCGTTGCTGTTTGCCGTTCCCGCCCTCGCGCAGCAGTTGACCTACCGCAAGGACATGCGGCCGCTGTGGGAGGCAAAATGCGCCGCATGCCACGGTGCCGGCTCGCCTTATCTCGGAGAGTTCGAAGAGAACAAGGAAAAGTTCAAAGCCATGAGCAAGGGCCCGCGCATGGACACTTACGCCGACCTGCTTTTCTTCATCGCCTGGCCGGATGCGGGAGCGATGATGCGGCGATTGGACGACGGCAAGAACACCAAGGACGGGAAGCCCGGGAACATGTACCTCTACCTGGGAGCGAGCGACAAGGAAAGGCAGGAGAATCTGAATCGCTTCAAGGCTTGGATCGGCAAGGGCGCCTGGAACTTGAAGCGGCGCGAGGCCATCACCTCCGAAGAGCTGAGGCGCATCGAGGCGAGGTATTGACATGACCTATCAGACACCGAGCTGTTCCTACTGTCCGGGCACGATCCGCGCGTGCAGGCAGGGGGAAGGCGAGTTGCGCGGCCCCGCGTTCTGCCCCTCCAAGGTGGATCCCGGCGGAATCGCCAAGGCGTGGGAATCCTCCAGCGAGCCCTTCAACATGCGCGTCGCGCGGGCCGCTGCGCAGGTCGAAGCCGAGGGCTACTGCAGGTGGACCCGGGTGGAAGAGGTGTGCCAGTTCGCGAAGAAGATGGGCTTCCGCAAAGTGGGCATCGCCATGTGCATCAGCTTCGTCGATCTGGGCCACGTGCTCTCCGCGATACTCGAGAGCCACGGCCTGGAAGTCGCCTCGGTTGCCTGCAAGCACGGCGGCGTTCCCAAGGAGCGTATCGGCCTCAAGGACGAGGACAAGGTGAACCCGGGGAATTTCGAAGCGATGTGCAACCCGGTCTCGCAGGCCGAGCTGCTCAACCGCGCCGGCTGCGAGCTGAACGTGATCCTCGGCCTGTGCGTGGGGCACGACAGCCTGTTTGCCCGCCACTCGGCGGGACTAGTCACCACGCTTGTCGCCAAGGACCGCGTGCTCGCGCATAATCCGGTCGGTGCGCTGCAGCTTGCGGACAGTTATTTCAGCCGCGTCTGGGGACCGCACAAGCCGGCCAAGCTTCCGTTCAAGCCCGCCGAAGGCCGCAAACGCACTTAGCCCACTTTGAATGGCCGTTGAAAACCGAATCGACGCTGCTGGCGCATGCACTGGTGCGGGGATTCGTGTCGCTTGCGCATCCGCGCATGCTGCTGCTCATGATCTGGCCGGTAATGGTCTCGCTTTTGCTGTGGGTCGCGCTGGCGCTCGCGTTCTGGGCGCGGGCCGCGCAGGCGATCGACGCCGCGCTGCGCCAGTCCGCGCTGGTCGAATTGATGTTCGAGTACTGGCCGCTTGCGCTCATCGCCGCGCACATCGGCGCCGCGGTGCTCGCGCTCGTGTTCGTGCCGCTGGTGCTGGTGACCGCCGTGCTCATCATCGGCATGTTCGCGATGCCGATCATGGTCAACCATGTCGCCGGGCGCGACTACCCGGAGCTCGATCGGCGCCGGGGTGGCACCGCCGCCGGCAGCGCCTGGAACAGCCTGGCCTCGCTCGCGTGGCTGGCCGCGCTCGCCCTTGTGACCTTGCCGCTGTGGTTTTTCCCCCTTTCCTGGCCCGTCCTGCCCCCGGTGCTTCTGGGCTACCTCAACCAGCGCGTATTCCGCTACGATGCGCTCTGCGAGCATGCGAGTGAACAGGAACTGGCGCTGATTGTGCACGACGACCGGGGTCCCCTTTTCGGCCTGGGGCTGATCGTAGCCCTCGCGGGCCACGTGCCGGTACTGGGATTCTTTGCGCCGGTCTACGGCGCCTTGGCGTTCATCCACTATGGACTTGGACGGCTGCGCGAGTTGCGCAGCGCGCCGATCGAGGGCGCAAGCCGGCGCGCAAGCGAATGAAAAACGGATCGAGTATGGAAAAACAACGCAAGCCGGGATCGTTCTTCAATCTTTACCGGCACAATTTCGTGCGCGTCGCGGTCGCGGTTCCCGAGGTGCGCGTGGCCGATCCCGCCTTCAATGCCGCGCAGACCGTAGCGCTGATGCGCGAGGCGGCCGCGCGCAAGGCGATGGCGGTCGTCTTCCCCGAGCTTGGGCTCTCGGCCTATTCGTGCGAGGACTTGTTCCAGCAGCAGGCGCTGCAGGAGGCCGTGCTCGCGGCGCTGGCGCAGGTGGCCGCCGCTTCGCGCGCGTTGAACCTGCTGACCGTCGTCGGCGCGCCGCTCAGAATCGACGGGCTGCTCTACAACTGCGCGGCGCTCGTCTGCCGCGGGCAGATCCTCGGCGTCGTTCCCAAGACCTATCCGCCCAACTACCGCGAATTCTACGAGCTGCGGCATTTCGCGCCCGGTGAATTCTCCAACCGCGAGGCGATCGATCTGGCCGGGCAAAACGACGTGCCCTTCGGCGCGCGCCTCGTATTCGAGGCCGAAGACCAGCCGCTGTTTGCGCTCGCGGTGGAAATCTGCGAGGACCTGTGGACGCCGATTCCGCCTTCCTCCTTCGCCGCGCTCGCCGGCGCTACGGTGCTCGCGAACCTGTCGGCCTCGAACATCACCATCGGCAAGGACGAGTACCGTTCACAGTTGGTGGCCAACCAGTCGGGGCGCTGCCTTGCCGCCTATCTCTACAGCGCGGCGGGCTTCGGTGAATCGACCACCGACCTCGCCTGGGACGCCCACGGCATGGTGTACGAAAACGGTTCGCGCCTGGCCTCCACGCAGCGCTTCGCCTACGCCTCGCAGTTGATCACCGCCGACGTGGACCTCGACCGCCTGGTGCAGGACCGTTCGCGGCAGACCAGTTTCGCGCAGTCGGCGCGCCGGCACGCCGGGGAGATCGCGCGCTACCGGCGGGTGCGTTTTTCCGCCGGACTGCCCTCGCAGGGAACGCTGCTCCTGGAACGCGGCTTCGAGCGCTTCCCGTACGTGCCCAGCGATCCGGCGACGCGCGACGCGCGCTGCCGCGACGTGTACGAGATCCAGGTGCAGGGGCTCATAAAGCGGCTCCGCTCGATGGGTGCAGAAAAAGTGGTGATCGGCGTCTCGGGGGGACTGGATTCGACGCAGGCGTTGATCGTATGCGCGCGCGCGATGGACGTGATGGGATTGCCGCGGTCGAACATCCTGGGCGTCACCATGCCGGGGTTCGCCACCAGCGAGCGCACGCTCTCGCAGGCGCGGCGGCTGATGGCTGCGATCGGCGCAGCCGCGCAGGAGATCGACATCGGCCCCGCATGCATGCAGATGCTCAAGGACATCGGTCACCCCTATGCGCAGGGCAGACCCGTTCACGATCTCACTTTCGAGAACGTGCAGGCCGGCGAGCGCACCAGCCACCTGTTCCGGATCGCGAACCGGCACGGTGCGCCGGTGGTGGGAACGAGCGACCTTTCGGAGTTGGCTCTCGGCTGGACCACCTACGGGGTGGGCGACCACATGGCGCATTACCACGTGAACGCGAGCGTGCCCAAGACCCTGATCCAGTACCTCATCCGCCATGTCGCGGCGGCCCGCCAGCTTGGCGAGGATACGAGCAAGGTCCTCGAAGCGGTGCTTGCGACCCCGATCAGCCCTGAACTCGTACCCGGCGGCGCGACCGGCGGCGGCGAGCCGGCGCAGAGTTCCGAGGCGGTGGTCGGACCCTACGAGCTGCAGGACTTCAATCTCTATTACACGCTGCGTTTCGGTTTCGATCCGGCCAAGGTCGCGTTCATGGCCTGGAGCGCGTGGCGCGAACGCGGCGTGGGCGCGTGGCCGGACGTTCCGGAATCGGAGCGGCGCGAATATTCGATCGGGGAAATCAGAAAATGGCTGGAAGTATTCCTGCGGCGTTTCTTCCAGCTCAGCCAGTTCAAGCGCAGCGCGATCCCGAACGCGCCCAAGGTCGGATCGGGCGGATCGCTTTCGCCGCGCGGCGATTGGCGCGCGCCGAGCGACGGCGAGGCTGCCGCATGGCTTGCGCGACTGGAGGAGATCCCCGACACCGTGCCCGGCGAAGCGAAGAAGCCCTCCGGTTCGACGGTCGCGTAGTCTCGCATACCGCTGGGCGCAAGAATGGGCATCGGGGCGCTGATCATCGGCGATGAGATCCTCCGCGGAAAGCGCCAGGACAAGCATTTCGCCAAGCTGATCGAAATCCTCGCCGCGCGCGGACTCAGGCTCGATTGGGCGCACTACGTCGGCGACGACCCGGCGCTGATCACGGCGACGCTGAAACGCACCTTCGCCTCCGATGACGTCGTATTCAGCTTCGGCGGCATCGGCGCGACCCCCGATGACCACACGCGCGCTTGCGCAGCCGTCGCGGCCGGGGTCGAACTCGCGCTGCACCCCGAGGCCGAAGCCGAAATCCGCGCGCGCTGGGGCGCCGAGACGAGCGCGCTCAGGCTCAACATGGGCGTGTTCCCGCGCGGCTCGATCATCATCCCCAACGCGTACAACCGCGTGCCGGGGTTCTCGCTCGGCCATCATCACTTCGTCCCCGGCTTTCCGGTGATGGCCTGGCCGATGGTCGAGTGGGTGCTCGACAAGCGCTACGCGCAGCTCTTCAATGCCAAGCCCGAGGGCGAGGCCTCGATCATGGTCTACCAGTTGCCCGAAAGCGCGGTCACGCCGCTGATGATCGAAGTCGAGGCGCGCTATCCCGGCCTGAAGACTTTCAGCCTGCCCAGCGTCGGCGAAGGCGGCGAGCGCCGCCACATCGAGCTGGGCGTGCGCGGAGCGCCGGCGCAGGTGCCGGGAGCCATCGAGGACCTCAAGCGCGGCGTGGCTGCGCTGGGGGGAACCTGGGAGCCGGCGGTGAAGTGATTCGGCCGGCTTCGGCCGCGGGCGGCAGATAAACGAAAAACCCCGGCTTTCGCCGGGGTTTTAAGGCGCCCTTGAGGAGGAGGAGGAGGACTAAGGGGCGCGCTTAGTAGCCAGTCAGCCTCAAGCGGCTTTTTTCCTTGCTTCCTTCGCAGCGCTGGTCGCTGCGGCGAAATTCGCTTCCGCCATCTCGGTGGCTTGCTTCGAGATCTTGGCGATGTTGTCGTACGCCGAATTGGCCGCGGCGATTCCCGATTTCACGGCGGCGACGATGACGTCGGACCCCGGCGGGGCCGCCTTCGAAACGCGGTCGAGGAACGCCACCATGTTCTTGTTGAACTCCGCGGCCTGCGATTCGATGAGCTTGGTCATCTCGGCCTGGGTTTGCGTGGCCAGCTCGTAGACGCTGCGCGAGTAGGCGATCGCGGTTTCCAGGTTCGGCTGCGCCGCGCTCGCATTCAGGTTCACCAGGTCCTGAATGTCTTTCGCCCCGAGCAGCGCTTTGGTTTGACCGATGCCGGCTTCGAACGCGGCCTTGGTCGCGTTGAAATTGAGCGCCGACAGACGCTCGAACGCGGCAAATTGGGTGTTGGCGATTCCAAGCAGCATTTCAACGCCGGCCTTGTTGGCGCTGGCGAACTGTTCGGTGGCGACGGTCATAGGGATCTCTCCTTTGGTAAAAAATGGTTGCTGATTGGATCTTGCCGAGGCGCGTATTGCACCGCAACAATTCACATTCTAAGGCGAAAATGGCTGCTGTCAAGCAAAATTTATTGCGACGCACCATCCCCATCCGGTGGAATGGAAGGAAATGTGTATTTTCAGTAAGTTACAGCAATATGGCCGGATGGCGCCCGCAAACCCGGCGCTTGATGTGAGCAAATACACACATGTATCATTTTGATAAATAAAAGATAATGCACTCTCCCCACGCGCAGCGGACGCCCGCGCAACCCTCGCCATGACTTCCTCCGAACAGCTTTGGGTTCGATCGATGCCGCTGCTGTTCGTTTTTCTCTGGAGCACCGGTTTTGTCGGCGTGAAGTTCGGCCTGCCCTATGCGCCGCCCATGACTTTTCTGGCGCTCCGATTCGCTTTCGTGATCGCGCTCATGCTGCCCATTGCGCTCGCATCGGGCGCGCCCTGGCCCGCTTCGCGACGGCTGCTTGCGCATATCGCGCTCTCGGGCGTGCTCCTGCATGCCGGTTACCTGAGCGGCGTGTTCCTGGCGATCGATTTGAACATGTCGGCCGGATTGATCGCCTTGATCGCCGGTTTGCAGCCCATTTTCACCGCGTTCGCGGCGGCGCCGCTGCTCGGCGAGCGCGTATCGGCACGGCAGTGGCTCGGGCTGCTCCTCGGGCTTGGCGGCGTCGCCCTGGTGGTGATGGAGAGAATCACGCTTGCCGGGCTCTCGCCGGGCGCGCTCGCCTCCGCCTTTCTCGCGCTTGCCTCCATTACCGTCGGCACCGTCTATCAGAAGCGCTTCTGCGGCGCTTTCGACCTGCGCACCGGCGCCGTGATCCAGTTCGTCGCCGCTGCCGTGGTGGTGCTGCCGTTCGCGATCGCAGCCGAATCCGCGCCGGTCGACTGGAGCGGCGAGTTCATTTTCGCCTTGGCCTGGCTTGTCGTCGTGCTCTCGATCGGCGCCATCTCGCTCCTCACCCTGCTCATCCGGCGCGGGGCGGCGACCCGGATCGCGAGCCTGTTCTACCTTGTCCCGCCCACGACTGCGGTTCTGGCGTATCTCCTGTTCGGCGAGACGCTGTCGGCTGCCGCGCTCGCGGGCATGGCGATCGCCATCGCGGGCGTGGCGCTGGTGGTGACCGCGTCGCGTTGACGATGCCGCCCCGAGGTGGTATTCCTGCCCCAGAACATGAGCGCGCACCCGCCCAAGGTACTGATCACCAAGATCGGCCTCGACGGCCACGACCGCGGCAGCCGCGTGGTGGCGGCGCATCTGCGCGACGCCGGCATGGAGATCATCTACACGCCGCCGTGGCAGGAGATCGCGACCGTGGTGAAACTGGCGCTCGAAGAAGACGTCGACGTGATCGGGATTTCATCGCTCGCGACCGATCACCTGATCGTTCCGAAGCTGATGCAGGCGCTGCGCTCTGCCGGGGCCGGTGACATCGGCGTAATCGTCGGCGGCATCGTCCCGGACGGCGATGAACAGGCGCTGCTCGAAGCGGGCGTGGCGCGGGTATTTCATCCCGGCGCTTCGCTCGAGTCGATTGCGCGCTTCGTGCGCGAGCTGGCGGCGCGGGTGCGCGCCGAGAAATTGGGGTCAGAGTGACTTTTCCATAGCGGAAATATCGCAAACCGAAGAACGCATCATGAAAAGTTACTCCGACCCCGATTTCTCGCCCGATTTCGATGCGCAACGGCGGCGCTGGGAAGAGGAGTACGCGGGCCGGATCGGCGCCGGTGAGCGCGATCCCATCAACCGCTCCGGCATCGCGGTGAAGCCCCTTTACACGCCGGCGGACTGGGACGGCGCCGCTTATGCCGAGCGGCTCGGATTCCCGGGCCAACCGCCGTTCGCGCGCGGCATTTACGCCACCATGCACCGGGGACAGGCCTGGGCGCAGCGCCAGTTGATCGGGCTGGGCACGCCCGAGGACTATAATGCCCGCCTGCGCGGCCTGCTCGCTCAAGGGACGAGCGCCATCTCGCTCCTGCCCTGCAACTCGGTGTTTCGCGGCTACGACATGGACCAGGTGCACGAGGAGCTGCTCGGCACCTGCGGCGTGGTCGTGAACACATGGCAGCATCTGGACCGCTGCCTCGAAGGCGTGGACCTCGCGGGCATCTCGACCGCGCTCAACGACCCTTCGCCGTTCACCCTGCTCGCGTTTCTGCTCGCGGTGGCGAAAAGGCGCCGCGTTCCCTGGGAGGCCATCGCCGGCACGGCAAACCAAAGCGACTACCTTTCGCATTTCGTCGCCAACCACATGTTCTATCGCCTCGCGCTGCCCGGGGCGCGCCGCATGCTCATCGACACGATCGAGTACACGCAGCGGCAGGTGCCGAAATGGAACCCGCTGTCGGTGGTGGGCCAGCACATGCAGCAGGCCGGGGCGACACCGGCCGAGGCGATGGCGTTTGCGCTCGCGAGCGCGGTGCAATACGCCGAGGACTGCATCGCGCGCGGCATGGACCCCGACGCTTTTCTGCCGCGCTTCACTTTCTTCTTCGACGTGTCGATATCGTTCTTCGAGGAGATCGCCAAGTTTCGCGCCGCCCGGCGCATCTGGGCGAGAATCGCGCGCGAGCGCTTCGGCGCCACGGACCCGCGCGCGTGGCGCTTCAAATTCCACGCCCAGACCTCCGGCGCCGATCTCACCCGCGAGCAGCCCTTGAACAACATCGTGCGTGTGGCCGTTCAGTCGATGGCCGGCATTTTTGGCGGACTGCAGTCGCTGCATACCGACAGCTACGACGAGGCGCTTTCCTGCCCGACTGCCGAAGCGGCGCGCATCGCCGTCAACACGCAGAACATCCTGCGCGAAGAGGCGCACCTCACCGAAGTCATCGATCCGCTCGGCGGCGCCTATTACCTGGAGTCGCTCACCGACCAGATGCAGGGCAGGATCGAAGCGATCATGGCCGAGGTCGAGGCCGCCGGCGGCATGTACCGGGCGGCGGAGCAGGGGATCGTGCAAAAGCGCATCGGCTTGTCGGCGCGCGCGTTCCAGGCGCGCGTCGAGCGCGGCGGGCAGACCGTGGTGGGCGTCAACGCCTACCGCGCCGAGGAGGAGGCCGGGGCGCGCAGGGCGCTCGAGCGGCCCGATCCCGCGCGCATGCGCGGGCACCTCGAAGCGTTTTGCCGCTGGAAACGCTCGCGCTCGCGCGACGCGGTCGAGCGCGCGCTGGACGAGCTTGCGCGCGCGGCGAACGATCCGAAGCGCAATCTCTTCGACCAGGTGGCCGCGGCGGCGCAGGCCGATTGCACCCATGGGGAAATCTGCTCGACGCTGCGGCGCGAGCTGGGGTTTGGCGAGCCGCTGGCGGAGGTTTAGAGGAGGGGTCTGGAAACGAGGAGTTAGGCGCAAATCGGGTGCGCGTTGACGGTCGTGGCGAGAATTTGCTTTTTTGTGGATAAAGGCAAGAAACAGCATCGGTGATTTCGTCGATTGAGGATTGAGTAATGGCGAAGGAGGTTGAGACTTATCGCGGCGTGGTCTATCCGTGGCAGATCGACCACATGGGCCACATGAACGTGCAGTTCTACACCGCACGCTTCGACGAGGCGACCTGGCACCTGAACGCCAGCATCGGGCTGACGCCGGCTTATTTCAAGGCCAACCGGCGCGGCATGGCGGCGGTGGAGCAGCGCACGCGATATCTGCGCGAGCTGCACGCCGGCGCGCTCATCCGCATCACCTCCGAGCTGGTGGAACTCAAAGGGAAGATGGCGCGGTTCATCCACCGGATGTACGACGACGAAACGGGCGACGAGGTGGCGAGCAGCGAACTGGTGGCGCTGTTCATCGACACCGGTACGCGGCGCGCTGTACCGTTCCCCGAAGAGATCCTGCAGCGGGCGGCTCAATCCCTCTAGGGAACCTCCGAAGAAGCGCCGTTGGACGGATTCCGCGAAAGCCGAGGCGGGAGCCCCGGAGGTTCAAACGTCGCTGGACATTGATCATCACGATCGGCAAATCTGACTTTATAATAGTCGGACCTTTATAAAGTCATATATATGTTTGGTCGCTGGGTCGAACCCCTGTGGGCGCGCCAATTCGCGGCGCCCTTCGTGCACCTCGTGTTCGGCGCGCGCCAGACCGGAAAATCCACGCTGCTGCGCAAGCTCCTGCCGCAGGCTTCGCTGTGGCTGGATTTTTCCCGGCCTGCCGAGCGTGTGGAGCATTTGCGCAACGCAGACCTGCTCGTGCAGCGCTGTCGCGCGCTGCCGAAGTCGCGCCGGCCTGCCATCGTGGTGGTCGACGAAGCGCAGAACGTCCCTGCCATCTTCGACGCCGTCCAGCACCTGTACGATGGTGACAAGCGCCGCTGGCGCTTCGTATTGTGCGGCAGTTCCGCGAGGAAGCTGCGCGTGACCGGCGCGAACCTGCTGCCAGGCCGAAGCCTCCTGCATCACTTGTACCCGCTCATGCTGCTCGAGCGCCCGCCTGCGAGTGGGGAGCAGGCGATATCGGATTCGCCGTCGCCCCTTGCGCTGCCCGCGCGCCGAGCGCGGGAGCCGTGGTTTCCTGGGGTCGAGCTGCTGGAAAGGCTCGCCTTCGGCGAGCTGCCCGGAATTGCCATCGCTCCCAGAAGGCAACGGCCCGAACTTCTGCGCGCCTATGCCTCGCTCTATCTCGAGGAGGAGTTGCGGCGCGAGGCTTTGGTGAAGGACTGGCCCGCGTTCGCGCGCTTCCTGCAGCTTGCGGCCGCCGAGGCGGGCCGGATGATCAACTACGCCGCCATCTCCCGCGAGGCGGGAGTGAGCCTGCCCACGGTCAAGAGCTACTACCAGTTACTGGAAGACATGTTCTTGGGCTTCCGGGTGACGGCATTTTCCGGTAGCCGACGCAAGAGCGTGCTGTCCACCGAGCGCTTCTATCTATTCGACGTCGGCGTGCGCAATGCGGCCGCCGAGCTGCCGCTGGAGCCGGCGACGGTTCGGGCGAATCCTGGTCCGATATTCGAGCAGTGGGTGGGGATCGAGCTGTGGAAGCGGCTGCAATACCTGGGTGGCGGGCGCCTCCACTACCTGCGCACCAAGGCCGGCGCGGAGGTGGACTTCGTCATTTCGCGCCGCGGGCGCATCGTGCCGATCGAAGTCAAATGGACCGAACGTCCGTCATCCGCCGATGCGCGTCACCTGCGGGCATTCCTCGAGGAGCACCCGAAACGCGCGCCGCACGGCTATCTTGTCTGCCGTTGTCCCGCCCCGCTGGCGCTTCACCAGCGCGTGACCGCCATTCCGTGGTCCTGCCTGTGACCGCGTGCGGTGCCATTCGTCGGTTCCGATCGCCGATAGCCCGCAACGACTGAAGCGCTATTGGGAGGCTTTCGGCGCGAAACCGGGCTGGCTTTTCCTCACCGGCAAGCCCGCCGAGATCGATCGGCTGCGCCGCGAGATCGGGGCTTACGATCTCGATCCAGCGGTCGACGCGGACCCGACCCAACACGCGGGTTACATCACCGTCGGCAACGACCGAACCGATCGCTGGACGGCGCTGCCGCTGCAGATGCACATGCCGCAGCTTGTGGGAACGATCCTGCGAATTTCGCGCGACGGGTGATGGTAGCCGGCGGCCTGCAAACGCATTCCATTCAGTCGCTTTGTCTGGCAAGCGAGCGGATGAAGGCGATCAGGTCCCAGATCTGTTCGTCGGAGAGGATCCTGCTCCAGACGCCCATGAGCGGCGACTTCCCCAGCGCAGGCCCGCCGTCCTTGAGCAGCCGAAACAGGTGCTCATCCGAGAGCGAGTTCATGAACGCCGCGTCGCTGTGACGAGCCGGCCTCGGAACCAGTACGTCCGCAAGCGGGCCGTCGCCCTCTCCCCGAGTGCCGTGGCATGGCGTGCAGTAAGTCGCGTAGTGTTCGCGGCCGCGCTCCGCGATGCCATGCGAACGCGCGCCGAACGCCCGGCCGGCGCGGGGCAATTGCGCGCGCGGCGATATCTGCGCCAGCGGCGGCGCAGTGCTCGGCGATTCGACACCCTCGCCGCAGAGGAGTGCAGCCGGCATAAATGCGAGCGGGACGCACAAGGCAGCCGCGGCACCCGTCATCGTCTTCTCCTGCGGTAAAGGTTTTCCGGGCACGGTCGGCTGCCATCTTACCCCTCGCGAGAAATGCGCAGGATCGTCCCCATCAGTTGCGGCGTGTGCATGAGCAATGGCAGCGCGGTCCAACGATTGGTTCGGTCGTTGCCGATGGTGATGAAACCCGAGTGCTGCGCCGGGTCGGCGTCGATCGCCGGATCGAGGTCGTAGGCGCCGAGTTCGCGGCGCAGCCGATCGATCTCGGCGGGCTCGCCGGTTAGGAACAACCAACCGGGCTTCGCTCCGAACGCCTCCCAATAGCGCTTCAAGCGTTCCGGGGTGTCGGCAATCGGATCGATGGAAAGCGACAGCATGATGATGTCGCGCCCCATGCGCTGGCCGAGCAGGTCGTTCACCTTGGCCAAGACCGCACTATTCGCGGGACAGATGTCTCCGCAGCCGGTGTACATGAGGTTGATGATGACCGCCTTGTCCCTGATCAGGTCGTCATAGAAACGCACCGGCTTGCCGTGCTGCGTGGTGAGCACGATGTTGGAAAACCGATCCGACTGCTTGCGGATCGTGCCGCGCTGCTCGTGGTTCTCGCCCGGCGAAAGATAGGCAAACGAAAGCGCGGCGGCGGCGCAGAACAGCAGGGCCGGCAGGCCATGGCGAGCAATCATCGCCAGAGAAATCGGCCTCATCGATTGCCCCTCAAGCCTAGGTCGAAATGGCACTCGGGAAATCCGACGCCTCTGTCCTCCACGGTCTTCAAGTCGCCAACCGCATCAAAGAAGATCCGCTGCTCCTCCTCGAGCTCGGTGCAGTCGGGGACGACCCCGGAGACCGCCGGGTCGATTCTCGTCTCGCCGTCGAGCGGGCCGGTGGCGTCGACCGCCCCGATGCTGTTGCTCGCC
>JACPRN010000190.1 GCA_016189945.1 Betaproteobacteria bacterium
GATGGCGGCGCTGGAGCTTTTGCGCGGCTTGGTGGTTATCGACGAAGTGCAGCGCCGGCCTGAGCTCTTTCCGGTGCTGCGCGTGCTGGTCGATCGGGTGCCGCTTCCCGCCAGGTTTCTGGTCTTGGGGAGCGCCTCGCCCGGCCTGCTGCGCCAGTCTTCCGAGTCGCTCACCGGGCGCATTTCGCGGGTGCTGATGAGCGGATTCAGCCTCGAGGAAATCGGTGTCAGCCGCCTGTCGGAGCACTGGTTGCGAGGGGGCTTTCCGCCCTCGTTTCTTGCGCCGAGCGACGAACAAAGCGCCGCTTGGCGGCGGGATTTTGTTCAGACGTTTGTCGAACGCGACATTCCCCAGTTAGGTTTTGGCATAGCGGCGACAACGCTGATGCGTTTCTGGAGCATGGCTGCGCATTGTCATGGCCAGATCTGGAACGCAGCCGAGCTGGCGCGCTCTCTCGGGGTGGGCGAATCGTCCGCGCGCCGCTACCTTGATCTGCTCACCGACGCGTTCATGGTGCGGCAGGTCGAGCCCTGGCACGCGAACTTGAAAAAGCGTCAGGTACGATCGCCGAAGGTCGTCTTTCGCGACACGGGGTTGCTGCATCGGCTGCTGGGTATCCGCACGCAAGCGGAGCTGTTCAACCACCCCAAATGCGGCGCGTCGTGGGAGGGCTACGCGATCGAGGAAATCATCAAGGAGGCCGCGCCCGACGAAGCGTATTTTTGGGCCACGCACCAGGGTGCCGAAATCGATTTGCTGCTGCGTAAAGACGACCGCATGTTCGGCGTCGAATGCAAACGAGTCGACGCCCCGGCCATGACGCCTTCCATTCGGATCGCGATGGAGGATTTGGGCCTCGAGCGGATCGCCGTCGTGTATCCGGGTTCGCAGCGCTACGTCATTGCGGATGGCGTGGAAGCAGTGCCGATACGCGCGATCTGCGAGGGAATGAACGGTCTCTTTCCCGCGGCCTGAGGATCCTCAGCGTACCGCTGCGGCCGGGGGAGCGGCGAACTTATCCCAGCAACCGATCGACGGCAACGGTTCCCACCCGCCGCTTGGCGCCGGGTGGGGCCAGGCTGTTCACCCCGTCACTGAGTACCGGTGGTCCCGGTAGTGCCGGTGGCTGGCGAGGACGGCGCGGCCTCTTCTTGCGATGCGGCAACGGCCGCGATGCCCACCACCGCCGCCGCGATACCGACGGTGCCGAGGGTTATGCCGCCCGCGGCCGCACCCACTGCGGCACCTGCGCCTGCGCCTGCGGCACCCGCCCCGGCGCCTGCGCCCGCTCCGCCACCGGCGCCAGCTCCGCCACCGGCGCCGGTTCCTGCCCCGGTGCCTGCGGCGCCCGCGCTGACGGCGATCGAACTCAATTGGGTGAATGAAGCCGCTACGGAGGCGGGCAGGGCGGCCACCGGGATGATGGCCGCAAGCGTCGTTGCGGTCGCCACGGTCGCGGTGGTCCCCGCGGCAAAGGCCACGGCGCCGGCGGCGTTGGTCACGCCGACGGTTCCGCTCAGCACGCTCAGGTACGCCGGGTTGACCAGGGCCACCATGAAGTCGGTGCCGCGGATGCCGATCGTCGCCTGCGGGACGCGCATGGCGTAGGCGCGCGAGCTGCGCTGGGCGAGTATCCCCGTTACCGAGCGCAGCGCCCCTTTGACCAGGTCAACGACGAAACTGTCCCTCTTCGGATCGTCCCTGACGAACGAATACGCGGTGATCTTGAATTCGGAATTCTCCTGGAGCACGATCGCCTGGCCGTCGTCGAAGCGAATGATGGCGATGCTCTTCGCGCCGGTGACGATCACCGATCCGGGATCGACGCGCTGGTCCTTGCGCACGGCGCGCGCCGCGGCGGCCGTCGGTCCGGCCCTCACGTCGCCGGTCACCGACTCCATCACTGGGACCGCAAAGGCCGAAAGGGAAATCAGCATCGAGCAGAAAAACATCAACGCGCGAAGTGAACGTGACATGGCGAGTTCCCTGAAAGTCGAATAGTTGTCGCGTGCAAGCCTTTGCCCGATCGCGTGCAGACTTCACCGACTCCGGTCAGCCCGCAACTGGCAGGCCGGACAGGCAGACCGATGGTTCTACGCGATCGGCAAAGCGGTCGTTACTGCTCTTCTTGATTCCGGGCCCTACCAGCCGACCCGGAGTGCCTCTTGTATTTATACCCTAGTCACTATGGGGTTAACTGTCAAGGGCGTGGATCAAGCCCGCGTGGATCAAGCCAGGATCAAGTGGCGAGGATCAAACCGCGAGGATGAAGCGCCGCGCGCGAGGGCGGCTGGAAAACCGAACGCGGCCTGGGGGTTGAAACACTTGGGGTTGAAACATCAAGTGCCCGCGACGGCAGCAGCACTCCCGGCCGCTGGTGTTCAAGCGCGACGTGACGGCTCCGACCGCTGGTGTTCAGGCGTGAGAGCGGGTCGGGAACCGAATCGACCACCGAAGGTATACCGAACCCGACCCGGGTTTTCCCTTATTCCTGGGTTCCTGTGCGCTCGCCCGAACCCGACTCCCGGGAGTACGCTCCTCGGTTCCCGTGGCGCTCACTCGAACCCGGCCGAACCCGACCCTGGGACGAACGAACCCGGCCCGAACCCGACCCAGCGAGTACGCTTATTCCTCGGTTCCCGTGGCGCTTGCTCGAACCCCCGAACCCGGTCCCTGGGAGTACGTGGGAGCACTTGGGCTCGTGCCCGACCGCTCGGAGCAGCCGATGCTAGAATCGTCGCGGAAGAATGCAGCGACTGACCGACTCGAAGTACTACGACGCGTTGATGCGCCTGCCGATCGTGGCGCTGACGGCGTTTTTTCTCTGGCGCGAGCTGTCCGCTCTGCAGGCGTATCTCGATTCGCGCGTCGGCGCGGGGCTCGACGCGCTTGCCTGGGCTGCGATCGCCGCGCATGTGGCCACCGGGATGTTTCTGCTGCTGCTGGTGTGCTTCCATGTGTCGCGGCGCCGGCCGGTGCGCAAATCCGCCGGCGTCTTCCCGCGCTTTGCTGCGCTTGCCGGGCTGAC